>JAJTDW010000025.1 GCA_021298175.1 Pseudomonadota bacterium
TTTTTTAATAATATAATCATGGCTTGGTGATACCACCTGCCATCTCCAGCTTTATCAAATGAGTAATACGCTACAAGTCCAGCAAGTATAAAAACAACTATAGTAATAAATAAATTTTCAAGATATGCTGTTTTAAAGTATTTTGTACCAAGATACGAGGTATCATTTTTTACTAATAAATAAGTAATGATTAAACTTATCACTATAGATATAGGCAAGACTAAATACGGTATAAAAATATTAACTATCCACATTAGCTGAAAGATAGCTAAAATAGAGATAAATAACCCCGCAATAAAAGTAGCATAAAATCTAAAAAAATTTATTAACATAATTTTTATATAAACCTATCTAAAATACGACTAGTATAATTTGTATCGACCCACTTTAAATACTCTCCACTTTGCACATGAGCTACCCAATCTTGGTTATCTAAATACCATTTAATAGTTTTTTGGATTCCAGTTACGAATGTTTCTTGGGGTTTCCAGCCTAAATTATTTTCAATCTTGGTAGGATCCATTGCATAACGATAATCATGCCCTGCTCTATCTTTTACATAAGTTATTAACTCGTGATAACTTTTATTATCTTCTCTCGGTTTTAACTCATCTAATATATCACAAATAATATTGACCACTTCTAGGTTAGTTCTTTCATTATGACCACCAATGCAATAGCTTTCTCCAGCTATACCAAGTTCATAAGCTAATAATAGACCACGTGCATGATCATCAACATAAAGCCAATCACGAATATTATTACCCTTACCATAAACTGGCAGTTCCTTTAACTGCAAAGCATTATTAATTACTAATGGGATTAACTTTTCTGGAAAATGATATGGTCCATAGTTATTGGTGCAATTAGTAATAACTATTGGTAAGCCATATGTATGAAACCAAGCTTTAACTAATAAATCACTACTAGCTTTACTTGCAGAATAAGGAGATCTTGGGTCATAACTAGTTTTTTCATTAAAATAGCCACTATCGCCTAAAGATCCAAAGACTTCATCTGTTGAAACATGCACAAATTTAAATGATTCTAAAGTATTCGTATCCAGTATAGACTTTAATTTAGTATAGTAATCACGCACCACTTCAAGCAAAGTATAAGTACCAATAATATTAGTTTGAATAAAATCCTCAGAACCAACTATAGATCTATCCACATGAGATTCTGCCGCTAAATGCAGCACTCCAATTGGTTTATATTGTTCAAATAAATTAGTTAGCTTATGTTTATCACAAATATCTACCTGCTCAAAATGATAACGTTCATTATGGCTAAAGGCTTTTAATGATTCCAAATTGCCAGCATAAGTTAATTTATCTATATTAACTACGATATAATCCGTTTGTTTAATTAATAATCTGATCAAAGCTGAACCAATAAATCCAGCACCCCCAGTTACAAATAGCGTTTTTTTCATATAATAACCATTCATAATTAAAATTAACAAGATTGCCACACAATGTTATGCATTATTCGCAATGACAGCGAACTATAAAATATTGCTTAATAATGGTTGATTTTGATCTTTATTGGATAAAATAAAATCAATATCTAGTTTTGGCCAAGTAATCCCTATATTAGGGTCATTATATTTTATGCCTCTATCATGCATTGCAGAATACTCATTAGTTGTTTTATATAATAATTCCGCATCCTGAGATAAAGTTAAAAATCCATGAGCAAAGCCTACAGGAATATATAGCATCGCTTTATTTTCTGCTGATAGCTCGTACCCTACCCATTTACCAAAAGTTGGTGAATCTTTTCTAATATCAACTGCAACATCAAAAACTGAGCCATAGCTACAACGCACTAATTTACCCTGCCCATAAGGGTCTAATTGATAATGTAATCCACGTAATACCCCATAACTAGATTTTGAATGATTATCTTGTACAAAATCTTCCTTAATCTCATTACTCAAAAACTCTGATTTTTTATAACTTTCTAAAAAAAACCCACGCTCATCTAAAAATACTCTGGGCTTAATTAATATAACCCCAGATAGTGCTGTATGTATAAACTCCATTTACCTACTCGCTTATAATTTTACGTAAATAACTAACGTAACCACTTTTCCCCATGCCATTTACATTTAGCATTTTATTTATTTTATCTTTAGTTAACCATCCTTTATGGTAAGCTATTTCCTCTAAACAAGCAATTTTTATTCCTTGACGATGCTCCATAGTTTGAATAAAATTAGAGGCTTCAAGTAATGAATCATGTGTTCCTGTATCTAACCATGCATAACCGCGCTTCATTGTTATAACATTTAATTTAGCCTGATTCAAATATATTTTATTTAAATCTGTGATTTCTAACTCACCTCGTAATGAAGGTTTTAAGTTTTTGGCGTATTCTACTACATGTTTATCATAAAAATATAAGCCAGTTACCGCAAAATTTGATTTTGGCTGTTGTGGCTTTTCTTCTAAACTAACAGCTAGTTTATTCTCATTAAATTCTACCACCCCATAACGCTCAGGATCTGAAACTTGATAAGCAAAAACAGTAGCACCATCTGCTAATTTAGCATTAAGTAGCATCTCAGTTAGTCCATTACCATAAAAAATATTGTCACCCAAAATTAAACAAGACGGCGAACCATCTAGGAACTCTTCAGCTAAAATAAAAGCCTGAGCTAATCCCTCTGGTTTTTCTTGAACCGTATAAGATAGATTAATCCCAAAGCTGCTACCATCTCCAAGCAATTGCTCAAAACGACCAATATCCTGTGCGGTTGATATAATTAAAATATCTTTTATTTCCCCCAGCATTAAAACCGATAAAGGATAATAAATCATTGGTTTATCATAAACTGGTAATAATTGTTTAGATAATACTTGAGTTGATGGGTATAATCTAGTCCCAGATCCTCCAGCTAAAATAACACCTTTATAATCTTTCATGTTTAAGCTCCAATTTCCTTGATGATATTTATTCAACTACGTAAAATATTATATGATTTGTGCAAAAATTTTGTAAGTAGTCTCATTCCAATCTAAAATTTCATAATTTAATTTATCAATCTTTAAATTTTCTACCATTTGTAAGCATTCTGCAATACTTTTTTCATCACCTTGTGTATAGTAAAACATATTATTACCTGCATAATAATGCATAAACTGTGGCGCAAGAATAGGTAAAGCACAATAGCTATACTGTATAACTTTTAAACTATTACTTAGTGATTCAGCGCCAATTTTATACAAATGGCAAGCTAAAGCTATATCTGCATGTTTGATATACTTAATTGTGGCTTTAAATGAAATAACCCCATATTCTATCACATTTGACATAGAAATCGGCTCTAGTATACCTATGATATGAAAGATCCAATCTGGCTTTATTTTAGCAGCTATCTTAATAAAATCAATATCAAAAGATGAAACCCCAACCCAAATAAGATTTATTTTGTCGTCATCATATGGAGATGGATCATTATTTTGATCAAATATTTGTTTATCAATGCCATGATAATCCAACTGTAATATAGTTTTTGATTTTATAAGTGGTGTATAATATTCAAACATATAGCCAGATGGAACTGAAATAACATCAAATTTATTAAGAATTGTATTTTCATAATTTATAGCCCACTGAGGGAAGTTAGGTAAACACCACATTAAATCAGAAACCCGATAGACGTATTTTGCGGATTTATTTTGTGATTGTATATAATCAAATAATCGTAGAAACTGATTACTTTCAAATACAATAATATCAGCATTTTTAATATATTTTTTTATGGTAAACTTAAGTAAAAGTTTATATTGCAAAACCAATAATGGTTGTAGTAAAATATCTAATAATTTATTGCGATATGAAATCAAGGGTAATAAACTAAATAACACAAAAGATGATAATTTATTATTTACTCGCGTTAAAGTATTTAACTCAGCAAACTTACCGCCCTTAGCTTTAAACTTATTATAGTTAATAGCACCATAAGGTGTAGAAACAAAAGTAACTTCGTGACCCATTTTAGCTAACTCTTGTGCAATAAAATGAAAACCTGCTTTGTTCTTAGAACATAAGTAATGGTAACTAAATATAACTATACTCTTTGTCATATACTTACCTTAAATAACTTCATCCAAGTACCAAAACTAATAACCCGCCATAGCCAAAAATCAAAACTACGTCTACCTGCAATAACTTCATCAAAAATCTGTAACGTAATAGCCGGATTTAATATTCCACTGCTGCCATCTATTGCGTCTAAAAGTTTTTGTTTAAAAATTTCGGGGTTCTTCTTAAGCCATATTTCTTCTGGAGTAACAAAACCCAATTTACTCATGCGATTTTTTATCTTATTAGGTAAAATGCCATTTAAGCCATCTCTTAATATACGCTTAGTAACTCCATGCTTAATTTTATACTCACTGGGCATACTATACACAAGCTCAACCAATCTATAATCTATAAAAGGCACTCTTGACTCTATAGAATGAGCCATTGAATCTCTGTCTTCAAAATGTAATAACATTGGCAAATTACTTAATATAAGCTGGCTATACGAGGTATTTTTAATACTCTTTTTATCTATGCCTGAGGCTACAAAAGGATTAGTATCATTAAATTTAAGATTCTGAGTATCAATCCAATTGGTTTTATATTGCACTTTACCCATAAATTTACCAACTATGTTTTTAACTTGATTAGGTAATAAGCTCATAATACTTTTTAAAATTCCATTTTTTATATTAAACCCATGGATTTGATTCAATGTATTAGCTTCATTAATCAACCCTAGTATATTACCCTTGTGTAATAACTCGTTTAAATATATCTGAAAATACAATCCTTGATAACCGGCTAACTGTTCGTCAGCTCCTTGACCATCCAAGAGTACTTTAACTTGATTTTTGCTTGCCAACTCAAAAACTGACCATTGAGCATATATACTAGTAGAGGCAAATGGTTCATCTTGGTGCCAGGTTAGCTTTTCATTTACATTAAATAGTTGCTCTAATTCAGGATAACAATAATGTGCATTAGCATTTGTTTTATTTACTACTTCGTGAATATATTCAGACTCATCGAACTCTTTATAATGGCTACAAGCAGAAAATGTAGCCTGTAACTCTTGTTTTCCTTGTTCTTTAAGTAATAAATTCATTGTACAAACAATAGCCGAAGAATCTAAGCCACCAGATAAGCATGAACCTATATCAACATCAGCTCGGAGTCTTAGCTTAACAGCATCAATGAATAGCTCTCTAAAATCAATACATGCTTGCTCGTAGCTATCAGAGTAATTATTATCTTTTAAAGTGTACCAGCGTGTTTTAGTAAAAACAGTATCTTTATTAAAATTAGATAAGTCAATTATTGCATATTCTCCACCACTAAGCTGTTTTACATTTAAAAATAAAGTCTCATCAAGGTGATCAGTTAAACCATGGGCTAAAAAATCATACGCACGTTGATGATTGAGTTTAGCCTGCCAATTAGGTAATACAGTAAATTGTTTAATTTCCGAAGCAAAAAAAACACCAGTATTATCTTGATAGTAATATAAAGGCTTTACTCCAAATCTATCTCGTGCAATAAATACTTGTTGCTGCTTTTTATCATAAATTAAAAATGCAAACATACCATTAAATTTGTCTAGGCATAAAGCTCCCCATTCTTGGTAAGCATGCAAAATCACCTCAGTATCACTATGTGATAGAAATATATGCCCTAATTGCTCTAACTCTAAACGTAACTCGATATGATTATATACTTCGCCGTTATAAGTGATCCAGTAATTACTATTATCAATACATAATGGCTGATGACCTAATGGAGACAAATCTACAATAGATAGGCGTCTATGTCCAAATGCTATATGCACATCTTGATCTAAGTGCTGATTAATATTATCTTTTGGTGTATAATGTAATTCATTATTTGTATAGTTTGTATCATTACCACCTAATACTTGAATATTATCAGCAAACTCTAATAAATACCCTTCATCATCTGGTCCACGATGCTTTATCTGGTTATTCATTAGCTCAATATGTTTAGCTTTTATAGTTGTAAAAGCAATAAAACCACTTATTCCACACATGTTATTCCTTTCTTTTTATTTAATAAAACCTCTTCTAACTGAGATAGCCATTGATTAAAGTGTGGACAGCATGCTCGAATTATATTTATATCACAATATTGTGCAAAAGTACTAGATTCTTTAATATAAGCATAATTAGCAAGCCTTGCTGCTGGTAATTGATGATTGTTTATTAATTCTGGATTTGAGTAACTACTCATTTCTTTTTTTATTTTTCCTAGATTTTTTGCTATCTTTGGGTCAGTTTTAGCTAGATTATCAGCATCAGCAAAACATAATGCTTCAAATTCGTATGGTTGAATATGCGCAATTAACTTTTGGCGGAGATTAAATTCTAATTTATTAGATAATTGTTGTTGTAATATATTGGCTTTTTCACTAGATGAAATATTTTGTTGCATAATTTGCGAGTAATTATCAAATTTAGCATTATTTAATCTTACTAAATCAATAAAAGTTGTTACACAATCATATTGCTTAATATTATTTTCTATTAACTTAATTAATTTATAAAAATTAATACCACCACATAGATTCAAACACTTATAATTAAATTTATTATTATTCTCTAATAAATATGGAATAAGTGCCTTCTCTATAAAATTTTCTTCGCTTTGCCCTTCAACAATAAAATATAGACTCAACATCATGGACGACCACCAATAACATTCATATCCCAAAGTTGTGGCAAACTAAAATCCTCTAACCATGTATTTAAATCTTCTTTATTCAATCGTTTAAACTCACTAAACTTATCTTTTTTATCAACTACAATTATATCTTGAGGTTCAAAATTAGCTAATAGTGCTGGAGACTGAGTGCTAATTATAACCTGAAGTTCATTCGCAGCTCTTTTAATAAGCCCAGAAAGAATATTAATTGCTGATGGATGCAAACCTAACTCAGGCTCATCAATAATAATGGTTTTTGGTTGTAACTCTGTTGGCATTAATAATAATATTGCTAAGGCAATAAACCTTAGCGAACCATCAGACAGATAATAAGCCTTCCATGGAATATCAACATTATTTTTATTAAACCATTCCAAAGTAATAAACTCAGTATCACGAATCACAAAATCATGAAAATCAGGAACTACCATACGCACTGTATCAATAATTAAGCGATAATATTCTGGATGTTTATCATAAACCAATTTAAGCATAGCTGCAATATTTGCACCGTCGGAACGTAAAAATAAATTATCATCTTTATTTACTATGCTTTTTAATGGAGAGCTATCACTTGTGTCATGAAAATGGAATACTTGAATAGCCAAACAGTAATTTCTATATAAGAGAGCCATAGCAGACGCAAGATCTACTGAATTTGCACTATCAAATGTTTTATCTTTTGCTTTTCCATATGCTATATGTGATAAGTTCTCAATTTGTGACTCATAACTACTATTATTTAGATTAGCAACATACGCCTCATCTCCATTTGGTTCATGCGATAAGATTTTTTCATAATTGAATTTAAAAAAGCCATCATTCGTAGATTGTAAACTAATGTCATAACTAACATCTGCACCAAAATCTAATCTTTCCATCCCATTTGCAATAAATTTAACAGTTGCAGCTAAATAGTTGGACTGCTTTATCCCATAATACAAAAAGGCATCTTGTCCACCTTTACTTAAAACATAATTTCGTAGATTCTCTTTTTGCATTTGTTGTAAAAATGCAAAAAAACTAATAAAATTACTTTTCCCTGCTCCATTAGCACCAATAAGGATATTAAGATTTGTTAAACTAATATCAGCCTTAAGAATTGATTTATAATTTTCTAAATGAATATGTTTAATAAAACTATTTGATTGATTTATATTTTTTTCATTTGACATTTTGTTACCCTTGTATTACGAATAAAATAAATTTAAAACCATTGCCAATAGTATACTTAACTTTGCTCAATAGCATCTAAGTAAATTTTTAAGGATTTTTTTACGCAATCAGCAATAAAATCAGTAAATTCAGTATAATCATTATTTATATCTCCCAGCTCTAGTAATCTACAATATAAGGCTCTATCGTTTACATCAATAAGCACTATAGGGTAGCCACTTTTCATTAGCTCCATATTCATAACCAATCGTGAAGTTCTACCATTACCATCAATAAACGGCTGTATGTTGGCTAAGCGCGCATGTGCAATAGCTGCATATACAACTGGGTGGAGCTTTTCTCTAGATTTTTCCATATCTGTTATATAGCTTTCCATCGCAGTATATACTTTAGCTGGGCTAATTGGCACATGTTGAGAACCACTGATTCTAAGAGGAATGTTTCTAAGTCTTCCAGCCCAATCATCATTAATTTGGCGTAAAATAATCTCATGAAAAGATAGAATACTTTTTAAGTTTAAAGGTACTTTATTCTTTACATAATCTAACAATAAATCTATTGCTTTATCATGATTAATTACTTCTAAATGCTCGCGAAGAGGCTTACCAGATATTGTAACACCGTTGTCAAGAATAGCTTTAGTTTCATATATAGTTAAAGTATTACCCTCCAGTGCATTTGAATTATAAGTATATTTTAATCTTAAATCAGCCACTATCGATTCTAATGTTATTTGATGTAGCGGCCTGCTATTATCTAGCTGCTTTTTTAATTGAGAGACTTCCTCTAGTTTATTCATATGCTATTTATGACCTTAAATTACAAATAAAATTTTAAAAATTATACCATAGTTAGACTAATTACGTTAAGCCAGTTACTTTATTTCATAGACGCTTAATTATTGAAAGCTCAGATTGCCGCATCATTACCATGTAATGACTCGCAATGAAAATTTAAAATTGATGCTAGAGCCCATAGACTAAGTAAA
>JAJTDW010000017.1 GCA_021298175.1 Pseudomonadota bacterium
ATGTGCAAAATCAATAAAAGAATTGGGAGCTATAGCTAATAAACGATGAGTGCTACATTTATAACCCTATCAAAGCGATTAACAACGCTAGAAAATAACTTAAAAGCTAATAGATTAATCAAGCCACGCTATTATTTACAAGAAGCAAGGAATAAATTAAGTGAGGTTTTAGGTGAGAGATTAGACATATGGAATGTGCTAGATTTAGCTAATGAAGCTAAACAGGCATTATGGTTAAATTTAGATGAGCATGTAACTTCTGGCGGATGTCATAAACTAGAGCAAGCCAAACGTGTTAAAATCGGGGTAGAATCTAAAGAATATAAAACCAACCCATTTGTACAAGATAAATTTTGCTATGATTATGTGCAATGCATAAAGTTTAGCAATGGTCTAGTTTGCCAGTATGGGGATGAGGTTGTTGCCTATGATAAAACATTGGCTGACCACGTTTATCTTGATAGAGCAGCGTTAAGAGCTGTAATAACAATGTTTTAAGTTGGTAATTAAGGGAGGTGTTGTTGTGTGGTGCTTTTTTCTTAAATTTCAACCTAGAGAGTTTCTAAATAGCATGCAAGATGGTTGTATATACATGAACCCAGTTAGTTATTTTAAAAAAAATGATTATGCAAAACTACATTTATTTGATAAGTTTGAGAATACAAACATATATTTGCAAAATGCAAAGATGGATGTGATACAAAAGGATCAGATAATACATTCTAGTATTGTTCATGATGTTGCAATAACATATGGGCAACAACACTCTCCGCTGACACATATTTGGTGCTGCTTTCATGTAAAAAAAGGTTCTCCTATACGGGGTGACAATAAGATTTTTAGTGATGACATGTGGGAGTTTGGTGACCAGTTTTTATTAATTACTAATACCGATAAATTCATAGAGCGAATCTTTGGCGCAATTAGAAGGGATAAGTTAAGCTCTAAAGCTGATAGTGTAAGTTATATTGCAAAAGCTCCAGTTATTAAGGATATGAATATATTTTGTAAGTTTGATAATTATAGCTACCAGCAAGAGTACAGAATTGGAATCAAAGCTAGTGATGAATATATTGATAAGGCTTATAAACTTGAAATAGGTTCAATTCATGATATTTCGATTATAATGAATAAAAGTAAAGTAAAAAATTTTGTAAATAATACAACAGATGCTCGTGGCTTGTTATCAATACTAGAATTTTAATAGCTATTAGTAAACAAATGACAGTATAATGGTGAGTAAATATCTTAGTTATAACTACAAAGATTACATGTTAACATAGGAAGAAAATGGTAAAATTACATAATCAATACAGACTAGAAGACCATGTTAATGACTGGGTTAAATTTCAATTTGATAAATTAAAGTTAAAAAATCAAAATAATTATTACACAGAATCTGCTATTCCAGACTATCTCAAAGATGCTTTAAGAGGTCGAGCAAAAACAGAGAGTAAAACAAATTTTGGTAAGCCTGATTTTAGCATCACCCAATATAATCAACTTCCTGTTCTCATTGAAAATAAGCTTGGTATCAAAAATCTGATTTATGAAACAAAAGACGGTATCAAGCTTGATGATAAGTCTATTCAGAAATACGCTGTAAATGGAGCATTATATTATGCTACAGGCGTAATTGCATCAGGCAAATATCATGAAGCAATTGCAATTGGTATTGCTGGTGACTCTGATGATAATGTTGAAGTAAAAATTTATTATGTTTATGGTTCTGGAGAGCATTCTTACAAGCTTCTAAAAAATGTTACTACTTTAGATTTTCTGGAAAATCAAAAAACATTTGATGAGTTTTATACAAACGCTACTTTGACCGAATCAGAAAAGCATGATATTTTAATTGATTCTCAAGCTAAATTAAAATCTTATGCTAAAAGACTTAATAAACTTATGCATAACCATAATATTACCGCATCTCAGAGAGTATTGTATGTGTCAGGTATGCTTTTATCAATGCAAAATGTGGTTGATACTGAAGGAAATAAAATTCAAGATGGCTTAATTTCTGAGGACTTGAAAGGTACGCAGACAGATTCTAAACGTGATGGCGTGCAAGTTGTTAATCAAATCAAAGAATTTTTAACCGCACGGAAAATCCCTCTTGATAAACGCAATCTTATGTTAGCAAGCTTCTCAGAAATATCAAAAGATACACAACGAGATGAGATAACTAAGCTTGATAAAGAAGTAGCAAAGCTAATAAATGGCGATGCTAGTAGCAATAAGCAAATTTTTACCTTTATTTATCATAATATTTTCTTATCAATTGATGCGATGGCTGGGCACTTAGATATTATGGGTGAGATGTATTCAGAGTTTCTGAAATATGCTTTAGGCGATGGTAAAGAGATTGGGATTGTGCTTACACCACCTTATGTTACTAAAATGATGACAACGTTATTAAACGTTGATAAAGATAGTAAGGTAATGGACTTGGCAACTGGATCTGCTGGATTCTTAATTTCAGCAATGGAGCTTATGATACAAAATGTAGAAGGTATATATGGCAAAAAAACGAGTGAAGCTAATAATGCAATAGAAAAAATAAAGAAAAACCAACTTTTAGGGGTTGAGTTAAACGCTGAAATGTTCACTCTTGCTGCAACCAATATGATATTGCGAGGAGATGGTAGCTCAAATATTCAAAAAGGCAATACATTTAGCACACCAGAAGAGTTATATACTAAATTTAATGCAAATAAATTACTCCTAAATCCACCGTTTAGTTATGATGAAAATGGTATGCCATTTATTGCTTTTGGTTTGGATAAAATGGAGAAAGGCGGACTTGGGGCAATTATTATTCAAGACTCGGCTGGCTCTGGTAAAGCAACTAATACCAATAAATCAATCCTTAAAAAGCATACGCTAAAAGCTAGTATAAAGATGCCTACCGACTTATTTCAACCGATGGCAGGCGTGCAGACTAGTGTTTATATTTTTGAAGCATATAAACCACATGATTATGAGAATACGGTTAAATTTATTGATTTTAGAAATGATGGTTATAAGCGTACACGTCGCTCTTTACAGGAAATAGATGAGCCAACTAAGCGTTATTCGGATATTGTGAAAATTTATAAAGCAGGAAAGAGTGCCAAAGTTGAAGCCAAATGGAATTTAAACGAGGTTTATGTTGAAGGTTTTATTGATGATTCTGGGGCAAACTGGAATTATGATCAGCACAAAATTATTGATAGTAAGCCAACGCTTGTAGATTTTAAGAAAACAGTTAGCGACTATTTGGCATGGGAGGTAAGTAATATTCTTAAGCAACAGGCTAGAGAAGATAATCAATTGGGAAAGTAGATGCCCTACTTAACGAAAAATTAAAAAACGTTGAGTGGGGTGAATTTAAAATAGGCGACTTGTTTGAAAAAGTTAAGGTGCGAACTTTAAAATATAAAACATCTGAGTTGCCAAGTGAACCTTTAAATAATTTTGTTTTACCAGCACTAACAGCTGGTATTAAAAATCAAGGGTTAAATAATTTTGTACCAAAGAAAAATGCCACTATTTTAAAAAATATTATTTCTATATCTGCAAATGGTGCAAATACAGGTGCTACTTTTTATCAAAGCAATGAATTTACAGTATTACAAGATGCCTATGCTATAAAATGGAAAAACACAAGTGATTTATTAAATAATAATCATTATCTATATTTGGTCAGCTCAATATCAAAAACGATTTATGGTAATTATGAATGGACAAATAAAGCCGGATGGGAAAAAATCAAACATAAACAACTCCAGCTTCCTGTTAAAACCGGGAAAGTAGATTTTGACTTTATGGAGAGCTTTATCTCCGAGCTAGAAGCTCAAGGAATCGCCGAGCTAGAAGCCTATCTATTAGTTACTGGATTAAAAGATTATAAATTAACATCTGAAGAATACCAAGCTTTAGAATATTTTGAAAATGTTGATTGGGAAGATTTTAATCTTGAAAAGTTATTTGGAAAATCAACTCGTGGTCGAAGATTGAAGAGTTTAGATAGAATTGATGGGAAATTACCATTTGTAACCGCAGGTGAAACTGATGAGGGTATTTCAGCTTATATTGGAAATGATATAACAGTTTTTTCTGAAAATACCACTACAATAGATATGTTTGGTTCTGCAAAATACCGCAATTATAAGTATGGTGCTGATGACCATGTAGCAGTTGTACATACTGAGAAATTACAAAAATGTGCAGCAGTTTTTGTGACTAGTGTGATTCATAAATCATCTCATGCTGGACAATTTGATTATTCAAGAAATTTTTATGCAACAGATGCAGATGAGTTAAAAATTAAGTTGCCTTTTAAAAACGGAAAAATAGATTTTGACTTTATGGAAACATTTATTTCAGCGATTCAAAAGCTAGTTATAAAAGATGTTGTTTTGTATGCCAATAAAAAAATATTGGCTACAAAAAGGTTGACCACAGGGTTATAAGAATAGCCCATGGTTTTTAGAGTAATTTATTTATAGAAAGACATTAGTGAGTAAGCAGCTTACATTAAACTTATATTTACCAGATGGTTCACCTGATAATTGTGTTATTGTATCTTCGTTTAATTGGACTGGTGAATGCATGAAATGCTCTAGGCTAGGTATAAGTAGTTTATATTCTAGATATAAAAACTCAATATCAGGAATATATGTTTTGTTTGGATACGATAAGGGTAAAAATATATCTCTGGTTTATATTGGCGAATCAGAAGATGTTATTAAAAGAATAAAACAACATTTAAAAGATAATGATAAATCATGGTTTGAGGAAATTATTGTTTTTAGTTGCTCTAAAGTTTTATCTAAAGGACATATTAAAAATCTTGAATATAAACTAATTAAGTTAGCTAAAAAATCTATTAACTATTTTTGTGAGAATGGAAATACAGGTACAGAATCATCATTACCAGAATATGTATATCCAGAGGTAAATACATTTTTAGAATATATTTTAATGATAATGCCTATTTTGGGTTATCAAGGGTTATTAGTTAGTGAAAAACTTGAAAAGCTATCAAAATCACTGGAAAATAACATTAAAACTGTTAAATATTTAAACGCTACTGGTATTCTTATAGAAGGTAAGAAATTTAGAATATATAAAGGTAGTCAAATGTCTAAAAAAGAGGTTGATTCATGTCGTGATGGAATCAAAAATGCAAGACTACGTTTAATTGAAACTGGGGTGGTAAATTCAGAAACCTTTGTTTTTGAACAAAGCCATGACTTTAATTCAACTAGTGGAGCTGCTGGGGTTGTTTGTGGAGGCAATGTTAATGGATGGGATGTCTGGAAAAATGATGCTGGTAATACATTAGGTGAGATTGAATCACGCAACATAAATAAAAAGGTATCAATCAACAATAAGAGATTAGATACAATATTAAATTTAGGGTAATACATGCAAAATAACAAACTCATATTATTTCAATTTTAATATGGTACCATATTTATGTTGATAAAAATTAAATGAGTGATTTGATAGATATATCAGACGTACAGACGTATCCAAAAGAACTGCTCAATTTTCTAGAAAATAATTATGCATTGTTTTTAGATTATTGTGATGCAGAACATTACTTTATGCAGTTGAGTGAAGAGTGTGTTTCATTTGGGTGTTGTGAATACAGTAATAGATTTACTGATGCATGTATAATGCGTTTTCAAAGCATTAATAAAATATTATTTGATAGGTCATTTATGTATGTACATTATACAAGATTATTAGATGTTGAAATACAAAATGTTAAAGTAGAAGGGTTAAAAATTTTAACTCTACAATTAATAAACAACAAATTAAAATATATTTCAGAAAATGGGATTTTAGATACCGAAACGATTAATAATCTGAGACGCGAAGCTGATAAATCTTTTGGAGATAATGCATTTCTGTATGCTGGAAAACGTCAAGATATGGTTTGGGTCACTACCTTAAAAGATTCTTGTAGTAATTATAATGGAATAATTCATTTACTAAATAATTGGGGAGGTGAAAATATATATAAATGGGAGCGTGATTCTAATTTATTGAAATCTATCGGTTATCCAGCGATTATTATGGTTAAATTTATGTTTCATGAGCTTGATAGTTTAATGAGATTTAGGCACAATATAGCCTATGGAGTGGTAAAAGCCTATGTAAAGAGTTATTTTAATAAATCTTTTGAATGGTCAGTATGCAATTGGAGCAATCAAGAAGTATATTTTCCTTCTAATGTTAATGAATTTTATATAAAGACTAATATTGATGTCAATAATATTGTAGGGGTATATAAACTAGGGGATGATGCTTTCAGTAGCATGATAAATAACAAGATTATACAAGATTTGTGTGAGCCAAAAATAATATAACTTTAGACTGTTTTTAATGTATTACAAAAACCATTTTAAGTATATTTTTGAGTATATCAAAAAATAGTGATGTTCTAACAGGTTTGAATATAAATGGTTGTGGCGAAAGGTTCAATTCCCGCCACCCACCAATTCAGTATCTAATAAAATCCAATACCGTACAATAACCCTACTAAAATCAACGTATTTACAAAGCTATTTGTTTAATACAATCTAAAGAAATCTACTACAATCCAATCAAAACAAGTATAATAATGAGTATATTAAAATATAACAGTACGAGAGCTAATCAATAATGCTCGTAATAAAATCTATAGTCAGATTAATAATACAACGGTTCATACATATTGGCACATTGGTATGCTGATAGTTGAAGAAGAACAGCATGGCGAAAAACGTGCTAATTATGGCAAAGCGGTAGTTGAGTCCTTAGCCATACGGTTTGCCGAGAATGGTGAGAAAGGTTTAGAGTGTAATTCATCTTCTTCCAGAATCACATTTACACTTTGCCCATAATTTTAGTGGCTACCTTACCAGTTTAATTGCCATGTAGGGGGTGCCATATTGCGTTGAGGATTATTTATATTTAAGTTGTGTTGTTGTGTTGGGTAAATATAATAATCTGGAATATCTCCACGATTATTGACTTTAATTTGGGTGACAATACCACCATTATTGCGTCCTTCTTCAATAGTTGTTAATGGTTCGTATCTATTATTTTGACGTGCTGTAGATTTTGTTGTTATGCTACTTTCAGGCTTTTTATTTGCCACGGGTATTGATGAGGATTCATTAATATTTACAGGATTTTTGACTACCATATTAGGTGGGGTAGGTATATTTCTAGGGTTAGTTGTTGTACAACTAACCCCTATAGTTATAAAGCTTATAGAGATACAAGCTAGTAAGAGATTGTGTTTCAAATTAGCTGTTTTCATAATTATATTAACTCCTCATGCCAAGATATTCCATCTTTTGCAAGTAAAGCAGATGCAGCCGATGGTCCCCAAGTTCCTGAAGTATACGCTTTGGGGGTTATATTTAGTTTTCCCCAGGTGTTTATAATTGGTTCAACCCAACTCCAAGCGGCTTGTTGCTCGTCTCTACGTACAAATAGGGTTAGCTTTCCTCTAATTACATCTAGTAATAATCTTTCATATCCTTCGGGGTTATGTTTAGCATTCACCATTTTTTTAAAATCTAGGTCTAAATAAACAGGTTGTAATTCATTAGTGTCCCCAGGTTTTTTTGCTAAAAAATATAGTTGCACAGTTTCGTCTGGCTGTAAGCGAATAATTAATCGATTGGCGAAATTACTCATGCTAGATGGAAATATTTTGCATGGAATGTCTTTAAATTGAATCACAATTTCAGCAACTTTATCTTGCATACGTTTTCCTGTACGCAAATAGAATGGAACTCCAGCCCAGCGCCAATTTTGTATCTCGGCTTTTAATGCTACAAAAGTTTCTGTGTTACTATCAGGTGGGACATTCTCTTCTTCAATATACGAAATAACTGGCTTACCATCTATTGCGCCAGATTTATATTGTCCCCGAATTACATTATGCAAGACAGATTCTTCGGTTAAGGGTTTTAATGATTTTAATACTTTAAGTTTCTCATCTCTTATAGTATCAGCATTTAAAGAGGATGGGGGTTCCATTGCAACAATGCATAATAATTGTAGCAGATGATTTTGTAGCATATCACGTAAAGCTCCAGTGTTATTATAAAATTCTCCACGCGACTCAACACCTAGCTTCTCTGCAATAGTGATTTGAATGCTACAAATCCATTGTCTACGCCATAGAGCTTCAAACAATGTATTACCAAATCGTATTGCCATAAGATTTTGCACAGATTCTTTACCTAGGTAATGGTCAATTCTATAGATTTGTTGTTCTTCAAAAAAATTAGCAACAAACTCATTAATCTCATTAGATGATTGTAAGTCATGCCCCAATGGCTTTTCTAATACAATTCTTGATTTAGCATGATTTAACTTAGCTTTGGCTAGGTTTTCACAAATCGGTTTAAATAGATTTGGAGCTGTAGATAAATAGTATATATTAGTTATATTATGGTTTAAAAAATGAGCTAAATTTGTGTATTGTTCGCTTTGATTTACATCAATTTTAAGATAGTATATCAATGTACAAAACTCTTTCCAGCGCAAATCATCGATTGCGTGTTTAGCATTAACTGCCTTATCGTATGCAAATTTACAATATTCATCCTTTGATAATTCTTTTCTACCCAGGGCAATGATGCGCGAGTCTTGCTTCAAACTATTATTGCTAAAAGCATTATACAAGGCGGGTAATAACTTCCTTGTAACCAGATCCCCAGTGCCACCAAAAAGAACTAAATCAAATTGTTGTAAGTCGTTATCCATCTGCTGTATTCCATTATTATTAATATCCTACGTATATTGTATCATATAAAGCGTATTTTGTCACTTATAATAAAAAAAATTTGTTAGAACCTATTTAATATATCAGTTATTGCTTTTCATGGCAGATTAGAAGATATTTAACAGGTTCTTAATCCTCAATAGAAATGAGCCTCTTTTTACGTAAGTTTAATACCATTTTAAATTCCCTAGGGAATAATTATAAAATAAGAAGTATAGAAATATTTATCAAAACTGAATAAATGTCTTCACTAGTTAAAATATTTTTATGTGTTATATTAGTAGCTTATAAAAAAATAAGTTTTTTTTAATAGTTTCATTTGACAAGCAAGTAAATTATTAGGTATAATGCTCTCCTCGTTAGATAGTTTGATTAGAGAGAGATCTCGCAAAGTAGATAATAGAAAATTTAATGCGGGAATAGCTCAGTGGTAGAGCACAACCTTGCCAAGGTTGGGGTCGCGAGTTCGAGCCTCGTTTCCCGCTCCAGAATTGTTTTTAGCTTTAAAGCTAGTAATGGCGGGGTAGCAGAGTGGTTATGCAGCGGCCTGCAAAGCCGTAGACGCCGGTTCGATCCCGACCCCCGCCTCCACGAACGATGGTGCCTTTTCATATGCCGCGATGGCGAAACAGGTAGACGCAAGGGATTTAAAATCCCTCGGGAAATTCACTCCCGTGCCGGTTCGATTCCGGCTCGCGGCACCATCCTTTACCTTATCTTCACATACAATCTAAGGAGTTTAGATTGCCAAATAAAAATTTCATTGGTAGTGTTTTCATGATCTCTGGATGTGCTATGGGTGCTGGTTGTTTAGCCATGCCTATGTTAGCATCTGGTCCAAATTTTATATTTTCTTCAATATCTTTAATCCTCGTTGCGATTTTTTCATATATATTAGCTAGTGTATCATTAGAGATTTTTTTATTATACAAAAATAATATAAATACCTCTACTATTGTTAAGCATAATTTCGGTGGTACAGGAGTCGTAGTATCTGGGTTAATTAACGGTGCTCTTATGTATGCACTACTTTCAGTTTATATGACTGGAGGGGCAGACTTATTAAATAAAACTGTATTTCCTTTAGTTAGCATACATTCATCTGATCAATTATCTTTAGTTATTTTTCTGGTAATCTTTATACCTATTTTTTTTAAAGGTGCTTATTGGGTTTTAAAATCCAATAAGGTTATTTTTTATATTAAGCTTTCTAGCTTTTTAATAGCAGTAGTCTCTGGATTATCTTTTTTATCTCATGATTTAGTTAATCTTGCATTAGAGCAGCTGCGTTATTTACCTAGAGCATTACCCATTTTTTTGGGTGCTTTATGGTTTCATTTTATTATTCCAGTAGTAGCAAAGCTTAATAACTATAATCGTGATACTTGTCGCAAAATATTTAGGGTTGGTTTGATTCTACCTGTTATATTATATATTTTATGGGTTGGAATCATGCTTAGCTTAATTCCACGCAGTGGGGTAGGCAATACGTTTTTTAGTTTGTTAAGTAAAAAAGAATCTGTTGGTATGATGATAAGTTATGCTATGACTAATAATACTCATATACCTAATGTTATGAGGTTATCCTTAAATGTATTTTCAAATATTGCGTTATTAACTTCATTTTTAACAGTTGGGCTTTCAACTTACGATTATGTTCGTGATGCTTTTAGAATAAAACAAACTAGACGTGGGATTTTCAATAATCTTTTAATCACAATGTTGCCACCTGCAATTTTTGCATTATTTTTTCCAAATGGATTTGTATTTATCTTACAACAGGCAATAATTTTACTCATGTTAACTAATATAATTATTATTTGTTGTTTAATAAAAGAGCATGCTAAATTAGAGCAAAAACCTAGTAAAGCTTTGCTTTATAGTTTATTAGTAATCTTGGCAGGTTTAATTATAATTCAATTATTAGATAATGCTAATCTGTTACCTTCTTATGGTATTTCCTAATGTTAAATTTTTCATTAACTAAAAATATCCGTAGAGTACATCAACCTAAACGTGAGCAAATTAGTAAATGGTTAGCTGAGTCTTTGACTGAAGATTATCAAGCGGTAAATATCAATATTACTATTGTTACCTCTAAAAGGTCTCAAGAGTTAAATTTACAATATAGAGGTAGAGATTATCCAACTAACGTGATTTCTTTAGAGTATTCTGAGTCAAGGGATAGCTTTTCTTTATTATACGGTGATATATTTTTATGCGATGATATTATTGTTGAGGAAGCAAATAAGCAACAAAAAGATATTTTAGCCCATTATGCGCATATGGTTATTCATGGTATTCTTCATCTGCAAGGCTTTGAGCATCAAACTGACATTGATGCTACAAAGATGGAGGATTTAGAAGCTCAGATCATGGAACGCTTGGAATTTGCCAACCCATATAGTAGCAAATAAATAGCTCAAATTAAAATAAAACCCCCGCATATTACATGAGGGGGTTTTATTTATACTATAGAAGATGATGCACGAGTTTTACTTACCTTCACAGCCTCAGGTGGAGGAGGTATGTTAACTTTAGCCTCTTCTACCATAGGTATAGGTTTATATTCTAAAGCATTTGCTAAAACCTCGTCTACTGTACTAACTGGTATAATTTCTAATCCACTTTTAATATCATCAGGAATCTCTTCAAGATCTTTAACATTCTTAATAGGAATTAAAACTGTTTTGATTCCAGCTCGTAATGCCGCAAGAAGTTTTTCTTTTAATCCACCAATAGGTAATACTTCACCATAAAGTGTTACTTCACCAGTCATTGCTACTGATGATTTAACTGGGATATGATTTAAGCTTGACGCAACAGCAGTAACCATTGCAATACCTGCTGATGGTCCATCTTTTGGTGTTGCACCTTCAGGCACATGCACATGAATATCTCGAGTTTCATAAAACTTTTCTTCTATACCAAGAGCATTAGCTCTGCTACGTACTAGACTAATTGCTGCTTGGATTGACTCTTTCATTACATCACCAAGTTGCCCAGTACGAATAATCTGCCCTTTTCCTGGAATGGATACAACTTCAATCGTTAAAATCTCTCCGCCAACTTCTGTCCAAGCAAGCCCAGTTACTCGTCCAATGCGATTTTCAACGCTGCTAACACCAAAGTCATATACTTGAACTCCAAGGAACTCATGCAGGTTATCTTTTTTAACTATAATTTTTTTAGCATTAGTAGCAGTATCTGCCAGATCTATTTTAGTAACTATTTTACGACAAACTTTATTTATTTGACGATCTAAGTTACGTACTCCTGCTTCAGCTGTATAATAGCGAATAATATCTAACAAAGCATCTTTTTGAATAGATAACTCACTAGCTTTTAATCCATTATTTTTAATTTGTTTAGGGATTAAATACTGTTCCGCAATGCTAAGTTTTTCTTGTTCTGTATAGCCAGATAAGCGAATAATTTCCATTCTATCACGTAATGGTCCAGGAATATTTAAGGTATTAGCAGTAGCAACAAACATTACTTCAGATAAATCAAACGGAGTTTCAGTATAGTTATCCACAAATGTTTTGTTTTGTTCTGGATCTAATACTTCAAGTAATGCAGATGCTGGATCACCACGATGATCGCTACCGATTTTATCTATTTCATCAAATAAGAATAATGGATTTTTTACCCCAACCTTACTAATGTTTTGTAATATTTTACCTGCCATTGCACCAATATAGGTTTTGCGATGACCACGAATTTCGGCTTCATCATGTAAGCCACCTAGGGCAACCCGAACATACTTGCGTCCAGTAGCACGAGCTATAGACTCACCAAGAGATGTTTTCCCAACACCTGGAGGTCCAACAAAACATAAAATTGGAGCTTTATTGTTTTCGACACGTTTTTGTACTGCTAGATATTCAATAATTCGTTCTTTTATCTTATCCAAACCATAATGATCTTTATCTAAGACTTTTTGGGCTTTATCCAAATTTTTATTAGTTTTAGTGGTTTTTCCCCATGGTAATTCAATTAGATGCTCAATATAATTACGTATAATTGAACTTTCCGAAGACATTTGCGGCATCATTTTTAATTTTTTTAGTTCAGAGTAAGCTTTGTTCTCAACATCTTTTGGCATTTTAGCTTTTTTGATTTTGTTTTCAAGCTCTTCTAGGTCAGATAGCTCTTCCTCCTCACCAAGCTCTTGCTGAATAGCTCTTGCTTGTTCATGCAAGTAGTACTCTTTTTGATTTTTTTCAATTTGCTGTTTAACACGTCCTTGAATACGTTTTTCAACATTTAAGATTTCAATTTCGCGGTTTAACTCTCTAAGGAGTTTATTTAAACGCTTTTTAAGAGATGAAGTTTCTAATAAGTCTTGTCTAACATCAAGTTCCATTACTACATGAGTAGTAATCACATCTGTTAACTGTTCAATATTTTCTATTTTAGAGATTAAGGTGACAATTTCATCTGGAACTTTTTGATTTAATTTGGCAAATTCTTCAAAGCTTTGGATTATTTCCCGTTTAACTGCTTCAAGTTCAATTTTGCTAATATCATGCTTAGTTGCAATTTCTTCTACTTGGGCAGATAAATAGCCATCTTTTTCTGTAATAGAAGATGCTCTTGCACGGGTTTTACCTTCAATTAAAACTTTATTTGTTCCATCTGGTAATTTTAATACTTGTAGTATTTTAGCTAATGTTCCAATTTCATGAATATTTGTAGTTGTAACTTCATTATCTTCAGGCTTCTTTTGACTCAACAAAATTACAGTGTTATCCCTTTGTGCTGCAATTTCTAAAGCTGCAATAGATTTTTGGCGTCCAATAAAAAGTGGCACTACCATATTAGGGAAAATAACAACGTCTTTAAGCGGTATAATTGGTATAGAATTATTGCTTCCAATTGCGCTTGTTGGGTTACTAGGATTACTATTTGATATCATAACATTATACCCCTAAATTTATATTTATATTAAATGGACTTTTTCTACAAAATCAACTTCACATAGCGAATCACGCAGATCTTCAATTTGATTAAGGTTTAAAACTCCAAGTGTTACTGTAACTGATGCTGAATCTTCGGTCGATACTTCCTGAGCTAGCTCAATGATATTTATATTTTTCTCAGCGATTATACCTGAAAACTTAGTAAAGGTACCAGGAATATTGCGTAGGAGAACATGAATTTTAGACAAAAACATCCGATCTATGTCATTAGTTATATGGACAAATGTTAAATTATCAAGCCCTATGGATTTATTTTGTTTACAATTTAATTTATGCAGTGATATTTCACCATTACGGGAGATCTTAGCAAAAACTTTATCATTTGGTAATGGCAAGCAGTTAGGGTCTTGTATAATTGAAAGATTAGGGCAATTGCTAAGCTTGATTTGTGCATCCTTATCTTCGGGTATGTTTAATATGTTTTTGGCTATAAGCAAAGCTGACAAGCTACCAACACCCACACAATGTTCCAATTCAGCAACCGTTAGCCTAGGATAAAACTTCTTAGTAATTATTTCAAGGGCTGTGCTATTTACTACAATGGATGAACCAAAAGCACTTAAAGAATAATTAATTAATTTTTGTCCATTGCTTACATCTTCATCATATTTTTGTTCTTTTAAGTATTGTTTTATTTTACTAATAGCTTTAGCCGAAATTGCTATTTCAAGCCATTCTGGAGATGGCTCTGTATCTTTATTTGTTACAATTTCAATAATATCTCCGCTTTGGAGTTTGGTATTTAATTTTACAAATTTATTATTGATTTTAGCTAAAGAACAATGATTCCCAACATCACTATGAATAAAATACGCAAAATCAAGAGGGGTAGAACCTCTGGGTAAAATTATAATTTTTCCTTTAGGAGTAAATACATACATATCAATTGGGGACAGGTCTTGTTTTATGCTAGATAAAAAATCATTAGCTGAAAAACTACTTGCTTGGATATCTAATATATTATCAATCCAGTTTGCTGTCCTTTGATTTGCAGAAAAAAATGCATCATCATTCTTATGTTTTAGCCAATGGCTTATAATGCCGTTTTCAGCAACATCTTCCATAGCATGGGTTCTAATGTGTATTTGTAGTGGTATTCCTTGTGGCCCCATTAATGTTGAGTGTAATGATTGATAGCCATTACTTTTAGGTATTGCAATATAATCTTTAAATTTGCCAGGCAATGGTTGATATAAACTATGTATAACCCCAAGAGTTAAATAGCAATCACGAATCGTATTAACAATTATTTTAACTTCAAAAATATCATAAATTCTAGCAAATCCTTGATTACGTCTAACCATACGCCTATATAGGTTATAAATAGCGCGTTGTCTATACACAAAATTAGCTTCAATTCCATTAGATTTTAGACCGCCACGAATATTATGTAAAATAGACTCTAGAATAGGGCGTCGATTTTTTTGTGCGGTAGTTACAGATTTTTGTAATACTTTATAGCGAAAAGGATAAAGATGTTTGAAGCTTTCATCTGCAAGCTCTAAATGCACTCTATGTAGCCCTATTTTATTTGCAATAGGAACGTAAATTTCCATGGTTTCTAACGCTATTTTATGTCTTTTAAGTGGCGACATAGATGCTAAAGTTAACATATTATGTAGTCTGTCTGCTAGCTTAATTAAAATAACACGAATATCTTTTGCCATTGCCAAAACAACTTTACGAAAATATTCTGCATGAGCCATTTCTTCTGTTTCAAAGTTGATTTTTTCTAATTTAGTTACGCTATCAACTAGTTCTGCAATTTCTAAGCCAAAAATTTGTTCTATATCATCTCGCGATACAGAAGTATCTTCTACTACATCATGTAGTAGTGAACTGGCAATAGTCGCTACATCTAGGTTCCAGTCAGCAACAATAGTTGCTACTTCTAGAGGGTGTGTTATATATGGTTCTCCGCTTTTTCTTTTTTGTGAAAAGTGAGAATAGCTTGCAACTTCATAAGCAAGTTTGATAGTTTCAACTTCTTTATTACTTAAGTTGCGCTTTATACTTATAAAAAGAGCGTCTTTTTTCTCTTCTACTAAAGCTTGATACGAACCATAATCAAAATTCATTTTTTTTATTCGATATTTTTTAAAATCGAAGTATCAATTAAATCTGCAGCCACCTCACGTAAAGCAAGTACTGTTGCTTTATCATTATTAATTGAAGATTTAGGCAAAAGGGTTTCACTTCCGTTGTTAATCTGTCTAGCACGAAAAGCTGCTGCAAGAGTCATATCAAAGCGGTTTGTTATAGTTTCCATACAGTCAGCAACAGTAAAGCGAGCCATAATAAAAGTCCTTAAAAATAATTTAGAAAGTTTAGATAGGGTTTTGAGTAAATTTAGTTTATTTTATTCTCTATAGCATTTACAGAGCGATGATGCATTATTATACTATATAACTCTTGCAATGCGACATCAAATTTGTTATTAATGATTGTATATTCAAACTTATGAGCGTGTGACATATCTTCATCAGCCATAGCTAGTCGGTGTTCAATAGTATTATCTGAGTCAGTATTGCGGGATTTTAAGCGTTTAGCTAGTTCCTGTATACTTGGAGGTTTAATATAAATTAAGATTGCTTTGGGGATTAGAGTTTTAATTTGTTCTGCTCCTTGGTGGTCTATTTCCAAGATTATGTCATCCCCAGTATTTAAAAAATTATTTATTGTATTTAGATTAGTACCATAATAGTTATCGTATACTTTTGCGCATTCAAGAAATTGCCCTTGTTTAAACATTTGATTAAACTCTTCAAGGCTAATAAAAAAATAATCTATTCCATTAACTTCTCCAGGGCGCGTACTACGTGTAGTATGAGAGATGGAGATTTTTATACGGTTGTCCAATTTGCAGAGTTCTTTTACTAAAGAAGATTTGCCCGCACCAGATGGGGCAGAGATTACAAATATGTTGCCATGTTGCACGTAGAGTTTTCTCCAAATTTGATTTAGTTTTATTTTAAAGAGTTTCCAATATGAGATAATAATTATATCATAAATATCTTGTAACCTGTTTAACATCTTCCAATCCATAATTTCCAAATTTAAGCTTATTTAAAATCATAATAATTAAATAATTAGTATTAGTATATAATTACGCCTATACTCAAATATAAGATAAAATCTAACTACTAAGCAGCCTCATCCTGAACTTAACCCGCGGGTTTTGTTTCAGGATCTCATAATACAGAGATGTTGAAATAACACACGCGTGTGAAATTCAGCATAACAGACTCCAATAATCAAGGTTGCGCAGTAGTCACAATAAAAGGTTTATAGAAATATGCTAATAGATTCCCATTGCCATTTAAATTTGCTGGAATCCCAAGGTGGGCTTGATGATTATTTATTGCAAATGAAACAAAATCAAGTGGGTTATGCCTTATGTATTGGAACCCGTCCTGATGATCTTAAGGATGTTGTTGCAATTGCTGATAAATATCCTAATATTTTTGCAACAGTTGGTATTCACCCAGATGGAAAGCTTCCCGATTTTATCTTTACTAAAGATATTTTGCTTCAGTATTTAAACAACCCCAAGGTTATTGGGATAGGCGAAACAGGTCTTGATTATTATCATTCTAAAGATGCTGATATGACTTGGCAACATGATAGGTTTAAGCTACACATAGAAGTTGCTGTTGCTGAAAACTTACCACTTGTGATTCATACTCGGAACTCTGTAGATGATACCATAAGTATTTTAAGAGATCATCAGGCTGCTAAATGTGGTGCTGTTATGCATTGTTTTACTGAAAGCTTAGAGCATGCAAGGCAATGCTTAGATTTGGGTTTTTATATTTCAATATCAGGTATCGTTACCTTTAAAAATGCTGTTGAGGTTCAAGAGTTGGCAAAGTTTGTGCCTTTAGATAGATTGTTGATTGAAACTGATTCTCCATATTTAGCTCCTATGCCCTTTAGAGGTAAACAAAATCATCCTGCTTTAGTTAAATATACTGGGCAGTACATAGCTGATTTAAGAGGTGTTAGTCTTGAAGTAATAGGTAATGCTACGAGTAATAATTTTTTTACATTATTTAAAAAAGCAAAAAGGAAAGAACTTGAGTAAATTTAAAGTAATAGCAATAGATGGACCATCTTCATCGGGGAAGGGTACTATTGCTAAGTTAGTTGCCCAAAAATTAAAGTTCAACTATTTAGACTCAGGTTCTATTTATCGAGCCTTAGCATGGTTAGTGATTAGGCATAAAGTTGCTACTACTGATATTGAAAATATATTAACTTTAATTTCCCAGATGAATTTATCCTTTCGAAATGATGGAGTATTTATCAATGATGAAAATATAAGTATGTATATTCGAGAAGAAAAAATTGGTATGATGGCATCACTATTAGGTAAAAACGAAAAAATTCGCCAGCACTTGTTAGAGTTTCAACGCTCTTTTGCTTATCATAATAATTTAGTTACTGATGGTCGTGATATGGGTAGCATTGTTTTTCCCCAAGCTAATTTAAAGATATTTTTAACGGCAACAGCAGCAAAAAGAGCAGAAAGAAGATTTCAGCAGTTGCAATTATTAGATAAATCTGTTAAAATAGAGCCTATTTTGCGCGATATTATAGCCAGAGACAAGCAAGATAGTGAGCGGAAGATTGCTCCTTTAGGTTATGATAAAACGTACAAATTATTAGATAATACTAATTTAAGCATAGAACAATGCGTAGATTATATTATCAATTTATACTTATTATAGGTGGCATTAAATTATATTTATAATCTAAATGTAAGGTGGTGTTTTTTATTAAATATTTTTTGAGTTTTTAAATTTATGGAAAATTTTGCAAGTTTGTTTGAAGCACATATCACGAAAGTTGAAATGCGTGAAGGTGAAGTAATTAATGCTGAGGTTGTTGCTATTGACAACAAACACGTTACGGTTAATGCTGGATTAAAATCAGAGTCAGTAATACCGCTTAGCGAGTTTAGAGATGAGCATGGCGAACTTGAAGTTAAAGTGGGTGATGTTACCCAAGTGGCTATTGATGCAGTAGAAGATGGTTATGGTGAAACTAGATTATCACGTGATAAAGCAAGAAGAATTGCAGCATGGACAGAATTAGAAACAGCTTTAGAAAATGGCACTATATTGTCAGGTCCAATATATGGACGTATTAAGGGTGGTTTAGGCGTAGTTTACAAGAATGTACGTTTGTTCTTACCTGGTTCATTACTTGATGTGCGTACCGTGCGTGACTTTTCGCCTTATGAAGGTAAAGATGTTGAATTCAAGGTAATTAAAGTTGATCGTCGTCGCAATAATATCGTAGTATCAAGAAAAGCGGTTTTAGTAGATAAAAATGGCGAAGATAGCAAAGCCGTTTTAGAAAAAATGCAAGAAGGTAATATTGTATCAGGTGTAGTAAAAAACATCACGGATTATGGCGCATTCGTTGATCTTGGTGGTATTGATGGCTTATTATATATTACAGATTTATCATGGAAGCGTGTTAAACATCCTTCAGAGGTTTTAACTGTAGGACAAGAGATCCAAGCTAAAGTACTTCGTTTTGATCAAGAAAAACACCGTGTATCATTAGGGTTAAAGCAATTATCTGAAGACCCTTGGGTTGGAATTTCTGATCGTTACCCAATTAGTACTCGTTTATATGGCAAAATATCAAATATTACAGATTATGGTGCATTTGTTGAAATCGAAAATGGAATTGAAGGTTTAGTGCACGTATCAGAAATGGATTGGACAAATAAAAACGTTAATCCAGCAAAAGTTGTAAAACTAGGGGATGAAGTACAAATCCAAATTCTCGAAATTGATGAGTCTAAGCGTAGAATCAGTCTAGGGTTAAAACAGTGTCAGGTTAATCCATGGGTTGAGTATGCAGACAAACATAAAAAAGGTGACCATATAAGTGGTACTATCCGTTCGATCACTGATTTTGGACTATTCATTGGTTTAAATGGCGGTATTGATGGTTTAGTTCACGTATCTGATATCTCTTGGACATTAGCTGGAGATGCGGCAATTCGTAACTATAAAAAAGGTCAAGATGTTGAAGCTGTTATTGTTTCAATTGATGTGGAAAAAGAAAGAATCGCTCTAAGTATCAAACAGTTAGACAATGATCCTTTTGCATTATTTGCAACACAAGTTGAAAAAGGTTCTCTTGCTAAGGCTACAGTTAAATCAGTTAATGCAACTGAGGCTGTGGTGGTTTTAGCTGATGATATAGAGGCTATACTTCCACTTAAAGAAGCATCTACTAATAAAATTGATGACTTAACAAAACTTATTAATGTGGGCGATGAAATATCAGTAATGATTACTAATATTGATAAGAAAAATCGCATTGTTAATGTATCAATACGTGCAGTTGACGCTAAAGAAGAAGCTGATGCTATTAAGAAAGTGAAGCAAGCTGAGAAGACTTCAGGTACCACAAGCTTGGGTGATTTACTACAAGATAAACTATCTCAAGAATAGGTCGTGTTTTATGAATCGTTCAGATTTAATTGCTAAGTTATGTGACTTATACCCTAAAATGACTAGAAAAGAAATTGACACTCTTGTTAAGATCATTTTTAGCAATATGGTGGATAGTGTTGCAGATGGTAACCGCATTGAAGTACGTGGTTTTGGTTGTTTTTCTCTAAAAGAAAGACGTGCTGGTATTGTTAGAAATCCTAGAGATGGTATCTCTATTGAATCTAATGATTCAAGGCATGTTGTTTATTTTAGAGCAGGTAAAGAACTAAAAACTCGTGTTGATAATGCTTAATTAACATCAATTAAACCTAGTATAAAATAAGTATACTCGAAGTGTTTGGGTTTCAGGTTAGCATGTTCTTAATGCGATAAAGTATAAGGTATGTGCGTCTGGAATTCAAAGACGGAGAGTATATCGAAGCTTAATGTGAAATGATTGTGATAAGATGAAGAAATCAGTAATTCAGAAATTGGTGTTAATTACTTCTGATGGGTTAGCACTATGTGCCAGTCTTATTTTAGCTGTATATGTTTTAAATTTTATCCGTCCTGGGGCTCAGGAGTACATTGATTTTAATCGCTTAGGTATTGCAAAACTATTTGGGTTTTCTCTTTTAATAGTATTTTGGCAGCAAGAGCATTATACAAAGCGCCGACCAACTTGGGAAGAAATCAAACTATTGTTTGAAACTATTTTTATCTTTGCAATTATTCATTTCTGTTTAACCTATCTTGTTGCTCACCATATCGTAAAATTAGTAAATGCTGTTTTTTGGGTGCTATTGTTATTTGTTTTACCTTTTTTTCGTTACATTTCAAGATGTATTTTATTGAAATTAAATTTATGGCAGCGTGAAATATATATCGTAGGTATTGCTAATAATGCTAAAGATGCTTTGAAAATACTACAACAAAACCGTCAATTAGGTTATAACATTATAGGTTTTATAACATTAAGTGAGGGTGTATCATCCTTATCAAATATAAATAATATTCCAGTTTATACTTATAATCAATTATCTGCACAAAAAAAATCAATAGATACTGAAGTGATATTTGCTTTAGAGCCAGAAGAGTTAGCTCTAAATGCAAAGATGATTGATATAATGCAAAAAAAATATACTTTTGTTTCAGTAATTCCTGATTCTATTGGGTTGCCATTATATGGTGCACAACTAGACCATTTTTTTGGTAGTAATCAAGTCTTATTACGTCTTAAGAATAACCTATCAAGAAGAATCAATAGAGTTATTAAGCGTGCTTGTGATATAGTTTTATCTATTTGTGGATTAGTGCTTTTGTCGCCAGTATTTATGGCATTTATGCTTCTAATTTTATGCTCTGGGAACAAAGTTTTTTTTAGGCATAAGCGAATTGGACGTGCAGGCAAACATTTTTATTGTTTAAAGTTTCAAACAATGTATGCTAATGCGGCTGAAATTTTAGAAAAAGTTTTGTTGACAGATAAGAATGCTAAAGAAGAATGGGAAAAAGATTTTAAATTAAAACATGATCCTAGAGTAACTAAAATTGGGGATTTTTTACGCAAAACAAGTTTAGATGAAATTCCACAATTGTGGAATGTATTAAAAGGTGATATGAGTTTAATCGGTCCAAGACCAATTATAGATGCCGAAATTGAAAAATATAATGATGATTTTTATTATTATAAGTTAGTAAGACCAGGAGTTACTGGGTTATGGCAAATTAGTGGTAGAAATGATGTTGACTATCAAAATCGGGTACGACTAGATGTGTGGTATGTAAAAAATTGGTCTTTATGGTACGATTTTGTTATTATTCTACGTACAGTAGTGGTGGTATTAGCGCGCAAGGGGGCCTACTGAAACTCATCCCTTTTTTAATTATACGTGATGCTTTGCGCCTTATGGACTAGTCGTACAAGGCGTTGCTTCGTATTTAGTCTAATTAAACCTGAGAGAGTTTCATTGCATCTGTTTTTGAATTATACAATTGGAAGAGTACACATGAACAATAAAGGAAAATTGACTGCGGTAAAAGGTATGAACGATATACTACCTAATGAGTCATATAATTGGTTATGGTTAGAGAATATTATTCGTGAATGGCTAAAAAGTTATGGCTATGAAAATATTCGTACGCCAATTGTAGAAGATACTCGCTTATTTATTCGTTCTATTGGAGAGGTTACCGATATAGTAGAAAAAGAAATGTATACATTTAGCGATGCATTAAATGGTGACAGTCTTACTTTGCGCCCAGAAGGCACAGCAGGCACATTACGTGCAGTAACTGAGCATAGTTTATTATATAATACAACACAAAAACTATGGTATATCGGGCAAATGTTTCGGCATGAAAGACCACAAAAGGGGCGTTATAGGCAATTTCATCAATTAGGGGTTGAGGCATTAGGCTTTGCAAATCCTGATATTGATAGTGAAGTCATTATTATGCAGCATGATCTATGGAATCGCCTTGGAATTAAGGATCTAGAGTTGCAGATAAATTGTTTAGGTAATAAAGAGGAGCGGGCTAAACATAAAGAAGCTCTAATCAAATATTTTGAACAAAATATAGATATTTTAGATAATGATGCAAAAAATAGATTATACAAAAACCCACTACGAGTTTTAGATACAAAAAATCCTGATATGCAAGATTTAGTATCGCATGCTCCAAAACTAATTGAATATTTAGGTACTGATTCATTAAAACATCATAATGGATGGAAAGCAAACTTAAAAGCCTTGGGTATTAACTTTATTGAAAACCATCAATTGGTAAGAGGTTTGGATTACTATAATTTATCAGTGTTTGAATGGGTAACTAATAAGCTTGGATCGCAAGGCACAGTATCTGCAGGTGGTAGATACGATCCTTTAGTTGCAGAATTAAGTGGCAAGGAAAACTACGCTATTGGCTTTGCACTTGGAATGGAGCGCTTGTTATTATTATTGGCTGAGTATAAATTATTACCGGCAAAACCAAGTGTTGATATATATATTGCAAGTGTTGGTGGCGATGTTACAATATACGCTATGAGGTTAGCTAATACATTAAGGGCAAATGGTTTTACTGTGGTTCAAAATTTTGTCAATATTAGTTTTAAAGCACAGTTAAAGAAGGCTGATAATTTATTTGCGGCAATTACACTAATAATTGGTGAAAATGAGGTGAAAAATAACCAAGTTATGGTAAAATTTATGCAGCAACAAAGACAGGAGTTAGTGGATGTGAAAAATATTCTTGAATTTATTAAATCAACTATCTTATAGTAAATTTTTAAAGGAAATATAATAATGGCGCGTTTAAACTTAGAAGAACAAGAACAAATCAGTAAACTAGCTTATTTTTGGCGTGATTATGGTAAATATATCATTGGAATTATAATTGTTGTTATTGTTGCATATTCATCTAATGAAGTTTATCAATGGAAAACTAAAGAAAAAGCAGCTCAAGCCGCAGAAATTTATTCAAAACTTGAAAAAGCGGCTTTAAAAAACGATGCTGTTATTACTTATAATCTTGCAAGTCAAATGCAAGCAGAATATCCAAAAATTGAGTATACAACTTTTGCAAATATGATGTCAGCTAAAGTGGCATTTGCTCATAAAGATTTGGATAAAGCTTCCATATATTTAAACTTAGTAATTAAAAGTAGTAAAGATAAATACCTAGTGGATATAGCAAGACTTAGATTAGCTGATGTGTATATTGATCAGAAGAAAACTAAAGAGGCTATGGATCTAATGCAAGAAAAAACCGTATCAGAACTTATGCCACTGTATCATGAGAAAATGGGGGATTTGTATTTTATTATGAATGAAAAGATTAAAGCTCATAATTCATATAAAATAGCTATGGGGCTTGCAACTGGAAGCCCTGATCTCGCTCAGGCAATTCAAATGAAATTAGATGCTTTAGGTAATTAAGCTTGTGATAAAAATACTTATAAAAAATATCTTATTGTGTATTGCTGTAACTTTTATTGGGTTAACTGCTTGTGCAACTGATAATACCCCAAAGCCGAATGATATACCACCAATAACTAATGCTGATAAACTTAGCATTAGTTGGGATATTGGATCTTTAGGCTCAAGCTCAGCTGGCAGTTTTGCCCCAGTGGTGGATACTAATAACTCTGTATTTACAGCAGATAGTAACGGGAATATTTATAAAATAGACTCAACTGATGGCACTATTATTACAAAATTTAACATTAAACGTAATTTGTCAAGTGGTTGTGCTATATCTGCTGATTCGATTTTTGTAACAACGGTAGATAATAGCTTGTTATCGATTGGCAAAGTAAATGAAAAAGTACTGTGGGAGATAAAATTGCCCACAATATCAATTGAACCACCACAAATTATGGGTAATACAATTGTTGTACGTACCAACGATGATTCAATTTTAGCTTATAATGCAGAAACTGGGGCATTATTATGGGTATATCAGCGTCCTGTTCCTGGGCTCACTCTAAGGGTAACTAATACTATGCAATTAGTTCCATCTGGGGGAGTTTTAGTCGTTGGGCTTCCTAGCGGACGCTTAGTGATGCTTAATCTAACAAATGGAACCCCAATTTGGGAAAACAATGTTGCTGTTCCACAAGGTGCAACTGATCTAGACAAGCTAACTGATATAGCAATGCGTCCGGTATTAGATGATAGAATGATTTGTGTTGCGAGTTTTAATGGGAATTTATCTTGTTTAGATGCAATTAGCAGTAATCTTATTTGGTCAAAAAAATTTAGTAGTTCTAGTCAGATTCTTATTGATAACCAGAATGTTTATGCAATTAGCCAAGATGGCACTATGTATGCTTTTGATAAAAGCACTGGTGCATCGCAGTGGAGTAATGATGTATTAAAGAATCGTGGGTTAGGTTCTCCCGCATTTTTAAATAATAATATATTAGTGGTAGATGATAAAGGCTATATAAATTTATTTAGTCGTAATGATGGACAATTAATTGCAAGGGTTTCTTCTAATTTATCTGGTGGAACTTCTTATCCATGGTCAAATGGACACAGGGTAATTATGCAATCAGGTAGTGGAAACATTTCTAGCATTACCCAATAAACTGTATAGATGATATGGTATAATATATATATATATATTTAAATAAGGAAAAAATAACATGGCAACTACAGTTAATCATTTTGATGCCTTAGGATATGTTAAAAAATCTAAAGAACTTGGTGTTTCAGAACAAGTGGCAGAATATCAGGCAAGACAGATAGAAAAATCTATTGAAATTGCTGTTAGTACTGTGAGGGCAGAAATAGAAAATAAAGAATTAGCTACAAAAAAAGATATTGGAGAAGTTCGTAAAGAAATCGAAATTGTTCGTAAAGAAATTGAAATTGTTCGTAAAGAAATTGCTCAAGCTAGCAATAAAACTATAGTTTGGATTGGTGGGCTATTCATGGCAAGTGGTTTAATCCAGCATTTCTTTAAGTAGAGTATTTTATGTTAAATAATGATAAAAAACATATTGGCTATATTAAAGATGGTATAAACATTGACCATATTCCATGTGGTAATGCTTGGTATATTATAAAAATTTTGGATTTACAAAATAAGCATAATCAAAGTGGTGTAGGATTAAATCTACCAAGTAAAAAAATTGGGCTAAAAGATTTAATTAAAATTGAAAACCTGGTTCTAACAAAAGATGAGATTGATGCTATTAGTTTATTTTGTGTAGATGCACATATTTCAGTAATAAAAGATTATCAAGTAACTCAAAAAATCAATGTTAAACTACCTAAAACTATTCAGAATATAGTAATATGTCCCAATTTTCGTTGTGTTTCAAGGCAATATGTCTCAAAATTTATTACTTCTAAAAATAGACAGAGTAAGGTTTGTTTAACTTGTCATTATTGTGAGCAAGTTTTTCCTTTAGAAAACATAAAAAATTATAATATATAATTTCATTTATTGCGATCTTTGCTCACACGCAAGTGTATCGGCAATCTTTATAAAAAATATTAAAGGTATATTATGACAAGAATAACTAATGTCCAAACAATTAATAACAAGCGAATGGATTATGATTTAGCAGATGGCACTAATGATGTTATTAATGGTGATAAATTATTGGCTATTCCTGGATTAATTGATCCGCATGTACATTTTAGAGTTCCAGGTATGCAATACAAAGAGGATTGGATTACAGGGGCTAAAGCTGCTTTTAATGGTGGGTATACTACAGTATTTGATATGCCAAATGTAAACCCTGCAACTAATACTTTAGAGCGTCTAAATGATAAAATAGCATTAATCAACCAACAAATAAAACAATCTGGATTTCCACTTCGTTATAAATTATTTTTTGGGGCAGATAAGAATAATTTTCATCAAATTCATAAAGTATATAAAAATATTACTGGCATAAAAGTATTTATGGGTTCATCTACTGGGGATTTACTTTTAGATGATGAGAGCAGTCTACATGCTATTTACGCTTTAGCTAAGCAATTTAATTTAATTATCGCACTACATGCAGAAGATGAATTGATTATTAAAGAAAATGCCCAAAAATATTCTAATGAAACGGATTTTAAATATCATTCAATTATTCGTTCGGTAGATGCGGCAAAAAAAGCTGTTAGTTTAGTAATTGAATTATCAAAAATATACTCGGTTACTTCATATATTTTACATATTAGTACTCAAGCGGAGATTGATTTGATTTGTGATGCAAAATCACAAGGGATAAAGGTTTTTGCCGAAACCTGCCCCCATTATTTATTTTTAGATGATTCTGCATATGACAAATTACAGGGTAAAGCCAAAATGAATCCTCCACTTAGAAAGATAGCTGACCAAGATTATTTGTGGCAAGCAATTAATAATGGTATTATTGATACTATTGCTTCAGATCATGCTCCACATACTTTGGAAGAAAAAGATTCTCCTTTATGTAAATGCCCATCGGGCATTCCGGGGATTGAAACTACGCTACCATTACTTTTAACTGCATATAAGCACGGCAAAATAAGTTTGGATAAAATTATTCAATTAACATATAAAAACCCCAAGAATATATTTAATGTTAAAGATAATGATCATATTGTATTTGTAAATATTGAAGATTATAAAATCTTAAAAGACGAGGATTTGGCTACAAAAGTAAAATGGTCTCCTTATTCTGGCATGAGGCTTACAGGATTTCCTGCATATATATATGCAGATGGTGCATTATACAATGTTATTGTTAGTTAATAATGACAGTGCTTTCACATAGGCTGAGTAGTAACTCTAAAACTTTAAATAATAGGACATATATTAAATGAACGCTAATTTACTTTCAGATGATTTCTATTCAGAAATGACAAAAAAAAATATTGGGGTATACACGTTAGAAGAACAAACAAAACTAAGAAATAGTAGGGTTATTATATTTGGTTTGGGTGGTGTTGGTGGAATGGAGGCGATTTTATGTGCTCGTGCAGGTGTTGGGCATATTAGTGGGGTTGATCCTGATACCTTTGAAGTTTCAAATATAAACCGACAAATGTTAGCTATGTCTTCAACTATAAATGAATATAAAAGTGATTCTACAGAGAAACACCTAAAAGATATCAACCCATATCTGAGTACTAATTTTCATAATATTAGAGTTACGCAACAAAACGTGCATGAGTTAATGGATGGACATACTTTGGTGCTTGAGGCTTTAGATGATATGCCATCCAGAATTATAGTGCATAGAGCAGCACGTGCTTTAGGTATTCCTAGTATTTCTATGTCTGGTAGCCCACCGCATCGTGGTTTTGTATCTTGTTTTTTCCCTGATGATATTAGTTATGAAGATGCCTTGAACCTTAAAACTAAAGGTAAGGATATGAGTGATTCTAGTGTGGTTAAATTTGTACAAGATATTAAAAAAGCGCGGGCGTTGTATTCAGTAACTCGTGGAGCACCTGAAACATGGGCTAATGATTTTTGTAATGGTGCTGCTGGATGGATTATAACGCCAATTAGGGCTACCTTAATTGCATCATTTAGCTGTCATGAGGCTATACAGATTCTAATTGGTAAGAAACCTTTAGCTCCAGCTCCTAAGGGTATTATAATTGATTTAGATAATTTAACCTCTCCAGTATCAGTAATTAATCCTTCAAAGGGACACTTTGAAGCTTATGAACTTTAGTCATTGGAAGATTTTAAACAGGTTCTAAAGTGTGGTCATCTTAAAACTTATGATTTTGAACATTAGAAAAGAGCAATAATGAACGATTTGAACAATGAGTTATTTCTTCGAAACTATGGAGTTATAACTTCTGGGGAGCAAGAAAAACTATCAAATGCAACAGTAACTGTTGTGGGTGCTGGTGGTGTTGGTGGCATAACTTTAATTTCTCTAGCCAGAATGGGTATTGGTAATATAAATGTTGTTGATATGGATAAATTTGATTATAGTAATATCAATCGTCAGATGTTATCTAGTATATCAAGGGTGGGGCAATTTAAAGCTAGTTGTGCCAAAGAAACGTTGTTAGATATAAATCCAAATATAAATATTAAAGTTTATTTAGAGAAGTTAGTAGAGTCTAACGCTTATGAGATTCTTAAAGGATCAGATGTTGTAATTGATGCAACAGATAATTTAGTCTCGCGGGTGATTATACATAGAGCGTGTCAGAAGGCTCAAATTCCATCGGTTTGGATTGCCGTATCACCTCCATTTAGAGGTGGGGTCATGACATTTACTCATGAGACTCCTCCTTATGAACTAGTATTAAGACATCCATCATATAATAAACAGCTAACTCCAGAAGTTATACAACAAATCTCTGAGATTAAAAATCAAAGAGCAAAGAATTCCATAGAGTTTGGTGCCTTAGAGGATTGGGCAGAATCTTTTGTGCGTGGGGATGCTCCTTGGGCAGTGATATGTCCAATTGCTAATATTGTGGGTATCTTAGCTAGTTTTGAAGCCTTTAAAGTGATTTTAAAGCGTGAAAATCTCAAGCCGATCTATGCACCTGATTTGGTTAAAGTTAATTTAGCAGATCTTGAAATGGTAAAAGTTGAAACACCTGCAAATGGAAGCTTCGATAATGGCTATTTATAAATATTTATTAATTACTATAGTTAGTATATCTTTAAGCGTTTCATCCTTTGGTAATAGTACTTCATCTTCTAATACAGTAGAGTCTTCATCTCCTGCGCCACACTCGTATAAAAGTATGCCATCCTCTGCCTCACGCTCGCGTGTGACCTGGGGATCTAGTAATTATCATATTAGTCGTAATATACAAACTCAAGATTACTATATAAATTATCAGAATAATTTAAAAATTCATTTAAGAGAGAAAAAACCTTTAGCTAACCCCAATCATAAAGTTGTTATACTACTTGCTCCGCTAAGTATTCCATCTTTAATCTCTTTTGATATTTCTAAGTATTCTTTAATGGATACTTTGGCTCAAAATGGCTTTGATGTATGGGGGGTAGATTTTATTGGTCAGGGTACTTCATCATATCCATTAGAGATGCAAAATAACCCATCCCCTGAATGTTTACCAACAGGATGCCCATTACAAGCTTCTGACGCTGTTTTACAGCTAGAATCAATAGTTGATTTTATAAATAGTCAAGCTAAGACCCAAAAAAACACTAGGAACAAAGCAGTTTCTATTCTTGGCTGGTCGTGGGGTTCAGTTGTTGCTTCTATGTATGCAATAAAGCACCCTAAGAATGTAGATCGTTTGGTTTTATTTGGGGCTATGTATGGTTTTGTATTACCTAAGCCTGTTGCAAGAATATTTTTAGGACCTTATACTAGCCCATCGGATCATACTAAATTTAGTAACCATATGCTTGCTTATCAAAATGTGCGTTGGGAGATGATTAGAGGACATTGGTTTGTCATGATGGATGGCAATGAGTCAATTGTATCCAGAGAAACTGTTGATGATGTTGGAAGAGCTTATATTAAGGCTGACCCTAATGCCGTAATCACTCAAAGGGATACTGTTGATATTTTAGCTAATCCCAATTTAAGTAGTAGCACTAAAATTAATGGCTCATTGCGTAGGGCTACAGGTCCAATGAAAGATTTATTTGCTATTTGGACTAATCACCCGATATATGATATTAGCAAATTAACTACCCCAACACTTGTAATTTATGGTGATCAGGATTTATTTGCAGACACTGCTTTATTTGGTAAATTAACTCATGTAAAGATTAAAAAAGAGGTCAAGTTACATGAAGCAACTCATTGGTTACTTTATGAAAAGACAAGACCTACTTTTAATAAAGAAGTAATTAAATTTTTATCTGCTAATCATTAAAAAATTCCACATTGCACATTACTAGATATATAATGTCATGCCGTCATTGCTAGACCTTGCTATGCAAGGTTGTGGCAATCTAATAGTTAAAATTTAGATTGCTTCGGCTAAAGCTTCGCAATGACGATATTTATTTTTAAAAATCATATACGGCAAAGACTAGAATCAACATCTCCTACGGTATGCGTAGTAAATCAACTGTTATAGGGATGGTGAGCGGAAAAATCAGTTTAGATAACTGGTTAATCCTTAAGTCAAGTTCTATTTCTCCTGTATATGTAGTACCAGGTTTTATACCCTCATTCTCATCTTCATTTAGCCATAAATAAAATTTGGTATCTCGGAGTACATCACAAGAACTTTCACGGGAATTCCACGCAAAATATTGCGAACCGTAGGCTGAACATCCAGGACGATGATTATATATATATTTATCTCCTGTTATTTTTGCTTTAATAGAATCCTTCCTATTGTATTTCCTCTTACGAATAAGAATGCTTCGTACAAAGTCTTATTAGTGGTAGTATTTAAAAAATTACTCAATCCTCTTACAGAATTATCTACAAGATTTCTTGTTCTAGCTTGATCATAGGAAACATCAAATTTAGCTTGATTTGTGCTGAGTATTAACTGATTAATATATATTGGTTCAATTCTTCTAACTGGGGCAGTGCGGGCGGCTGTTGGTAAATTAGTAGAACTATAATGATCAACAAGGGTGGTTGACTCCACATGATTACCTTCATCAGAGGTCAATATTACCGATACTTGGCTTGCAGTCATGCTTTGCAAGCCGCTTATTTCACAGCTTTGATTTACTTTAAGAGTATTGCGTGGTAAAGAGCTACAAGTATCTTTAATATTGCCACCACTTGGAGCTATTATACCAAGATGTTGAAGTTTAATATTAGTTGCAGCAATCGGTCCATCATTTCTAAACTTAAAATGGGTTTTCCAATATGGTTGTGATAATCCATTATAAGTAAAATCTGATACATACTCATCAGCAATTACGATATTTGGTGGCATAGCAACAGGATTAGGAGTAATAATAGGTTTATAGTAATCCATAGCCAACACTAGATGTGCTTTGCTATCATCTTCGCTATCTCCAACTCCAAAATTACTTAATACATTTATATTCGAGTTAAACCAACTTCCAAACGACTGAAGAACATTCAACAGATTGGAATATCTTGTAAATGCATATACCATATCTTCAACTGGTTGAATTACCATATAAGGCTCAGAAGTATTGACCTCAATACAAGTGTTAAGTTCACCATCATCAGCAGCACATGTTGCAATATAATTATCTAGCCCTATAAAAACGCTGCCATTTAAGTACTTTATGCTAGGAATAATCTGATACCCTAGTTTTGCTCTTTTTACATCGGATGCATTGGCAGTTGAATATAATACATCGCCCGCTAATGTACTTTTACTTAAATAACTACCAAGTTCTCCATCTGTTGCATTGACATTATATATTCCGAGTAAATCGTGAGTGTAAGGATTTCCTGTATCAAAATTAGTTACATACAATTTTGATGCAATAGGGTTAATTTCTATTCCAGCAATACGATATTTCTGGTCAGTTTCCCCATTTGCTACACCAGTAGAGCAACTATTAAACATACCGTCTTGGTTAACACGGCACTTATATATAAGCCGATTAGCATAACTTGATAAATATACCCAATGTTTATAAAACGCTATTCCTTGAATTCCTTGCATTATTGTTGGAGTAGTAAAATCTATAACATCACAA
>JAJTDW010000007.1 GCA_021298175.1 Pseudomonadota bacterium
ATAATAATACAAAAACTGATACAAGTATTACAGCAAAAACAACTGCACAATGGAAAGATAAAGCCCCACAATTATTTGCTAACGCTGGGTATGGGTTAGTTGAATCTAATACAACTACAAACCAAAATATTTCTGAATCTCAAGCAGAATTAATTGGGGTAATTACAAATCCATTTGGGATTAGGGATGATGTTTTAGATTATACTCTAACAAAGATACCAGAAAGCAATATTAGAGCGAGGGTTTCTGCTATTAAAATGGCTTATTTCTATCAAAAAGAAATTGGTGTAACGGATGACAAAGAGCTTAATGATCTAGACAATAAAGCTGCTGCTGGCATATATTGTATTAGTTTATCTATTCAAGATTCAGACTCTTATATTAAAGGTTACGATAAATTAATACGAAATACACCAGCGAGATTGGCAGAGCAAAGGAGAATAGAGCATTTGTTAAATGGGCATGTAATATCAGCTGACTTTGGCATTGATACATATGATTTTAAAAAGCAATGCAATTATTTTTTAGGAATGCAGTGAAATGAGAAAGCCATTATTTTTAATTGTTTTTATAGGCTGTATGTGTAAGTGTTTTGCTGTTGAAAAAATGTATATCTTTCATATTAATGGTATAAATACATCACGAGCAGAAGCAGTTCAGAATGCTAATGCATTAGAACAAGCCGTGAAATTTTCCTCTAATATGATAGCAAATAAAGGTCATTTTGATTTACTCTACAACACAGATGAGGGAGACGCATTTTGTGAACTATGCCATCAACTTGCTGATGTAACAAAGCAGAGGGCTTTGGAACAAAAAAATATTACTGTAGATGATTTTGTCATTGCTTATATGAAAACATATCATTTAAATTATGAAAGCGGTAGCACTGATTATGAAATTTTAAAAATGGGGATTAAAGACGACTATTTAAAAGACAAAACTTTTGTTGGTAATAATATGGGTGATATCTATAATCAATTTAAGACAAAGACTTCGCAGGATAAATTTAGGTTCTTAATGAAATATATAGCAAATAATGAAGACCCAACAATAAATTCTAAACCCTCAATATTATTGATCCCACATTCTCAGGGTAATTTATATGCGAATGAGTTAACTGATTATTTATATAGAGCTGAAGGATATCCGTACGATCATATAAGTGTAGTTGGTATTGCTTCACCGTCAAGTTTAATAAGTGGAGCTTTTTCTCAATATGTTACTGCGGATAATGATCTTATTGTTAAAGGAGTTTCAGTATTGTCTCAATTACCGCCACATTCAATTCCTCCTGTAGAGCCAAATGCACACAATGAGAGCTGTTTGCTTTGTCATGAATTAATTGGTTCATATTTAAGTACAGGTGACACTCATACACAAATCAAAAACAAAATAAATGATAGCATAGCTTTTTTAAAAGATATTTTAATACGAGATGGTCTCAAAAATAATCAAATTAGCTTTGCTTTTCGTATGCAAGTTCCTGAATATCCTAGACCTGGAGAAAATCGCACTCCTGAAAGTTATAGCGCAGCTATATATTATAAAGAGAGTATTGTATATAATATGGTGTCTGATACAGCTCATAAAGATGGCTTTTATTACCTTAATTTACCTAATCAAGATGATTCCAATAGATTTGGTAATGTTTTGATAGCAGATATAACAAAGTACCCACTGGGAAAGTATCAGATACGTTCATTAGATAATAAAAATAAATGGATTGATGGTTATATGGAGGGTGCTAGGATTAAAGTTTATGCTAAAAATGGCTATTATCTAGCTTATTCTCCATATTGTTATGATGGTTTTGAATCAGTTAGCTGCATGTCACTAAAACAAGAAGGGAAGTTTTATAAGGATGTATTTGAAGATGCACAAAGTAATGATTTTAAATTAAAAATAGATTCTTATATAGAAAGCAATGATGTGAGTAAGTATATACCAGAAATTTATCAAGATGGTAAAATAATTTTTGGTGAGTTTACCGTAAATTAATAAAAAATAAAGTACCAAAACTAAGTGCTAATTAGTAACATTAAATAAGAAGGTTAAAAGAAGATGAATAATATAAATGTGATACCAGCACTGCCAGAGGTTTTTATGGCAGTTATGATAGTGCTGATATTATTAGTAGATGCGTTTATAAGCGAGAAGAAAAAACCAATAATTACCGTGCTAACTTTAGTAACACTGGTTGTAGCATATATCATTCAGCTATTAATTTTTAGTAAACAGTCACAGTTTGCATTTAATGGAATGTTTATTTTAGATATGTTAGCTGAAGGTACAAAATTATTTACCTATATAGTAAGTATTATTATTGTGCTTTATGTACAACAATATATTATTGATAAAAAATTGCAAAGAGGGGAGTTTTATTTAATTTTCTTATTTGCAGTATTGGGTATGGATGTAATGATTTCAGCTAATAATATGTTAGTTTTATATGTGGGGTTAGAGTTATTATCTTTAGCTTTATATGCACTAGTAGCACTAAATCGAGATAATATAAAATCGGTAGAAGCAGCTATGAAATTTTTTATTCTGGGTGCTTTAGGATCAGGATTGCTTTTATTTGGTATTTCATTTATTTATGGTGCCACTAATGGTCAGTTACAATTACAAGATGTATTTGGGTTTATTTATCAAACGCATGGTCAAAATAAATCTTTATTAGTTTTTGGTTTAGTTTTTATTGTTTCTGGCTTAGTATTTAAATTAGGCTTAGTGCCTTTCCATATGTGGATTCCAGATGTTTATGATGGAGCTCCACTTGCAACAACAACAATTATTGGTACAGTTACAAAAATTGCTGGGATTGTATTTATGATTAGATTTTTAATTAATGGGCTAGTTATTCTTAGCCACGAGTGGTCAGTTATGTTGGAGTTATTAGCCATATTATCTTTATTCTTAGGTAATATAGTTGCAATATCTCAAACAAATATTAAGCGTATGCTTGGTTATTCAACTATTTCCCATATGGGTTTTATAGCCTTAGGCTTGATGACTGTATCAATAGATGGGATCTCAGCGATGTTGTTTTATACCTTTGTATATGTTATAACGGCATTGGCTGGTTTTGGGGTTTTAACTATGTTGTCGCATGGCAGTTATGAATGTGAAAATATTGATGATCTTAAGGGCTTAAATAGAACGCATCCGCTTTTAGCTGGAATCTTATTATTAGTTATGTTCTCTATGGCTGGTATCCCGCCATTAGCAGGATTTTATGCAAAATTTAAAATATTAGAAGCTTTAATGGCGTTAGGGTTTATAAAATTAGCTGTTTACTCGGTTATTATGTCTTTAATTGGCGCTTTTTATTATTTAAAAATAGTTAAAGTTATGTATTTTGATGAAAACACAATTACTTTAAGGTTATCTGATATTAATGTGGTTTCAAGAACTGTTTTAACTTTAAATGGTATTGCATTATTAGTTATTGGTATTATTCCTAGTGCTATGATGTCCTTATGCTTAAATCTAATTACTGGCTAATTATACCAATCACATTTTTAATTATGCGTGATGATTCACGCCTTAAGTACTATTTGTACACGGCGTTTTTCATTATTTGGCCTAATTAAATCTGGAATTGGTGTTTTCCTCTACTTACAACGAGTCGTGTCATCTTCGGGCATCACGCTTGCGTGTGACCCGGAGATCCATAAAGTAAATATTGTTAGGTATCAAGGTATAATAATTTGTAATTTTAGCAGATTTATTTGCGATTTGTAAATAAATTCGGCCATTATAATATATATTTGGTATTATTTTACTTTAACATATCTTTTAGCATTTGTAATCTATCTTTCAACTCTACATTATCAACTTTTTCTTGTTTGCGCTTTGCTTCATCGGTTATATTATGTGTGCCCATTTCTCCAATAAATCTAGAGCGTTCTTTTGTTTGTAGTTCACCTGCTTGCTTACGTTGCATGCAGTGGCTAATAGTTAGTTCGCGTTGCGCACGGGTTATCCCTACGTACATAAGACGTCGCTCTTCTTCTAGGTTGTCATTGTTAATTGATTCTTGATGCGGTAAAATTCCTTCTTCACAACTAATTAAATATACATATGGATATTCTAATCCTTTTGCTGCATGTAGGGTGCTGAGTTTTATGGCATTGATTTCTTTGTCATCTCTTCCATCTAGCATATTAATTAAAGTTATTGTTTGTACTAGTTCAGGTAAGCTTTTATTATCTTGTTCAGCTTTTTTATTTAGCCATTCAACTAAATTTAACACATTTCCCCAACGTTTCTCGGCACTTTTTGCCGTATCATGGTCATATAAATATTCTTCATATTTAATTTTGTAGATTAGTTCATTTAGTAATTCACCAACTGGATCTTTATGCATTCTAAATTGCAAATTATTAATAAAGTTCCCAAAATTAGTAATTTCTTCTAATTGGGTATCTTTACACAGAGCAGCAAATCCCTCTTCAAATATTGCGGCAAATAAGGATATGCGTCTTGAGGTAGCATAATTGGCTAGCTTTTCTAGGGTAACTTGTCCAATTCCACGTTTAGGGGTGGTAATAGCACGAATAAATGCTGGGTCGTTATTATCATTAACTAATAGTTTTAAATAAGCACTAATATCTTTGATTTCTGTTTTATCAAAGAAAGATTGTCCACCAGAAACTGTATACGGGAGTTGATAATTCCGTAGTGTCTGTTCCAGAATTCTAGCTTGGTGATTACTCCGATACAAAATAGCGTAACCAGAAAAGTTTGCTTGTCGTTGTAGTTGATGGAGAGTGATCTTACGAGCTATAGCATCTGCTTCGGCTTCTTCTGTTTTACAGGCTATAATATTAATTGCTTCACCGTAGCCTAACTCGCTCCAGAGTTTTTTGTCAAAAATTTTGGGATTATTTTGAATAACGTTATTTGCTGCACTAAGAATCGTAGTTGTTGACCTATAATTTTGTTCTAGTTTTACTACGGTTAATTTGGGGAAATCTCTTTGTAGATTTTTTAGGTTATCTAAGTTTGCTCCTCGCCAAGCATAAATTGACTGATCGTCATCTCCAACGGCTGTTAGCATACCTTCTCTACCGGCAAGTAACTTAATTAGTTGATATTGGCATTCATTGGTGTCTTGATATTCATCGATTAATAAATATCGAATCTTTTGCTGCCATTTATACAAAACTTCTAAATTAATTTTAAATAGTTCAAGTGGGAGCTTTATTAAGTCATCAAAATCCATTGATTGGTAAGTTTTTAGAGTATCTTGATATTGTAAAAATATCCTGGCAGTTTCCATTTCTAAATTATCTTTAGCAATACTTAATAAATATTCTGGGGTAGTTAATAAGTTTTTCCATAAGGATATTTGAGTTTGTAGTGATTTAATAATAGCTTTGTCAGTAGTTTTAATAATATCACTGATGATTTTTGCACTATCATAACTATCCAGTATAGAAAAATTAGTTTTATATCCAAGATGATGGCATTCTTGTTTAAGGATTTTTAATCCCAGAGAGTGGAAGGTGGTAATCACCAGACCACGGGTATTGGATCCCGATAGTAATTTAGTTGAGCGCTCTAACATTTCTTTAGCAGCTTTATTGGTAAAGGTTATTGCTGTAATATGCTTAGCTTCATAATTACATTCATTAATTAGATATGCAATCTTGCTAGTAATAACTCGAGTTTTACCTGATCCAGCCCCAGCGATTACTAATAATGGCCCAGTAACGTGCTTTACACATTTTTTTTGTTCTTTATTTAGTGAGTTAAGTATATCTGACATAGTAGTCCTAGTATTGATGACTGTTGTATTACAACTGCTTATATGAGGTATTGTTATAGTTATAACGAGTTAATATTATACTATAAGAGTTGAGGTGTGGTGTAATAAAACTTATTTGTGATTAGTTTAGAACCTGTTTAATATAGTGCTTTCGCAAGTCAGGTTGGAAGGTGTGAAAGGGTTCTTAGGAGTATTTCAGTATGTGATTATTCCAGATGATGAGCCGTATTCTTTATATGACTGATTACTTTTATTAATAACCTGGTCTAATTTGAAGCTTACGAATGTACTTGCATTATATAAAATGCATTCTTTGAGATCAAGCTCATGCCAATGTTTTTTGCTCAGGTGTTCTTTTAATTCTTTATTCGTTAGATTTAAATCTGACAAGTAGTCCAACGCAGCTAGTTTTTTTTCATTAGAGGCATATATCAATAAATCAGGTTTTTCTGCTATATATCTTATTGAAAGCTTATCAATGGCTTTTTGTAGAAGTTGCTTACTATGATTGTCATATTTACTACTATATAAAATAATTGATGCAATTCCATAGTTATTATTTTTAGGCTCTTTGGTAAGAGTTTTAAATATGGTATCTTCAGATATTTGATCTGATAATAAATAATTTAAATATGTATCCAAAGTTTCATTTGTTATGTGATAAAATAAAAATGGATTATTTGTTATATCCTGCAGTGTGATGTCATCTCGTTTAATTGGAGATTTTTGAGGTTTGGCTGCATCATTTGTTTCTATTAAATTAAATAATATTATATTTGAGTCTGCTCCATAATCTTTTAAAGGGCATTCAATATGATTCTCTTCCAATTCAGTTTTACCAATATATAAATCTTTAGAATAAGAATATTGCTGATTAGAGGCCTGTGTAAGGTTAGAATCATAAAACTCTATACTATAATAATTTATTTTATCTTTGATCACTAGCATAGTACTATGACCATTTTTTTTATCACTCATCGGAATCCTTAAATCTATGACTAATAAATTATTTTTATTTGGAAATTTTTCTTTTATAATTTGTTTTAGTTTTTCTCCAAATTTATCACGAGAGAAAATAAAATTATTTCTGCTATCAATTGTTAAGTTTTTTTCTTGAATTAATTCTGCATATTTCTTGATATTCTTAGTATATTCATTCTTGATTATTTCTGCTTCATTTTTCTTTTTATTAAGATTCGCCTTATCCATCAAGTTTAGTAAAAACACTTCATCATTTTGTTTAGCGTGTGTTTCTGGGGAGGAGTTTTTAGTCAATTTACGGAGAATGTTTTTATAAGTATTTATTTGACATATTCCTTCTGTATTAAGTAATTTTGCTCTATTGTCAATAGTCCATATAGGCTTAGAGAAGTGTTTTATTAGGTCATCGGACTTTTTGATTTCAAGTGATTGGAAAAATATATCAATTAGGCGCATAGTTTTATTTGCAGAATCTTTTGCTGATTTTATTGAATAGTTATTAGTGGTATTCAAGATATTATTTGATTGTATAAAATCACTATAAGTAGGAGGGAGATCATCATTAGTTAATATTGTTACTTCCTCATAGCTCAAAGGCATATCAGCTATTTTATCGATATTTTTAGCTTGATTGAAAAATCTCAATAAATTATATTTGATATTAATATATTCTGTCACTGCAACTTCTCTTAGGTTGTTAGTTAGTATGGGAAGCATAATATCTAAAATTTTATGTTTGGTAATATGTTCATTATTTTTTAGTTTTGCTATATCTTTGAGCATAGAAATTGCTAATTTTATTTGTGGCGTGGTTAATTTATCAGAAGAAAATATATCAAATAATATATTTGTCGTACTAAATTCAAGTGTATTATTTTCTAATGCCTCTAGAGTGATTTTTTGTAAGTTGGGTTGTGTATAAATCTCCTCTATAGCCTTTTGGGGTTGTCTAACTGTTTTAGCAACTGATGTTTGTAGAGAAGTCAATGGATTATAAACTTCAGTTGTTGCTGTTTGTGACTTTTTGGGCTTATAATTGATGCTGTCTTTATGTGTTTTGATGGATGGTTTATTTTCTGTGCTAATCTTTACCGTTTCAGCTTGTTTATTAAAAGATACGCTCAATTCTGTAGAATTATTGGTTTTGCCAATATCCTTAGATACTATTTGTTTAGATTCAGTGTTTTTATTATTATTGTTTTCGATGCCTATACTAATTGATTCCGATTTTTTATTAAAATAAACAGTCGGGGGTGGTATTTTATGGGCAGTAAAATTACTCTTTTTGAATAAATTTATTGCATTTGGAAAATTGGTTTTTATAAAGTTCATGGTATTGGCTTTTCATAAAAGTAATTTATATTATAATGAGGATATTGTATCAAATTAGTCAACTAATTGAAATGGGCTTTTAAGATATTAGTTAATAAAAGTTAGCTAACTATGTTATAATTTTATGCGCTTAATTCTATGGTATATACTCGAAGTATTTGATTTCCAGACTAGACTGTTTTGGATGTGAAAGACCTAAATAAAACAGGTTCTAAGTAGCGTTTCATAATATTTGCCAGGCTAGCCTGTGACAAAGTGCAGGATTCAAAGACTACGGGTATATGTTTATTTTTTGAAAGTTTGATATATGGCTAGATATGCAATTGGAGATATACAAGGCTGCTATTCTTCTTTAATGGAGTTATTACATAAAATTGATTTTAATCCGAGTAAAGATGTTTTATATCTCGTTGGAGATCTAGTTAATCGTGGCGCAGAATCATTAAATGTTTTACGGTGGGCATATAAAAATCAAGATAGTTTGGTTGCTGTTTTAGGTAATCATGATATATACTTATTAGCTCGGTATAGTGGTATCCGAGGTGCTGATGCTGATGAAACAGTGGGTGATGTTCTAAAAGCAGATGATGCTGATAAACTAATTGGTTGGCTTAGAAGTTGCCCCTTAATATATCAAGATGCGGATTATATTTTGGTTCATGCTGGGATTTATCCAGTTATGGATTTTAATAAATTGCTTTTTGTTGCTCATGCAGTTTCACAACATTTACAGTCAAGGGATTATCCAACATTTATAGAAAGCATCTATGGAAATAAACCCAATGCTTGGGATGATAGATTAGGTTTTACACAACAAATGCGTTTTGCCGTTAACGCTTGTACTCGAATGCGTTGTTTAGATAAATCTACCAATGCATTAGATTATAAGCATAAAGGTAGTTTGCAAGACCAGTCTGAGGTATTAATCCCCTGGTTTAAGGCGAGTTTTCATGCGACGATAAATAAAAAGATCTTATTTGGTCATTGGGCTTCTTTGGATCTTTATCAAGATGATAAATGTATAGGCTTAGATACTGGATGTGTATGGGGGCGTAAACTAACCGCAATAAATCTAGAAACAATGGAGTTAACCCAAGTAAATGCTAATGCTAATCCATCTTGGAATTCAGGGTGATATGTCCTTGATTCTGCAACAGATGAGCTTGGTGCAGAATGGTATGGCAAATTTTCCAATCAAACATTTCTCGTGTATTTATAGACAGGTAACAAAAATATTGCTTGTTAAAAGCTCTATGTTGAGGTAAAATCCGTACTTTAATATTGTTGTGACTTAATTATAAGGTGTATGTTTTTAGCATATAGAACTAATAAGTTAAATTATATCATTGTTGGGTAGTTATGTTTTTATAGAAAGTTTTGATTAGTGAATAAGTTCAAAAAATACTCGTTTTTGTTATTCCCATTTACGTTTAGTTTTGCTAATAATGCTAACTGGCAAGATTTTGATAATAATCTATATGTTGGGGGTGGATTTGCGCTAAATAGCTCTTCTGTTAATCAATTTGGAGTTGCTTCAAATAATTTTGGTGTGGCTCAAATCGGTACAACTGCTTTATTTGGCAATGGCATTTATTTTAATATTGAAGGAGTCGCCAAATTTACCTCGGGAGGAAGTTTTATTGGGAATTGGTATAATGGAGTACTAAAATTTGGTTATTCTATTCAGCCAGATGATAACTTAAATTTTACGCCTTATTTATCTCTTGGCTATGGGGATTCAGGGGCTTTTTATTCCACAGCAAGTAATTTAAGCTACGGGGTAGGGTTATTATCTGAGTTGATGTTTAATTCTAATTTATCTTTTTACCTAGATTTAGGCTATCAATTACAAAATTACAATACCGCAATAAATAATGATTTTAGTACAAATGTTTTGGGTGGTTTTGCGGCATACAGTTTATCTGGTAACCCATCAATTATCGATGCAAGTCTTGGATTAAAGTATATTACCCAGGGTGGTTATTATATTAATCCATTTTTTAAATTTGAAAACTATCAACAATCTTTTATTCAATCATCTTCTGGGCTTAGCTATGGAGGTTTAAATTCTATAGTTAATCAATACCAATTTGGAGTAAATGTTGGCGCTAGTATTTAATAATTAATTTAGGGTAATAGGAGCTATTACCAAAAGAGTTACCACTTAGTCTTCATTACGAGAAATTGCAAGATTTCATGTAAATGTCTGTTTTTGTTAAACTATCAAGATTGCCACGGCATTCCGCCTAGCAATGACGAGTAGTTGTCACTGCAAGAGATAGCGGGGCATTCTCATAATAAAGCTTAGATTGCCAAAATATTATGTAGTTATTTATGACTACATAATATTTTTAATGTGCAGAGCAGTTATAAACTCGGTATATTCTTTGTCCATCGTCGATTTCAGAATCTGGGGCTACGGCATTTCCCTTCATCTTTACTGCTTGATTCCGTGCTAATGTGTCAAGCTGAGTTTCCATAGTTTCTTGGCTTTGAATGTTCCCTGCTTTGGACCAAAGGGATACGGTAGTATTACCAAGAAACTTGCATCTACTTAATGCTTCTGCATTAGGTGAAACAGCAACATCACTTGCTTGAGGGTCTAAGCTAACAAAAGCGCAAGCCACTAAAGCAATCATGGGAATAAAAAGAGCAGTGTTTGAGAGCCATTTTTTCATTTGTCAAATCCTAAAAAATAATTTCCTAAGTGGGTATTTTATCCTACTATATCTAGACTAGATAGTAATACAGTATAGTATTTTAACTCAAAGAAATCTTGTTGTGTTTATTTGTCTTCCATAAATAGCTAGATTTTGCATGGTGCTACTAAGATAAGCTACAAAATCTAATCTATAAAAACCCTCCCAAAAATAGTTGGTAGGGTTTTTGGTTATTAGTTACTAAGCAATTGTCTTAATACATAAGGTAAAATCCCGCCATGTCGGTAGTAATCAACCTCAATTGGGGTATCAATCCTACATAGTACTTCAACATGTTTTTTCTCACCATTTGGATATGTAATAACTACAGTTAAGTCTTGTTGAGGTTTGATGTTATTATTTACCCCAATAATATCATAAGTCTCGTTACCTTTTAAGTTTAGATTTTTTGCGGTATCTAAGCCTTTAAATTGTAAGGGTAATACTCCCATGCCAACTAAATTAGAACGATGAATTCGTTCAAAGCTTTTAGCCACAACAGCTTTAACACCAAGAAGTTGGGTGCCTTTAGCTGCCCAGTCTCTAGAGCTTCCTGTACCGTATTCTTCACCAGCAAAAATAACTGTTGGGATATTGTTATCAATATAGCTCATTGCTGCCGAATAAACATCAGTTTGTTGCCCGTTATATAAAGTATAGCCACCTTCAACTTGTGAGCCGTCTTCTTTTAATGGTAGCATTAAATTTTTGATTCTTACATTGGCGAATGTTCCCCGCATCATTACTTCGTGGTTTCCACGTCTTGAGCCATATGAATTAAAATCTTTTGCATCAACATTGTGTTCAATAAGATATTTGCCAGCAGGTGTAGTAGCTTTAAATGAGCCAGCAGGTGAGATATGATCAGTAGTAACCGAGTCCCCAACAATTAATAATGCTTTAGCATTTTTAATTTCTTGGATATCACCATAAGTCATTTTAAAGTCTTTAAAAAATGGCGGCTCTGCAATATAAGTTGATTTTGGCCAAGAATATGTATTACCTACGGAAGATTGAATATTATTCCATAAATCATTATCTTTGGTGAAGTCGCCATATAGTTTTCTGAAAACAGCACCATCTTGTGCTAGGTATAATAACTCGCTTATCTCGTGTGAGGTTGGCCAAATATCTTTTAAATAAACAGCTTTACCATCATTGTCCATGCCAAGTGGCTCATTGTCTAAATTAATGCCAACCTTACCTGCAATAGCAAAAGCTACCACTAATGGTGGAGAAGCTAAATAATTAGCTTTGATATTTGGATGGATGCGTGCTTCAAAATTACGGTTTCCAGATAATACAGCAGCAGCAATAATGTCATTATTGGTTATAGCCTCATTAAATTCGGGTTTTAAATCTCCAGCATTACCAATACATGTAGTACAACCATAACCAGCTAAGTTAAAGCCTAATTTGTCTAAATACTCTTGTAGTCCAGCTTTTTGTAAGTATTCAGTTACCACGCGGGAGCCTGGTGCTAAAGAAGTTTTTACACGAGGATGAACTTTAAGACCTTTTAACACAGCTTTTTTAGCTAATAATCCAGCGGCAATAAGTACATTAGGATTAGATGTATTAGTACATGAAGTAATTGCGGCGATAAGCACATCCCCGTGTCCAATATCTATATTATCTAGCTTAGTAGGGTAACGTTTGTATAAATCATCTGCTTGTTTATTAAATCCATTTTCTGCAACTGGTTTACTAAATAATGAGTTGAATGATTCCTGCATTTTAGTTAATTCAATTCTATCTTGTGGTCGTCTAGGTCCCGCAAGGGATGGCTTAATACTCTGTAAATCTAGGCTTAGGGTTGTTGAGTACTCAATCTCGCCAGGTTTTGGCATGCCAAATAACTCTTGAGCTTTAAAATACTTTTCAAATAATTCAATATCATGCTCAGTTTTACCAGTATTTTTTAGAAATTTAACTGTTGCTTCATCAACTGGAAAGAATCCCATAGTAGCGCCATATTCAGGAGCCATATTAGCAATAGTTGCTCTATCGGTAACCGATAAACTAGATGCGCCTTCACCAAAAAATTCGACAAATTTACCTACCACCCTTTCACGGCGTAGCATTTCTGTGATTGTTAGTACCAAATCAGTAGCAGTGATACCTTCATTTAGTTTATTTTTTAATTCAACCCCAACAACATCTGGCGTCAGAAAATATACTGGCTGCCCAAGCATGCCAGCTTCAGCTTCAATCCCACCAACGCCCCATCCTACAACGCCAACGCCATTAATCATGGTGGTGTGTGAGTCTGTTCCTACTAAAGTATCAGGGTAGATTACATCTTTGTTTTTCTGGATACCACGAAAGAAGTATTCAAGATTTACTTGATGCACGATTCCAATTCCAGGAGGGACTACCCCAAAAGTATCAAAGGCTTGCATGCCCCATTTCATGAACTGATAGCGCTCGTTGTTGCGTTTAAATTCGATTTCCATATTTTGATGTAATGCATTAGGAGTTCCGTAATAATCAACTGTTACAGAATGGTCAACCACCAAGTCAACAGGTACTAATGGCTCAATAACTTTAGGGTCTTTACCTAGAGCTTTGGCAGTGCTACGCATTGCTGCTAAGTCGCATAGTAGTGGAACACCAGTAAAATCTTGTAGTACAACCCGAGCAACTACAAAAGGTATTTCATCAGTACGTTTGGCGTTAGCTTGCCATGAGGCTACTTGTTTGATATGTTCTTGATTAATTTTTTTATCATCGTAATTTCTTAATACTGCTTCAAGTACGATGCGAATCGAGACTGGTAGTTTTTTTAGGTTAAATCCTTGTTTCTCCAGATCTGGTAGTGAGTAGTATTTGTATTCTTTACCATCATGAGTTGTTAAACTTTTTTGGGTGTTAAATAAATTATGCATATCGTTCTCCATTCCCTATATTTTAGTAACCAATAATTATACACTATTTTACCTAAAATCAATTTTATATAGTGTATAATACTATGTATGCTAAATATCAATAGGTTTTAAAATGATTAATATTAATCGAGATACTCAAACATATAGAGTATTAGTAATTGCCCCAGCTTGGGTAGGGGACTTAGTGATGAGTCAAACACTGTTTAAAATATTAAAAAAACAATATGGGGATAGCTTAGAGCTAGATGTATTTGCTAATAGCTGGACTAAGGGTTTATTATTGCGTATGGATGAAGTAAATGGGGTAATAGATAATCCATTTGCACATGGTAAATTATCCTTGTTTGAGCGTATAAGATTAGGTTTTTCTTTAAGAAAATTTAAGTATGATCAAGTAATAGTATTGCCAAATTCTTTAAAATCAGCCATTATGCCTTTTTTTGCTAAAATAAAAAAGCGTACAGGATTTGTAGGTGAGTCTAGGTATGGTTTGCTGAATGATATTTATAAATTGGATAAAGAGAGATTACCTAAAATGATAGATAGGTTTTGTGCTTTAATAAATAATGGTGAGAAACCTAAAAAAATTGATTTTCCGCATTTAAATACCGATATTCAGAATCAATACGAGCTAATCGAAAAGCTAAATATTCATACCGCAGGTGCTCGTAACCTAGGCACTCATGCCGTAGGTATTGATACAGTTGGTGCGCATACTCGAAAAATTGTAGCATTCTGCCCAGCTGCCGAATATGGTATATCTAAACGCTGGCTACCAGATTATTTTGCACAATTAGCTGATATGCTGATTGATGAAGGATATTTAATTTTAGTTTTAGGTTCAAATAAAGATATAACTATCGGGGAGAAGATTTTACAAAATGTAAAAACCCCCTCTGGTATAATAAATTTGTGTGGAAAGACAGATTTAGTAGATACTGTAGATGTATTAGCGCTATGTACGCATGTAGTTACTAATGATTCTGGATTAATGCATGTAGCTTGTGCAGTTGGAGTTAATGTTATTGCAGTTTATGGGTCTTCCTCGCCAGATTTTACTCCACCCTTATCGTCCCATGCACAGATTTTACGGGTGTCTTTAGCTTGCTCTCCGTGTTTTGAGCGTACTTGTAGGTATGGGCATTATAATTGCTTAAAGCTAATTACCCCAGATGTGGTATATGCCAGAATTATAAATAAATTTGCCCCAGCTAGTTAGTTGTGGCAAAAGTAGCATTAATAACATCTAGTTAATTTTTTGCTTTTACTAGAATTTTATCTAGTTGATTTGCAAAGGCTTGTGTGTCAAATGCGTTATAACTAGATGCTCCGCCAAAAATTAGTTGCTGCTCACGTAGCTGAGACATTAGATTTCTAACTGCTAAGTGTTGCGCAATACTTTCTTTGTCATATACTGTACCACGAGGGTTTAATGCTATGCAGCCCTTGGCTACTACCTCAGATGCTAAAGGAATATCTGCGGTGATGACTAAATCACCAGTACGAGCTTCATCTACAATGCGTTTGTCTGCTTCATCAAGTCCTGAGGATACAATTATTCCTCGGATATATGGAGAAATTGGTGTTTGGCAAAAACGATTAGCTATTAAAATTAGTTCGGTCTTTGTACGAAGTGCAGCACGGAATAAAATCTCTTTTGCTTTTTTAGGGCATGCATCAGCATCAATAAATATGCGCACTATAAAATTACTCCATCTACGTAGAACCATTTACCTTTGATACGATGAAATGTGCTTTTTTCATGTAAGATGCCGTGTTGGTTTTGTTCAGTATAATGTGCTTTAAACTCGACAAATCCCAAATTATTATTTTCTAAGGAGGTGTTTATTATTTCTAGCTTTTCCCATATAATAGTTTTTGCCCATATTAGAGCACCTTTTAAGTCAAAACCATTTAGAGCTTTTCCAAGCATAGTATTAGCAATATATTCAATATTGTAGGTTGCATACGCAGTATAGCGTGAACGCATTAATTGTTCAGGGGTATTGGGTAATCTATTATTGTTAATATATGCCCCACAACAATCCAAATAGTTCTTATTGCTCCCGCATCTACATTTAAAATCCATTTTTGATTGTTCTTCCATAATTGAAGTTTGAGTATCTTTAAATAAAAAACTTCTATGTGTGTGCTCATCTGAGGTAAATAATTCAAAGTTCATAACGCAAATCACAACAATGCGCTTTAGTTTTCGATATGCTACCCCAGATTTTAATTATCCGCTATATAACTTAATTATTTCTATAGATGTCGATCAATCTTCAGGTTCGATTATATTAATTTAATTTATACCAAAAAGCAATAGCAATAGCTATAATAATGACTATTAGAAACCTATTTTGTCTTTTATAGCTTTTTATTAATTTAATATAAATAGAGCTTTGTTCTTTGATTTCTTCTGCACTAATTAAACTATTTGCAAGCATACGTGGCATTTTAGGCAGTGTATATGATAGGTATGGTATCTCGTCTTTTAGATTATTAATTAATCCGCGCCATCCCATTTGTTGCTTCATCCATTTTTCTAAGATCGGTTTTGCGGTAACCCATAGGTCCAGATTTGGGTTGAGTATTCTGCCTAATCCTTCTACATTAATTATGGTTTTTTGTAATAATACTAATTGTGGCTGTACTACGATGCCAAAACGACGGGAAACTTGAAAAAGTTTAATTAATACTTGACCAAAGGATATTTGTGAGAGTGGTTTATTAAATATTGGTTCACATACAGCTCGGATAGAGTTTTCTAGTTCTTCTACCGAAGTATTTTTAGGCGCCCATCCAGATTCGATATGAGTTAAGGCAACTTTCTTATAATCACGATTAAAAAACGCTAGAATATTAATAGCTAAATAGCGCTTGTCTTCTTCAGATAAGCAACCCACAATACCAAAATCTAAGCCAATATAACGACCGTAATCATCACATAGTATATTCCCTGGGTGCATATCCGCATGAAAAAACCCATAATGAAATACTTGAGTATAAAATATAGATATCCCATTGTGTGATAAGCGCTCTAAGTCTATCCCTTTTTTTCTGAGTGCCTCAAGGTCGGAAATTGGAGTGCCATCCATCCACTCTAAGATAATTACCTCGTTAGTGCAATAATCAAAATAAACTTGAGGGATAATAATATTAGTATCTTTTTTATGTAAGCGTTTTAATTCATTTCCATTTGCTGCTTCTTGGGGAAAATCTAGCTCAGCAGTTATTATTTTTTTAAATTCTTCGACTACTTCTTGTGGTCGTAGTCGCTTGCCATCCCGAAAAGCTTTTTCAACAAACCACGCTGCAAGTTTTAATACATTCACATCATTTTTTATAACGCTTGCAATATTAGGTCGCAATATTTTTACTGCTACTGTTAAATTATTGCTTTTTAAGATGGCTTTATGTACTTGAGCAATTGATGCTGAAGCAGTTGCTTCTTCACTGAAATAACTAAAAATATCTTCAATTTTTGTTTTAAGTGAGGTTTCAACAATTTGTTTAGCAATATGACCAGGAAATGGTTTTACCTGGCTTTGGAGCTTGGATAGTTCAATCACATAATCTGCAGGGATAAGATCTTGTCGTGTCGAAAGCAACTGTCCAAATTTTACAAAAACAGGACCTAATTCCTCAAATGCCATTTTGGTTCTTTGAGGTAGGCTTTTATCTTTGTATTTGGTCGGAATAAAAAATAAAGAGGTTTCAATGATAGAAGCAAACCAACTAGTCTTGTGATATTCTTTAAGGATTTTATATAATCCATATCGGTGTAGAGTGAATATTATTTTAAATAGACGCAAAAATCTCATGGTAATTTGTAACCTAATAAATTAAACCGCTTAGAAAGCAGTTCAGTCTTTTCTTTTAACTCATCTATATCATTACAGAACTGTTCTATTTCGTACTTGCTAACTATATCTTGTGTTTCATATTGTAGGTATTCAGAAATAGACTGGCTAGTGTTATGTACAATAAGTTGCAAAGTGTTTTTTATAGTATTTATAAAATTTGTTAAACTAATATATACTATTGAGTTTGTAAGTGAGGAATATCCTGCAATATTTGTTAGTTGTAAATTTGCCAAGATGTTTAATATACTCATCCCTAATTGCTTATCACCTTGTATGTTTATATCTTTTATAGCGTCTAACTGGTTATTATTTAATAAGTATTTGCTTACGCTAAGTGGAATATTTATATATGTAGTATAGGCTTCAGTATCAATACTTTGGAGCAAACCGTCGTCTTTTATTATTGCGTTTAAGCTAAATGTCCCAACTATATTTATAGAAAAAGATTGCTGGCTAAATTTTTGTAAAAGAGCCATACTACCTTGGTTATTCAGCAGTATTTTATTAAGTAGAGATAAAACAATATTATTGATTAACATTAAGATTCCTATAATTTATGCATAATTATACCCTATTTACTGAATTCCAGTGTAGTATACTATATGCTTCAACTTATTTTTATTAAGGTTTTGTATTATGTCAGATTTGCAGCAACGCTTGGAATCACGTCATGTTAATATGATAGCGATGGGTGGATCAATTGGTACTGGAATTTTTCTTGCAAGTGGTTATGCTATTTTTGTGGGTGGTCCAGGTGGAGCTTTAGCTGCATATGCGATAATGGCAGTTATTGTATATTTCTTAATGACTAGTCTTGGTGAAATGAGTACATATAAACCCAGCTCAGGTTCTCTTTGCGATTATTCAAATTTATACGTAGGTAAGTCATTTGGCTTTGCTATGGGTTATAATTATTGGTTTAATTGGGCAATAACTATTGCTGCTGAGCTTTCTGCTGCTGCATTGGTTATGAATTACTGGTTCCCACATATCAATCCAGTTTGGTTTTCTATTTTATTTTTTATTGGTATATTTATAGCTAATTTATTTTCAGTAAAAGTATATGGCGAGACAGAATATTGGTTATCTTTTGTTAAAGTTGCTGTAATTATTGTATTTATTGTTTTAGGTTTAGCTAGTATATATCACCAGCCAGATTTTGGTATAAAGCGTTGGACTTTAGGCGATGCCCCATTTCATCAAGGATGGTTTGGATTTATCTCAGTATTTTTATTTGCTGGGTTTTCTTTTCAGGGTACAGAGCTAGTTGGAGTTGCATCAGGTGAGACTAAAAATCCAGAAACTAATATTCCCAAGGCAATTAAACTAGTGTTTTGGCGCTTGACACTATTTTATATTTTATCTATAGCGGTAATTAGTTTACTTATTGCATATAATGACCCACGGCTTGCAACCCAAGATAATGTACATATGAGCCCCTATACTTTAGTTTTTAGTAACTATATGGGAACATATGCTGCAAATTTTATTAACATTATAATTTTAATTGCTTTAATCTCAGCTGCAAATGCAAGCATGTATTCTTCAACACGTATTTTATGGTATTTAGGTAAAATTGGACAAGCGCCAAAATTTGTAACTAATCTTAATAAACACTCACTACCAATAACAGCACTAATACTAACCTCTTTGGTAGGCTCTGTAGTATTTGTCTCATCATTTATAGGTAATGGAGTGGTATTTACATATTTGGTACAAATATCCTCGCTCTGTGGGTTTTTAGCTTGGTTTGGGATTGCTCTTAGTCATTATAAGTTTAGACGTAATATATTGCCTAAACTTGGTGGGGTTGGAGTTTTAAAATATCGTGCCAAGTTTTATCCTTGGGCACAAATAATCTCTATGATCGCAATTGTATTGATTGTTGTTGCGCAGTTTGTGACTCTGGGGGATCATTATAATATATTAGATTTTGTGATGATATATTCTTCGTTGATATTATTCTTTATCTTGTATGTCGGACACAAACTATATAGCTTGCGTTAATCCTAACGTTGTTGATTTGGCACTTATATATTTTAATACATAAGTGCCAAATCTCCTAGTTATTGCATTAAATATAAGTTATCGCTTATAAAAGATAATAATTTTAAATATTTATTATTATATTGCATATCTTGTCGGATCTATTATATTGCTGCTGAGAAAGCCTTGTTTACGACTTTGACATGCCCCACATTGTCCACAATGTAAAGGTTTCCCCTCATAACATGAATATGTATCTACAAATGGAACATTTAATTTTGTTCCAATATCAATAACTTCCTCTTTGGATTTTCGTAAAAATGGTGCTATCAATTCTAAATTATCACTACGACAATCCTCAGTACCTAATCGTAAAGCAAGATTCATTGCATTAAAATAATCTGGTCTAGTATCAGGGTATAAATAGTGATCTCCACATTGAGCCCCGTATGCAAGTACATCTGATTTCTCAACACATGCAATTGACCATGCTATAGAAAGGAGCATGGTATTTCTATTTGGTACAACCGTTATGGACATATTTTCTTTTGTGTAAGAGCCATGTGGAATAATAACGCTATCATCGGTTAACCCAGATCCTTTAAGGAATTGTTTCATAAATGTCACATCTATTATATGATGGGTTGCATTCAGATTTTTTGCAATTTTTTTAGCTGATTCAATCTCGATAATTTGTTTTTGACCATAATTATATGTGATACAAATTAATTCAGTATAGCCCTCATTTTTTAGCCAATAACCAAGTGTTGAACTATCTGCCCCGCCTGATAAAATTAAAGTCGCTTTCAAATCTAATTCCTTTTAATAAAAATATTTATAAAAAATATAGCTCAAATATTGTACCAGAAATATTATCAAAATTTTTTAATTCAATTGGTTTTTCATTTAAATTTTTAAGATTTTTGAATCAAGTATTGGGATTTTTCTACACCCAATTAATAGATCTTTCTCATTAAAGTCGTTAGTTATTATTTGATCAATTGTTACTCCCAAAAACAACAAAGGAAGATATCTATGTTTCACGCCAGCCAGAATATAATCGTATAGGCTATGTATTAAAAAATATTCTATTACGTACGTAGGGGCATTACGACTGCTTTAAAATCTGGTTCTCCTGGGATGGTAGCCAGTACGCTACGTTGACCATCATAAAATGCTAGTTGTAGTGTTTCAGTTGAGCTATTATTTAATAAATCACGGATATAATTAAGGTTAAAACAAATTTTAATAGCACTGTTTTCATAATTATATGCCACATCAATTTCATCGCGAGAGTCTTCTTGTTCATCATTACGGCAAGTTAATGTAAGTAAGTTATGCGATAACTCAACAGTTAGAGTTTTTATTTTATCGGCGCCGATAATTGCTACTCTATCAACTGCGTTTAATAATTCTACTCGATTTACCAAACATAACTTATCGTTATCTGATGGGACAACTCTTTCATAGTCAGGATATTTGCCATCAATAATTTTAGTGATTAACTGCTTGCCACCAACTTCAAAATATACTTGGTTAGGGTATATACGGATTAGAAGGTTATCAGTGTTGTCTTCCAACATTCTATATAATTCTAAGATGGTTTTTCGGGGTACAATTACACTGTGGTTATTAATAGCTTCATTTAGGTTTGTATTTATAAAGCCTAATCTATGTGCATCAGTTGCAACCATGCGAAGCTGATTGTTTTTGACTTCAAAAAGCATCCCATTTAAAAATACACGGCTATCTTTATCTGCCATAGCATACTGAATTTGACCAAGCATATGCTTGATTTTGTTTTGTTCAATATGCAACTGACAAATTGGCGTATCAGTAAGTTTTAATAGTGGATAATGCTCTGCTGGTAAGCTTTGAATAGTATACTTGAGTTTGCCAGATTTTACTAAAATTCTGCTATCTTGTTGCTCTAGTGTGATTTTAGAGTTTTCAGGAATTGCTTTTAAAATCTCTTGTAGCTTCTTGCCGGGTAGAGTTATAATAAAATCATCGCCTGCCATTTCTGCTTTTGTATTGATGCATGCTTGTATCTCTAGATCATTTGCAATAATGGTTAGCTCATCACCAGATTTTCTTACATATACATTAGATAAAATCGGCATAGTTTGTTTTTTTTCAACAAAACCACTAACTAAAGTTAAAGGTTTTAGTAAGGTATCGCGTGTTGTTGTTAATAGCATATATAGTGAATCCTGAAACTTAGTTATTTAGCATTTGAATAAGTAGGTTATATTCGCGGTCAAACTTTTCATCGGTTTTCCGCAGAGAGTTTACGGTTTTTTGCGCATGTAATACGGTTGTATGGTCTCGCCCACCAAAGGCGTTACCAATTGTTGGTAAACTATGCTGAGTAAGCTCTTTAGATAATGTCATAGCGATTTGACGTGGTCTGGCAATAATTTGAGTACGTTTTGCTGAGAGTAAGTCAGAAATTCTTATCTTGTAAAAATCGCAGATTGCTTTTTGTATTTCATCAATAGAAACATTGCGAGATTCAATAGCCAGAATATCCATAAGTGCCTCCTTTGCTACATGTAAACTAATTCCTTTCCCTGAAAACTGTGCTTGATACAGCACTTTATTCAGAGCCCCTTCAAGTTCACGAACATTAGATTTAATGTTTTGTGCTATGTAAAAGGCCACATCATCATCTAAATTTATTTTGCTTTGCTCAGCTTTACATTTGATAATAGCAACCCGCATTTCTAGTTCTGGTGGTTGTATTTCTACAGTTAGTCCTGAGGCAAAGCGCGAAATCAGACGTTCATTTAAGTTATTAATGTTTTTAGGATAAGTGTCGCAAGTCATTATTACTTGTTTGCCTTTATCCAGCAAAGTATTAAACGTATAAAAAAATTCTTCTTGAGTTTTAGTTTTATCCCCAGCAATAAACTGAATATCATCCATAAGGAGTAAATCTAGGCTATTATAGTATTTTTTTAATTCATCAAAACCTTGACGCATAGATGCTTTTACTACATCTTGTATATAGTCATTAGCATGAAGATACCTAATTTTAGCTTTGGGGTTATTTTTATAAATTGTATTTCCAATTGCTTGCATTAGATGGGTTTTGCCTAGCCCAACACCGCCATAAACAAATAATGGGTTATGGTTTCTGTTTCCTGGTTGTTGGGTGACATGTAGACCAATAGCGTAAGCAAGCTGGTTGGAGTTTCCCTTTACTAAAGTATCAAAGGTATAGTTATTATTTAGTTTGGTAGCACTTTGTAAGCTCTCCAAAATTTCTTTGTCTATAGCATTATTTTTGGTGCGTGTCCTAGTAGGGGACGGCTTTATATTTTCTTTAGGGGCTGCTTCTATATGGTTACTTTCACCTGTGATTGTTGATTTACTGGTGTTTTTTGCCGAGATTAATTCGGATGCAACGCCATGGCTTAAAACTTCAAGTACTTGATTAATTTTATCCCAATATTTATTTTTAATGAAATCATGTACCAGCCTATTACTTGCAATAACTTGGAATTTATCATTTTCGAATTGAACTTTAAGCCCTGCAATCCAAGTATTATATACTTGTTCTCCAAGCTGGTCTTTAAGTAAACTAAGGCATTGCTGCCAAATAATATTTATTTCCACAATTATCTTTCTATCAAAATACTTCGATATTTTACCAGAATTAGGATAAGCGCACTCAAAAATCCCTAAATTTTTTGTTATTTCAATTAGATTATAATTGTAGTTAACGTGACTAAGATTGGCTTATGATGCATGCAATACATGAGTAAGTTTATACAATAATGATTGTCATTTAATGTGGTCTATATATGGCTGGGATGAGGTGATTTATATCTAGATAAAATAATATGATAATTGAATAATCTCCACGATTTTAATGCAGAGATTTTCAATATTATTGTTTATAAAGACAACAAGTAAATTATTTTTTTGCAGAAGTTGGCTTTTTAACATTGTTTTCTGTTGCTGCTGATTGCATGTTATTAGCTGCAAACTCGGTAGCTTGAGAAGCCATTTTATTAAAAATGTCAAAAGCTGGGTTAGAGCTACTAAACCAATTTTTGAAAGTGTCATTGGCAAAGCTTTCTTTGGAAGGATTAAATTGAGAGAAATTCTCTACTGCTTGAGCAACAGATTGTTGGGTGTTTTGAAAATAAGTCTCAAACATTTTCCCTAATTGGGCTTGTGTGGTTGCAAGAACTTCATAAGCATCGCGACAGTTAGAGGCGTTATGCTCAGCAGTATTAGAAGCTACTTTATTCATTTTTTCAAAGAGGTCTTTAGGGTTATTTGCGCATGAAATTTCTTTCATGGTTTGGGATGTTTCATCTAAGATTTTTTTAGAAGAGTTTAATTGAATTTTAGTTAATTTTTCAATACTTTCTAAGGATGTTTGTAGAAAATCATAAGCTGCATCAACAGTTTTATTAGCGGCATCTGAGAATTGTTCACTATTTTTGTTAAACATCGCGAGCTCCTTTTACAAATTTTTATTACGGCAGACATATAAAATATGTTACAATTTACAAGATATAAATCCTTTGTTTGGACTTAGCACATAAATTAATATACCTTAAGTCTATATTATTGTGCATTGCAACATGGTTTGTCAAGTATAAATTTTATATTTGAAGCTAAAATTCTTAGATGTTAATTGAGGCAGTAAGTTTATGAGAGAGAAAAAAACACCGATAAGAATTATAAAAAAGTATCAAAATCGCAGATTATATGATATGGAGACAAGTACATATGTTGTTCTTAGTGATATTAAGCAAATGATTATGGATGGTGAGGTTGTTCAAGTAATTGATGTAAAAACCGAGCAAGATGTTACGCGTGTAGTGTTATTACAGGTAATTTTGGATGAGGAAATAAATGGAGTTCCAATGTTTTCTAATGAGTTTTTATTTCAAATTATTCGTTTTTATGGTAAGGCCTTCCAGTCATCACTAAGCCCATTTTTAGAGCAGGTCGTTGATCTATTTCGGCGTACGCAGAAAAAATTTTACGAACAAATCAGAGAGATATATGGTAAAGATAAATTATCCTCGGGGGTTGAACTATGGAAGGAGTTTATGGAAAAGCAGGGTCCAGAAATAGAAGAGTCAATTAGAGAACAAATGCAGGTTAATACAAACGCATTTTTAAAGATGCAAGAACAATTACAGCAACAAACACGGCAACTTTTAGATTATATGCAGTTCCCTTTTGTTGCAAGAAAGGGTGGTAAGTAAGAAATATGTCAAAAATAGGATTTGTGTCTTTGGGATGTCCTAAAGCATTAGTAGATTCAGAGGGGATTTTAACCCAATTAAAAACCGAAGGATATGAAGTAGTTAGTGAGTATAGTACTGCAGACTTGGTAATTGTAAATACTTGCGGGTTTATTGATAGTGCAGTTGCTGAGTCATTGGATGCAATTGGTGAAGCATTAAAAGAAAACGGTAAAGTTATTGTTACTGGTTGTTTGGGTGCTAAAGATGGGGTGGTCCAAAAAACTCACCCCAGTGTTTTAGGCGTGACTGGACCACATGCAATGAGTGAAGTTATGAATTTAGTGCATCATAATGTACCGAAACCTCACGAGCCGTTTATTGATTTAGTGCCAGCGCAGGGTATTAAATTAACCCCTAAACATTATGCATATTTAAAAATTTCTGAGGGATGTAATAATACTTGCACTTTTTGTATTATTCCTGATATGCGAGGAAAATTAGACTCTTATCCAGTAGGTGATGTTTTAAATCAGGCCAAAAAATTAAAAAATGCTGGATGTAAAGAATTGCTGGTAATTTCTCAAGATACTAGTGCTTATGGTGTAGATACCAAGTACAAAATGGGGTTTTTTAATGGTCGTCCAGTAAAAACTAAAATGTATGATTTATGTAGTGAGCTGGGAAAGCTTGGAATATGGATTAGATTACATTATGTTTATCCTTATCCACATGTTGATGATATTATTTCACTTATGGCAGAAGGCAAGATTCTTCCATATTTAGATATCCCATTTCAACATGCAAGTCCAAGTGTTTTAAAAGCGATGAAGCGTCCTGCTAATGTAGGTAATGTATTAGAAAGAATCTATAATTGGCGTACAATTTGTCCAGACTTGGTAATTCGAAGTACTTTTATTGTTGGTTTTCCTGGAGAGACTGAAGAAGATTTTCAAGTATTATTAGATTTCTTGACTGAAGCTCAGTTGGATAAAGTGGGTTGTTTCAAATACTCTGCAGTTGAAGGTGCTAAGGCTAATGCAATAGATAGCCAAATCGCAGAAGATATAAAAGAAGACCGCTTTCATCGTTTTATGCAGCATCAATTAGCTATTAGCAAAAGCAAGTTAGCTAAAAAAGTTGGTTGTGAGTTTGATATTGTGGTTGATGAAGTAAACCGCAAACACATTATTGGTAGAACCAAATATGATGCCCCAGATATCGATGGTTTAGTATATATTAAAAATCATGGACAGCATAACGTGGAAGCTGGTGATATGTTAAGGGTTGAGGTTACTGATAGCGATGAGTATGATCTTTACGCGAAGATTAAGAAGTAAGAGGATATATGAGAAGAGCGGTATACGGGGGTAGTTTTGACCCCGTTACAAATGGACATTTATGGATAATAGAAGAGGCGGCTAAATTATTTGATTCTTTAGTTGTAGCTATTGGTGAAAATTTTGAAAAAGCTTATACTTTTTCTTTAGAGGATAGGCTTGAGTGCTTGAGCGAAGTAACCAAAAAATTTCCTAATATTAAAGTAACACATTTTAAGAATGATTTTCTAGTTAATTATGCTAAAAGCATTGATGCACAGTATATTGTGCGGGGAATTAGAAACCCGAGTGATTATGAGTATGAAAGAAGTATGCGTCATATAAACTCAGATTTAAATAAAGAGATTTCCACTGTGTTTTTATTACCCCCAAGGGCTTATGCAGAAGTGTCTTCCAGTATGGTAAAAGGTCTAGTAGGTTCAACAGGATGGGAGAATATAGTAAAAAAATATGTTCCACATGCGGTATTTGATAGACTGTATACTCACCATCACAAACAAAAGAAATTGTAGGTTAACTACTTATCTGTATCAATTCTTGCTATATTTTTTAGTAACTTATGTATATCTAATACACGGCGTTACTAAAAGATATATCCATAATTGCGCATCTGAGTAGTTAAATTACGCTATTAATGAATAGTCATATTTAGGAGTCTCTGTTATAAATAATATTCTTGTTAAGTCGTTATCTCATTTATTAAATGAAGTTTTAAAATTCAACTACCCCACAGATAAATTACTATCTAATTTTTTTCGTGATAATAAGAAGCTTGGCTCAAATGAGCGTTTTGTTATTGCTGAAACCGTGTATACAATACTGCGTAACTACTATAAAATTACAGCGCTTATTGATAAACATGATGTGTTACGGATTATAGCGCTTACCTGGAGTAAGTTATTAAATCTGGATGCGCAAGTTTATGCTAAAGTTAGTATTATTGATTTTAGTGAAATAGAGGGATTATCTTTTCAAGATGATATCCAAAGTATTACTGAGCTTCCAGATTGGATAATCAATCTTTTATCTGAGCATTATTCAAATGAGCAGATTATAGATCTTTCTAAAAGTTTCCAGCAACAAGCACCCCTAGATTTAAGGGTTAATATCTTAAAAGGAGATGTTGATTCAGTTTTAGCTGCACTTACACAAGAGAATTTATCTCCACAATTAATGAAGTTTTCTCGTTATGGTATTAGGATGCTGAATAAGTCATTTTTAGTCAAACATAAATTATTTATTGATGGAAAAATAGAAATACAGGATGAGTCTAGCCAGTTGGCGGGGTTATTGTTAAATCCTAAACGTGGTGAGATGATTGTAGATTTTTGTGCTGGTAGCGGTGGTAAAACTCTACTTATAGGGATGTTAATGCGTAACACAGGACGTATTTATGCGTTTGATGTTCACGAGAAGCGCTTGGGTAATCTAACTCCCCGTCTAGCACGCTCTGGATTATCTAATGTTCATCCTCAATTAATTGCTAGTGAAAATGATACTAAAATTAAGCGTCTTCATGGTAAGATTGATCGGGTATTTGTAGACGCTCCGTGCACTGGTCTTGGTACCTTACGTCGCAATCCAGAGTTAAAGTTTAGACAAAATCTGCAATCGTTAGCTGAAATAAATGAAAAGCAAACCTCTATTTTAAATTCGGCTAGTAAGTTATTAAAAGTTGGTGGGTATTTAGTTTATGCAACTTGTAGTATTTTATTTGAAGAAAATAATGCTATAGTAGATAAATTCCTAGAAACACATCCTGATTTTAGTATGGTAGATGCAAGTGCTGCTCTTGGGATTCCAGAATTAAAGCGTAATGATGGTTATTTAGTTTTATTACCTAATATTCATCAAACTGATGGATTTTTTGCAGCATTGTTACAAAAAACTAAATAAGTACCTAGGTAAATGTTTTTAAGTGTTGTCATTGCAAGTGAAACGAAGCAATCTCATTGATAATTATGGGATTGCCACGCTGGGCACAAGTGCCATGTTCGCAATGAAGAAGTACCAAACAAGTTATCATAGAAGTTGTTATCTGCTAATAATGTTTATAGTCTGTGAGAAATCTTCTTTATCAAAAGCAATGTCGCCATTTTCTACAGCAACACCAGTTGTTTTTAGATTTATGAAATCATATTTGCTGGGATCCATTAAGTGTGATGGAACAGTATTTTGTAGTGAGCGGAACATGGATTCTATTCTGCCAGGGAAGCGCTTATTCCACTCTTGAAGCATTTCTTTAATTGCTTGGCGTTGTAAGTTTGGTTGTTGACCGCATAAATTACATGGAATAATCGGAAATTTCTTATTTTCAGTATATTTAATAATATCTTTTTCATTACAGTATGCAAGTGGGCGGATAATAATATTGTTGCCATCATCAGAAATTAGTTTAGGGGGCATACCCTTTAGTTTTCCACCATAAAACATATTTAAAAACAGAGTTTCTAAAATGTCATCCCTGTGGTGTCCTAAGGCAATTTTATTTGCACCAATTTCTTTTGCTACTCGGTATAAAATTCCTCTTCTTAGCCTAGAGCATAATCCGCATGTGGTTTTACCTTCTGGAATAATACGTTTAACTGTTGAATAAGTGTCTTCAGTAATTATTTTATATTCAACATGCAAATTATCTAGGTAATTTGGGAGTGTTTCTTTCGGAAAACCTGGTTGTCCTTGATCCAAATTAACTGCTATAATCTTGAAGGCTATAGGTGCTATTTTTTGTAATGTCATTAAGATATCAAGCATGGTATAGCTATCTTTACCGCCAGATAAGCAAACCATCACGGTGTCATTATCCTCAATCATGTTATAATCATGGATGGCTTTACCTGTTAAACTACGTAAACGCTTAGTTAGTTTATTGAATTCATATTCTTTATTCATAGTTAGTTTATTTATACATATTAAAAATTAAGGTACACATTATACCACTTTTGTTCAATATAAAAAAATACAAGATTGAGAAAAACTTAAGTTATGAAGATAAAAAATATTTGTGGATATTTATTTTTTTGTTTAGCATTGTCATTAAAAGCAGTATCTACATTTGCTGATGAAATATCTGATTTAGCTAATGCCATTGAATCAAGATCATTAGATAAATCACAAATAAGGATTGTAGATCAACCAACTGATATTGTTACTACTGAAGTAGTTGGGGGGAATAACCCCCAAACCAAAAATATTAGTAATAACAATTCTGATGATGCAATAGGTAGTGTTTTAATACAAGCAATGAGTCTAATGGGTATTTCATATAAATGGGGTGGGAATACTCCAGAAACTGGAATGGATTGCAGCGGGTTTATTCGTTATGTTTTTAAAAAATCTATGGGGATTACTTTACCTAGAACTGCTGCTGAAATGGCGAGAGTTGGTAAAAAAGTTAGTGTGGATAATATACAGCCTGGAGATTTGATATTTTTTAATACTTTACGTGGAAGAAGAAACTCACATGTTGGAATGTATATTGGTGAAGGTCAGTTTATACAATCTCCCAGAACTGGGCAAAGAATCCAAATTTCTGCTTATAATGCTTATTGGCGTTCACATACAAATGGTGTAAAGCGTATAGTTCAAGAGAATACTGATGAGTATGGTAATTCTAAGGTAGAGGATTTTGAAAATATACATAATGAAGCATTGCCTAGCGGATACATAAAAGGTAAATTGCATCTGCATAGAAAATCCCATAAATCCAGGAAATTATCAACAACAAAGACTGTATCGATAAAATCCAGCAAAACAGCATCTAAGCCAGCTAAGGCTGCGTTATCAAAAGCTAAGAAAAAAAGAGCACAATAATGAAATATAAAATGCCTGTTTGGTTAACTGAGCAAGGAGAAAAAGTTGCATGTGTTGAGAAAATAAAAGTCATGCAAGAAAATCTTGAAGAGTTACACCAAATGGCACAAGATGCCTTTGAAGACGGTATTTTAATGGGAATTGATCCTAAGCAACTAAAAGCATTTATATTGAGTTTAGTTGACAAAATACATAATCCATATTAGAAGTATTTATTAAGGAGTGTTATGTTTAGTAAGTTTGAGTTAATGTTAGGGCTACGTTATTTAAAAGCAAAACAAAAAAACAGCTTTGTATCCTTTATTTCTTTAGTTTCAATTACTGGCATTGCATTAGGTGTTGCCACGCTAATTACTGTATTATCAGTAATGAATGGGTTTCAGCATGAAATCCGCCAAAAAATTGTTGGGGTTAGCTCTCATATGCAGATTATGGATGCTTCGGGTAAGCTGATTAATTGGCAAGGTGTTGCTAAGACAGTTGCGAATAATAAAGAGGTATTAGCTTCCGCACCGTATGTAGATGGTCAAGCATTGGTTTCATTTGATAGTAATGTTAGTGGTGTAATGGTTAGGGGCATTGTGCCTAATATAGAGAAAACTGTTGAAGATACAAACAAAAGCATGGTTAGAGGTGGCTTTGATTCATTAGTGTCGGGTAAATTTAATATGATTATTGGACAGGATTTATCGCGTAGTTTGGGAGTTGGGCTCGGGGATAAAATTACTGTAATTACTCCAGATGGGCAGAGCACTCCTGCAGGGATGATTCCTCGTCTTAAGCGGTTTACAGTTACTGGGGTTTTTAATACCCATATGTATGAATATGATAGCATGTTAGTATTTATTGATTTAAAAGATGCACAGGTGTTATTTAAAATGGATAATAATGTCAGTGGTATTAGGTTAAAAGTTAATGATATTATGCAGACTCAAGTTATAAAACAACAGCTAGGGAAAGTATTGCCAGATAATTTATTGGCAAGTGACTGGATAGATCAGCATCGCAACTATTTTTCTGCTGTAGAGCTAGAGAAAAAAATGATGTTTGTTATTCTTACATTGATTGTTGCGGTTGCAGCGTTTAATTTAGTATCTACCTTGGTAATGTCAGTAAATGATAAGAAAGCTGATATTGCAATCTTGCGCACTATGGGCGCTAGCAAAAAAAACATTATGAATATTTTTATGTTGCAAGGTGGGCTATCAGGAATTATTGGCACTATTAGTGGTACTGTTCTTGGTTTACTTTTGGCGACCTATATTGGCAGAATTGTCCATTTTGCTGAGAGCTTACTTGGGGTAAAGCTAATCAATGGAGATGTATATTTGATAGATTCACTGCCCTCGAAAATTATTGTAAGTGATGTTTTATCTATATTTTGTATTTCAATAGTATTAAGTATTTTAGCAACTATTTATCCAAGTAGAAAAGCTGCAAATACTGATCCAGTAGAGGCGCTTCGTTATGAATAATCAAGTAATTTTAGAATGTAGCGATTTACATAAAATTTATACCCAGGGAGATAATCAGCTTCATATTCTCAACGGAGTTAGCTTTAAGATTAAAGCTGGTGAGACAATTGGTATTATGGGAAGTTCAGGCAGTGGTAAAAGCACTTTGCTGCATGTATTGGCAGGTCTTGATAAAGCTACAAGTGGCGAGATAATACTAGATAATAAGAGAATTCAAGATTTATCTGATAGCCAGATTTGTAAATTGCGCAATCTTAATTTGGGTTTTATTTATCAGTTCCATCATTTATTATCAGAATTTACTGCTTTAGAGAATATTTTAATGCCACTTTTAATTAAAGGTGAGGGGATATCTAAAGCTAGTAAAAATTTAGCTTTAGATATTTTAGGTAAACTTGGTTTATTAAAGAGGCAGAATCATTACCCATCTCAGTTATCTGGTGGTGAGAGGCAGCGTGTAGCTATTGCTAGAGCTGTGATTAATAACCCTAAAATAGTTTTTGCAGATGAGCCAACAGGCAACTTAGATAACCAAACTGGATACCAAGTGTTAGATATATTTTTTAAGTTACAAGAAGAGTTACATACTAGCCTAGTAGTAGTTACGCATGATGTTGAAGTAGCACAAAAAACCCAAACTAGATACAAGCTGCATAATGGGCAGCTAACTATTAATAATTAGATTTATAAAGTGCTACATATGACATCAAATAATATTATACTTACTGGGGATAGACCAACTGGAGCTCTACATATTGGGCATTATATCGGATCTTTACAAAGTAGATTGGCGTTACAAAGTAACAATAAGCAGTTTATAATGATAGCTGATTTACAAGCACTTACAGATAATGCACAAAACCCAGAAAAGGTACAATCCAATGTTATAGAGGTTTTGCTTGATTATTTGGCTGTTGGTATTAATCCTGGGCAAAGTACGATATTTCTGCAATCTATGATTCCTGAGCTTTCTGAATTAACTATGTATTATCTTAATTTAGTTAGTGTGGCACGTCTAATGCGTAATCCAACGGTAAAGGATGAAATAAAACAAAAAGGCTTTAATAATAATGTACCTGTCGGATTTTTAGCTTATCCTATTAGTCAGGCAGCAGATATTACAGCTTTTAAAGCTAATATTGTCCCCGTAGGTGATGACCAGCTGCCAGTGATAGAGCAAACTAACGAAATAGTCCGTAAGTTTAATTCAGTTTATGGAAATGTTTTAGTTGAAGCTAGAGCAATGCTTACCAAAACTGCTAGACTACCTGGCATAGATGGTAAAGCTAAAATGAGTAAATCCTTAGGCAATGCGATTTTTTTATTAGATAGCAGTGATATATTAAGACAAAAAGTTATGAGTATGTATACTGACCCAAATCATTTGAAAGTTAGTGATCCAGGGAAAGTAGGGGGAAATACAGTATTTGCTTACTTAGATGCCTTTGACTCGAACATAGATAAAGTTACAGAATTAAAGCAACATTACTCAGCTGGTGGTTTGGGTGATGTTATAGTAAAGAAATATTTATTTGAGGTTTTAAATACAATCTTAGAACCTATCAGAAAAAAAAGAGAGGATCTAGCTAAGAATAAAGGTGATGTACTATCTTTGCTTAAAGATGGTTCAATAAAAGCACGTGCTGTTACTGCTAAAACTCTTTTTGAAGTCAAACAAGCTATGAAAATCTATCAATTTTAATTAACATGACAAGAGGCTATAAATTCTGTGCAATTTAATATAGCCAGAGTAGTAGCATTTACTTTAAAGGCTTACTTTGCTTGGCTTTCTTCTAAAAGAAGGGTGTCAATACTCACATCATCAGAATTAGTAATTGGTTCATTGATTGCTTGTAAATATACATCTCGCATAGTGATATATGGGTCAAGTGATGAATAAAATATTTTATCTGAATCTAGGTATTTAGACCTTGTGTCAATTGCATTTGAGGCAAATAAAGCAACTGAGATATAGTCATTACTAATCACATACCAGGTAGGGTTAAATACTACATCGGGTATTGTACCTAAAGCATCTCTAACAGTTGAGGGACCAAGTAAAGGGATTATAAAGTAGCTACTATGTTCCCAACCATATTCTTTCATGGTTTTACCAAAAGAATTCTTGTGCATATTTAAGCCAAGGCTTGTAGATACATCAATTATCCCTAATATTCCAACGGTGCTATTGATTGAAATACGCATTAGGGTTTGCATGCTATATTTGCCATTTAATTGAAGAATATCATTACCTAGAGTCACAAAATCCCGAAGATTACTAAAAAAATTACCTATTCCAGAGCGAATAGGGCCAGGTATGTAGGTTATATAGCCAACAGTTGTAGGGCGTATAATCGCTTTATCTATAACTACATTAACAGTAAATACCCCACGATTATAAGTTTCAAATGGGTCTGAGTTAATATATGCTGAATTAGATTCATTTTGTGTGGTTTTTGCTGATGATATCATCGGGCTACTATCTTTAGTTGGAGCTTTATTATTAGCGCATCCATATATTAAGATTGTAATAATTAAAACTGCAGAAAGCTTTAGTATCTGAGCTACAAAAGATTGTGGAAGTTTTTTTGTTGTTACGGTTTGGTGAGTAATACCATTTTTCAAAATTAAATAGATTAGAAGCCGACGACTCCAGTTACTACTATTACATAAGGATGATGGCGATAACGTATACTTATTTTTGAGAATTGGTATAAGCATAATTAAAGGTTAACTTGATATAGTTGACATAACTTTGTAATTGATGATGTTAAGTTAATAAAGCTAATGTTTTTCCCGTGAGTCTGGGCAATTTGCTTAAGCTCTATAAATAATGCAATACCTGCAGAGTCAATATGATCAACATGCTCCAAATTTATCTGGAGGCTATCATTTTTTATTATAAGATCAGATAATGTATTTAATTCTTTAGATATATTATTGATTAATAACTTGGAACTCATTTGGTATTGCATAATCACCTATTTGCGTTTTTGTAAGCTCGCTACTTTAGCTTTTAATTGGTTAATTAATCCATCAATTTTACTTGTCTGAATAATTTCATTAAATTGATTACGATAAGTAGTAACTAAACTAGCATTTTCTATTTTTATATCGTAGGCTTTCCACGTTTGGTTATCTCCTGTTTTAGCTAGATCGTATTCTACTTTTATTGGCTGAGTATCTTCTCCACTATTAGGTAGAATAACTTGGCTAATGACTGCTGCTTTTTTATCATTAATTGATTCGCTGGTAATAGTTATTTTTGCGCCTTTAAACTTAGACAAAGCAGCTGTATAAGTAAAAAGTAACAGTTGTTTAAAATTATCTACTAATTGTGCCTGTTGTGTTTCAGTGGCATTTTTCCAGTTATTGCCTAATGCGTATCTAGTCATAAGGGTAAAGTCAAATTGAGGAGTTACTATAGTTTTAATTAATAAAGTAGATTGTCTGCTTGAACTATCATTATTAATTACGGTTATTACTCTATCTGAAGTATCTTTTACTAAATAGCACGGAGTGTTTATTTCGCAAGAGATTGTAGCTATTACACTACCGTCTTGATTCATGTTGCTTGTTGCAGGGATAACGCTTTTTGTTGAAGCGCTAGAAGACGATGAAAGCTTATTATTTTGAGCAATAGGTTTTTGTTTGCTATTTATATCTGATTCAGAAGCGATAGCAAATGTAGATACTAGGGTGTAGATTATGGTTAAAAGAATTTTTTTCATGTATAGATAGTCCTTTAAAGTGTATATTTTTTATTATTGTGAAATGGCTATTTGCCCATATTTGTCATAAATTTACCAATTAAATCTTCTAAAACTAATGCAGAGGATGTTAAGGTAATAGTACCACCAGGTTTTAAATAAGAATCATCCGCACCAGATTGGAGTGCTATATATTGCTCACCGAGTAGCCCAGTTGTTAAAATTTGGGCTGATGTATCTGTAGTAAATTTATAATTATCATTTATATCTAAAGTTACAATTGCTTGATAAGTGTTGGGGTTAAGTGTTATGTTAGTCACTCTACCTATCACAAATCCAGATACTTTTACTGGAGCCGAAACTTTCAATGAGCCAATATTACTAAATGTTGCATTTAAAGTATAACTCTTATTAGACGATCCACCAAAGCTATCTGAGTTTGCGACTCTTAGAGATAGAAATGTAATGCACGCTATTCCTATTAATATAAATATCCCAACAGTAAAGTCAAGAGTTAATCTTTTCATAATCTTCTATTCTAATTAAAATAACCAAAAAATCTATTACTACAAGCATACGCAATTATAGCAAGTATATTTGTTACGCTATATATTAAATATATACATAAGTATCAAATCTACGCAGATAGAATTGATGTAGGCGCATTAGTAATCAAAACATGAGAGAGGTGAGTGCATAATCCAATGCTAATACTGTTAAAGCAGAGATAACTACGGTTCGTGTGGTAGCCATTGACACTCCCTCAGCAGTGGGTTTTGCAATAAAACCTTGATATACCGCAATTAAAGATACCGCTAACCCAAAAACAAAGCTTTTTATCAACCCATTTATTATATCCCCATGTAGAGTAACACTATCACGCATCTGTGACCAAAATGTGCCACTATCTAAATGGAGTAAAATTACTCCAACAAAATATCCACCAAGAATTCCAGAGGTGTTAAATATTGCTGTTAGTAAAGGTACAGAAAGTATACTTCCTATAAATTTAGGAGCAACTATACGTTTGATTGGGTTAACTGCCATAACACTCATTGCATCAATTTGTTCGGTAGCTTTCATTAATCCTATTTCAGCTGTAATACCAGTTCCAGCTCTGGAGGCAAACAATATTGCGGTTAAAACTGGACCTAATTCACGCAGTAGTGATAATGCAACTACCGAACCTAGCATACTTACTGAGCCAAATCTAGCTAAGGTATTATATCCTTGTAAACCTAGTACCATACCTACAAACCAACCAGATACCGATATTATAACAATAGATTTTACTCCAGAGAAATGAATTTCTTTAATAACTAAATAAATTCTTTTCAAAGAGTATGGGGAATTTAAAATTATATCAAACAATAATTTGCTGATGCTACCTAAATGAAGAATAAAACCAACAAATGGATGTCCTAGTTGTGCAATTTTGCTTATTATTGGATGGTTCATTATCTTATACCTAAGTAATTATTATAACTCAAAGTAGTCGGGTACTCATAATTAAAAGGTCCAGATACCTCTCCATTTATAAATTGTTTTACCGCATTATTATTTGAGTATTTTACTTCATCTGGAGTACCAGATGCAATTATTTCACCATTAGACATAAAATATATGTAGTCAACAATTTTAAGAGATGCATTGATATCGTGGGTCACTAAGATTGAGGATTGCCCAAGTGTATCGTTAAGTCTTTTAATTAACATAGCCGCTACATTTAAGGAAATTGGATCTAATCCAGTAAACGGCTCATCGTACATCATTAGTTCTGGATCCAGTGCCATAGAGCGTGCTAAGGCAATACGTCTAGCCATTCCACCTGATAGTTGATGGGGCATCATATCTTGAGTACCAAACAGACCTACAGCATTTAACTTCATTGCAACAATTTTTTTAATAATACTTTCTGGAAGATTGGTATGCTCTTTTAAGCTAAAAGCTACATTGTCATATACAGACATATCAGTAAACAACGCTCCAAACTGAAACAACATTCCCATGCGTTTTCTTAATGTCAAAATTTGATTTTGAGATAATTTACTAATGTCTTGCCCTAATACCTCAATATATCCAGATTGTGCTTGGTATTGTCCAGAAATAAGTTTTAATAGCGTGGTTTTTCCACTACCACTACCCCCCATTATAGCAACACTCTTACCTTTGGGTATTTTGAGAGAAATGTTTTTTAGAATTGGATTCTCATCATCATAAGCAAAAGTTACGTTTTCAATTATAACTGAATATTCTTGCATATTAACCTATCTAAAATTATGCATCAAGGCTATTGTCAAATTTCTTTGGTTTGTCTGAGTTCTTATAATTATAACCACCAGCAAGTGATTGATAAAGTGCTATGATTGATTGCAGTTCTTGTAATTTAGTTTGGATCAATATGATTTTGGCATTATTATTTGCAATTTGGCTTGATAAACTTGCGGGATAACTAATATAGCCATTCTTATAATTTAAAGTATTTAATTTAGAAGTGGAGCTTACTGTATCATAATATACATTGGCTTCTTTGTAAGTTTGTTGTGTTTGCTCATATCCAGATAGGCTATTATTCACATCAGCAAAAGCACTCTTAGTGGTTTTTACATAATTGTAATATGCTACATAATATTGCCCCTTAGCTTGAGTAATTAAGCTGTATAGGCTTAAATTTAGAATAGGCATAACCGCCATAATCTGAGCAGTCCAAAAGTCTCCACTTGAACTAAATAAATTACCTAATTGTGCATTATAACCGCCAATGGGTGTAGTTAAGTTAATTTTAGGGAAGAAGTTAGTAGTTGCAACCCCGATATTTGCATTAGCAATTTTTAATTGTTCTTCTGCCATTCTGATATCTGGTCGATTATTTAATACCGTAGATGGTAAGTTAGCTGGGATAATTCCATTAGTATTGATCGCAGTAAATTTATGATTAGACGTTATTTTATAAGTTGTTCGATTAACTAGTACTTGCAACGCATTTTGAGTTACAACTATGTTTTGTTTAATTCCTGGAATTTGCATTTTAGCTTCTGAAATTTTCTGCTGATAATTTTGTACATCATTAATATTTGCTAAACCATATTGATATTGAACTTTAACTAATTCAAGTAATTTACTTAAGTTTGTAGATAGTTCTGTTTGTTGTTCTAATTGTTCGTTTAATGCAAGTAAAGTAAAGTAACTGGCTGTAAGTTGACTAATAACTGTCAGGCGTACCGCATCTTTATTTGTTGTAGCGAGTGCTAGATTAGCTTTAGCTGCGTCTTGCTGTTTGAGTTGTTGAAATATATTTATGGAGTATGAAGGGATTAGGCCTGCACTATAAAAATTAAAGTTATTATTTGCTCCAAGAATATTGCTTGAGCTACTAATGGCTGGATTACTAGAGCTAGTTGAAGAATTAAATGTTGAACCAAAAGAAGCTGAACCACCAAGACTCACGGTTGGCACCCAATTCATCTTTACTTGCTGTAGTTGAGCTGCGGCACTAGTTATATTACCAATTGCTGTTTGAATATCATTATTATTTTCTAAAGCTTGGTTTATTAGCTCATTTAGCTTTTCATCATTAAAACGATTCCACCATGACATATCAGATAAATTAACGCCGCTTTCTACAAATTGCACATTAGTTGGATGACTTTGCCATGTTTGAGGAGTCTCTACGACGGGCTTTTCATAACTAGGGCCAAAAATTGCACAGCTAGATGCCATAATTGGTAAAATCATTAAAATTATTTTTTTAAGTTGCATTTTGTTTTTACCTACTAAAGAGTATTTATAGTAACTTTGGCACTAGATCCAACCCGTAGTGGAAACTGTTTGTCGTTTTCAATTTTTATTCTTACAGCAAATCGTTGGGTAACTTTTACCCAATTACCTGTTGCATTTTGTGCGGGTAATAGAGAAAAGGTATTACCACTGGCATAACTAATGCTTTGTATAGTTCCATTATATTTGTGGTCATACATATCCAGGGTTACTGAGACTTTTTGTCCTATTTTTAGTCGTTCTAATTGAGTTTCTTTAAAATTAGCGTCAACCCACCAGCTTTTACTATCCACAATTCCAAATAACTGCTGCGATGCATTTACAAATTCTCCACTAGTTAATGAGTTCATATTGGTTATATATCCATCTACGGGAGAGTAATATTTAGTGTAATTAAGGTTTGATTTTGCCATGTCCAGTTGTGCTTTAGCAGCTTCTTGTTTAGCAATGCTATATTGATAACCATGAACAAATTGTTGGTATTTATCATTATCCATATTTAGCTGTGATTTCATATTGCTAAAATCAGTTATAGCATTTTGATAGTCTTGTTGTGATATAGTATTAGCTTTGTATAAAGTAGTATAGCGCTGTGCACGTTGTTGTAAGAATTTCATTTGTTGATTATCTTTATCAATTTGTCCTTTTTGTACGCTAATTTGTTGTTTTGCAACTTGAGTCATATCAAGCTGGCTTTTATAGTTTTTATCTGCTTGCTCATAGCTTATTTGATAATCAATAGGATTAATAGTAAATAGTAGCTCACCTTTATGTACCGCTTGGTCATTTTTAATATGTATTTCAGTTAAATATCCATTAACTTTAGGCGCCACATTGACTAAACTAGAGCCTACATAAGCATCATCAGTAGAGGGGTAAAGTTCATCATATTTAAAATAAGCATAGACTCCAATAATTGCAACTATTATAATTCCAATGCCAATAAATAGTCTTTTATTTTTGCTGGATTCGGTTATTTTATTTATCATGTATATATTCTCCAATATTTAATTTAAATAATACTAATGTATAGTAACTGTTGTTTGCACATTAGGGTCAGGTTTTTTTAAGAAAAAAGGTACCCATAAAATGCATAGCATTCCTATTAAAGATACATAAAATGTATCAAGGTTGGCGATAAGAAATGCTTGTAATTGTATTTCTGATGCTATAAGTTGAGCTTTTATATTTAGCGTATTACCGTTAAGAGCTGTTACAAAATTGTAAACATTATGGTTATACTGTGTTATTTTACTCCCCATATCGTGCCAGGAAATTTGTTGTTGCCTTGATATAATAGTTGCTGCAATTGATGTTCCAACAGAATTACCAATATTACGAAAAAAATTGAAAATCCCAGCTGCATCATTACTTAGTTGGTTAGGCAGTTCTATAAAAGCTAATTGGATTAAGATTACAAATGTTGCTGTTAATCCAATACCTTGCAGGGATAGTGTTAGTAATATTAATGGTGTGCTAGCACTTGCTCCGTACCAAATCATAGTTACACATGATAAGGTATAAATTAATAATCCCAGGAACAAAATCTTACGCGGATCTTTTTTCTTAGCAAGGTTAATAAAAATCGGTGCAGCTATTAGTGCAAATATTCCACGAGGAGAGGTTATATATCCAGCTAGATCCACTGGGTAACCATATCCTTGTTGTAATAATGTTGGGAAATAAGCTAGTGATAATACTGCCATTACCATAAAAGCAAATACTAAAAAACAAGATAAATTAAAGGTCATACTTTTAAATATTTTAAAATTAACTACTGATTTACCAATTAAACCCCGCCATATAAAGAAACCCGTTGCTATAATGCCAGTTACTAGAATAATAACCATTTCTTTGGATTGTAGCCAACTGTTTTGATTGCCTTCATCCAAGAAGTACTCTAAGCATCCTATTCCTATTGCCATAAAAGAAAAACTAATATAATCAGTTTTAATGTTTTCTAGTTCGGACTCTTTCATTAAAAGTGTAATAAGGACAATCCCAATTAAGCAAATTGGCACATTAACATAAAATATCCAACGCCATGTTAAGTGTTCAACAATGTATCCACCAAATAGTGGGCCAATAATTGGACCCATAACTACGCATAAACTAAAAACTAACATAACTTTTGGTTGCTCTTGGGTATCAAAGTTTTCTACAATGTAGCCTTGAGCTAGAGCTGGTAAAAATGCACCGCCCACTCCTTGCAATATACGAAAAACAACCATCTCGACTAACGAAGTGGACATTCCACATAATACAGAAGATATACCAAAGATAATTGCCGAGACCAGAGCTACTTTTTTAAATCCATATTTTTTGGTTGCAAAGCCAGTTAAGGGAATAAATATTGCTGAAGCTACAATATAGCTAGTTAAAGTTAAAGAGATTTGATTTATATTGGCTTCTAAAGCTCCCATTAAATGGGGCAATGCCACACTCACTATAGTTAAATCAACAATCTCAGCAAGTGCCAACATGCTTAAAGAAAGGGCAACTATAGTGCGTTTCTCAAACCAAAAACTGTTGTTATTCATATATAAGGCCATACAAGATTAATTTTAATTAGGCAGTAAATGTTGTAATTATATCATATACGATTATTAGCTTTTGAGATAATATTTTTAAATTTTATCTCCCATAGGTATATTTAATAATTAATAATGAAGAATTGCTACATTTAAAGCCAACTAGACTATTTGTACTTTTATGGAATATTCTTTCACAGAGGTTTAGTTGGTTGTTTATTTTATGGTTTTATGATACAATTTTGCTAGTGAGAGCTTTTGAGTCTGGCACTATTTACTGGTTTCGCATAATCTTTCAAATATAGAGAATGTGTCATTTTAGTATGGCACATTATTTTGCTATTTAAATATTGAGGTTAACATGGCTACATTTAAGCATTATTTACAACTAATCAGGTTTGATAAACCGATTGGCACACTGCTGTTATTGTGGCCTACATTATGGGCATTATTTTTTGCATCAGGTAAAGTGCCATCATTAAAATATATTATAGGGTTCAGCCTAGGGGTATTTTTAACTCGAGCTTCGGGATGTGTGTTTAATGATGTTGCAGATGTTAATTTTGATAAGTTTGTCTTTCGTACAAAAAATAGACCGTTAGTTAGTGGGGTGATTGCCCGAAAACAAGCAATAATGTTTGGGGTTGGATTAAGCGTACTGGCTTTTATTTTAGCTTTAATAGTTTTTAATATTAAAGCAGTTTTATTATCTATTCCAGCACTAATTATATATGTAACTTATCCACTATTTAAAAGATTTTTTGCTGTTCCACAAGCATATTTGGGGGTGGCATTTAGTTTTGGGATTTTAATGGCATTTATGCAAATGCAAAATCATCTAAGTGGCATTGCGTGGTTGGTATTTGCCGCTAATTTATTTTGGGTTGTAGGCTATGATACCATATATGCGTTGATAGATATTGATGATGATTTAGTTGTTGGTATTAAAACTTCAGCAATTACTTTTGGTGAATTCGTGGTGCCTGTAGTTGCTGTATGTTATCTGATTTTTATTCTTATAATGGTTTATGTTGGAATGCTACTAGAGTTGCGATATTCATATTTTGTTGCCTGCCTGTTATCTTTTTTAGTTTTACTATATCAAATTAGAATCTTATTGCTAAAACAAAAAAGTAAATATTTTAAATTATTTTTAATAAATAATTGGGTAGGGGCTATTTTATTTGCAGGTGTATTATTAGCTTATCTTTAGAGCCTGTTCCACATCTTCCAATTTGCTATGAAAAGCAATAATTGAGATATTAAACAGGTTCTTAAAAAATTATTTATTTAATGGTAACTATGAAATGAAGTTAAATATACTTGAAGAAAATTTTCTTAAACTATTGCCAAAATCACCAGGCGTATACCGCTTCTATGATATAGATAATAATTTGCTATATGTAGGTAAAGCAATCAATTTAAGTAATCGGGTAAAGTCTTATTTTCGCAAACAAAATGATACTTCACCGCGTATTTCATTAATGGTGCGTAAAATATATTTTATTGAAATAACTATTACAGAGAATGAGGTGTCCGCCTTAATTTTAGAAAATAATTTAATTAAAAATTTAAAGCCCAAATACAATATTATATTTCGTGATGATAAAACATACCCTTTAATAAGATTATCACAACATAAGTTTGCTAAAATTGATTACTATCGGGGTAAAATAAATTCTGCCTACAGTTACTTTGGTCCATATCCTAATGCGGCTTCGGTTAGAGAAACAATAGATACTGTGCAGAAGATTTTTAAATTACGTACTTGCACAGATAGTTTTTTTGCAAATAGGGCTAGGCCATGCATTTTATTTCAGATAAAGCGTTGCACTGCTCCGTGTGTAGGCAAGGTTAATGAATTAGATTATGCATTACAAGTTAGCCTTGCAACTGATTATTTGCAAGGTAATTTTGCAGATATTGTTGATAAGTTAACTAAGAAAATGTATGTGGCTTCTGATAGTTTAGATTTTGAGTTAGCAGCAGGTTTTCGCGATAAAATAGGGCTAATTCGAGAAATGCAAGCAAGCCAGATTATTACCAAACATGATATGCCTTTAAAGGCAGATTTATTGATTCATGAAGTTATAGCTAATAAACTTTATGTTTATATTATTATTATTAGAAATGGAATGTATATTGGGGATACGCATTTTATTTTAGATGTGGTTGATGATAATTGGATGCATTCTTTAGAGGTCTTTTTGGAGAGTTATTATTTAAGTGGCAGAAACACTGAGAGTGTAATTGTTGAGGCAAGTTTTAATAAAGAATTTAAGACTTTTTTACAGAAAGCATTAAATATTAAACTTGAATCACAGATGACAGGAAATGTACAAAAATTGTTTGCAATGGGGAGGGTGAATCTCCAGAAAATAATTGAAAGTGGCAATAATTATCTAGTTGAAGGCGCAAGTGTTTTGGCACAGCTGATTGGTATTTCTAAAATCAATAGGGTTGAGTGTATTGATGTTAGCCATAACCACGGAGATGATGCTGTTGCAGGAGTTGTAGTATACGAAAATGGGGTTATAGATAATAGCAAATATCGTAAGTATAATTTATCAAAAGAGGTTAATGGAAATGATATTTTAGCGATGGAGTTAGTGTTAAAAAGGCGGCTATCCAATCAAGATTTGCTCCTACCAGATGTGTTTTTAGTTGATGGCGGAAGGTTGCAGTTTGAAATTGTAAAAAACATTGTTAGTGAATATGATTTGTGTGGTAAAATTAAGGTTGTTGCTATATTTAAAGGTGAGCATCGCAATCCTAAATTTGATAGGTTGATTTTAGAGAATGGGAAAATAGTTTCTTATTCTGAAGAGCCTATAGTATTTAAATTACTTCAAGGTTTGCGTGATGAGGCTCATCGGTTTGCAATAACTGGGCATCGCAAAAAACAAGCTAAAAAAATGTCAAGTTCTGCTGTTGAAGATATCCCAAATGTAGGGTTAGCTAAAAGAAAAGCATTAATTGCACATTTTGGGAGTGTAAAAAACATTGCGAATGCGAATGTTGAAGATTTGCAAAAAGTAACTGGGATTGGCGCCCTGCTAGCTAATCAAATTTACTTATACTTTCATTGAAATGAAGATATGTATAAAATAACATTGCCAACTTTACTTACGTGGCTAAGGATTATATTAGTGCCATTTTTTGTCGCTATATACTACACCCCAGACTCCTTATTTACGATGTCTGATAAAAACACAATTGCGACAATAATTTTTGTTTTTGCAGCAATTACGGATTATCTAGATGGGTATTTGGCGCGGAAATTAAAACAAGAAAGTTCCTTTGGGGCTTTTTTAGATCCAGTTGCAGATAAAGCAATTGTAGCAGCAGCTTTGGTTGTACTGGTGAATTTAGACCGAACATTTGTGTTTGGTGCGATTGTTATCATCATTCGTGAAATTGCGATTTCGGCATTAAGGGAATGGATGGCTCAGCTTGGAGAAATAAAAAGCACTACTGTTGCTTATATTGGTAAATTAAAAACTGCTTTGCAGTTTCTGGCTATATCGCTACTCTTATACGACTACCATACTAGATTTATCGGAAATATATTTATGTTGCTAGCGGTAATATTTACAGTTGTTTCGATGCTTTACTATTTAGAACAAGCGAAAAAACATTTTAGGAGCATGTCTGCTAAATAGTTACCATTCAAACAATAAGATTTAAGGGATTTTATGTCTAAAATAACAAAAAAAATAAGTGTTTTGCCTGAGGCTAAGTTACCTGAGGTAAAAAAAGTAGGAACAGTTAAACCCAGAGCTCGTTTTGAGAGATTGCCATTTAATGATAAGGGTGATATAACTGGGGAAGAGTTAGAAAGAGGCAAAAATAGACGTTCAAGGTCAAAGAAAAATAACCGTGAAGATCCTGTGGCAGATGTAAATTATTTGATGCATTTGGTTAGTAGTGGTCTAGAAAATCTAAGTGCTGATGAAATAAGTAAATTAGAAGAACAAAAAAGAAAGCTTCGTTATTTGTTAGGTAAGGGTAAAGAGCGTGGCTATGTTACAAATTCTGAAATTAATGACAACTTACCTGATCACATTACTGACCCCGAGATTATAGATCAAATCATTACAATGATTGAGACTCTTGGGATTAAAGTATTTGAGTACGAACCAAGCCGTGAGGAGTTATTATTATCTGGTACATCTTCTGCAACTGTTGATGATGATGAGTATGCGGTTGAAGAGGCTGAAAAAATTCTAACAAGCACTGCTGCAACGAATGAGTTTGGTAGAACAACTGATCCCGTACGAATGTATATGAGGGAAATCGGCACATATGATTTATTAGATAAAACTGATGAGGCAGAAATTGCTCGCAAATTAGAAAATAGTGTTAAGCTAATGATAGCGGTTATTTCTGAATGTCCTACTGTAATTAATGCTATATCAGCTGCATATAAAGATACTTTAGCTGGAAAACTAAAAATCGAGAATTTTATAGATGAGTTTATTGGTGATGATTTAACCACTCCGCCAGAAGTAGTTAGTGCTATTGGTGATGATTTTAGTGATGAGGATGACGATGAGTTGTTATCTAAAGAAGAGCTGGAGCGTTTAAAACGTAGGGCTGATGATTATTTTAAATCTTTTGACGCTTTGGTGGATAAGCAAAATTCAGTTATTGAAAAACATACGGTTAATTCAAAGCAGTACGCTCAGGTTCTGGATTCGCTTACTAAAGAGTTAGAAAGAATCAGATTTACTAATAAACAAATTGAGATTTTTTGTGAAATTCTACGTAAGTATCATAAAGAAATCAAAGATCTTGAGAATGAAGTCTTTCATATTGCTTGTGATATTGTTAAAGTTCCAGAAGATAAATTTAGGAAAGAGTTTGCGGGTAATGAGACCAGCTGGGTAGATAGCCATGTACCAAATAAGAAATATGTTGAATTATTTGATAAGCTTAAATTTGATATTATAGAAAAACAAGAAAAAATACATGAGGTAGAAAAAAAATCTAAAATCAGCGTGGATTCTGTAAAGCGGTTATTTAAACAGTTGCAAAAAGCAGAGCGTGAACAGAAGAAAGCTAGAACTGAGATGGTGGAATCAAACTTACGTTTAGTAATTTCAATTGCAAAAAAATATACTAATCGAGGATTACACTTTTTAGATTTAATCCAAGAGGGTAACATTGGGTTAATTAAAGCAATAGACAAGTTTCAGTACCGCAAAGGCTATAAGTTTTCTACTTATGCTACTTGGTGGATAAGACAAGCAATAACTCGAGCGATTGCTGATCAGGGTAGAACAATTAGAATTCCTGTGCATATGATTGAGACGATCAACCGTATGAGTAAAGAGCATAGAAAGTTATTGCAAGAAAAATCAGGCGAACCTTTAACTAAAGAGTTAGCTGCACGTATGGAAGTTAGTGAAGAAAAAGTACGTAAAATTTATCAAGTAGCACATGATTCAATCTCTATGGATGCGCCAATTGGTGATGAAGACGACACTAGCTTTGGAGATTTTATCGAAGATAAATCCAGTGTTATTCCTGCTGATCATGGGGTTGATTATAGTCTAAAGAAAACCGTGCGTGAGGTTTTAAGTACTTTATCTCCGCGTGAAGCAAAAGTATTGTGTATGCGTTTTGGGATTGATACATTAACTGATCATACTTTGGAAGAGGTTGGTAGGCAGTTTGATGTAACTCGTGAGCGGATTCGTCAAATTGAAGCTAAGGCTATCCGTAAATTACGTCAACCTAATCGTGCTGAAAAACTAAAAAGCTTTCTTGATAGCTTTAGTAAGTCAGAAAACATGGAAAGTGAAGCTGTGGGCGATGGTGTAGAATATGAATTTGAAGATTTGGGTGAAGACGAGTAAATATTTACTCTTAAATTTAATAAATAAAATAACTACCTAGATGCGCAATTGTGAGCATATTCTTTAGTTACCACATGTATGGGTAAGTCGTGTACTTATTGTGCATAAGTCCCCACTCGTGGGTGGCTAAAAAATATAGCAATAATTGATGCAGGTAATTAGTTATCAAGTAAAAGGAACAACATGGATCACAAGCAAATAGTACAAATTGCAGTAAACGCCTTAGATGACATAAAAGGCGAAAACATTGTAGTTATTGATACGCATAGCACTTCATCTTTATTTGGTGCAATAGTTATATGTACTGGAAACTCTAATCGACAAGTTTCGGCATTAGCAAATAATGTGGCTGCTGATTTTAAAGATAATAACATATCTATTATAGGTATGGAGGGGAATCGTGGTGGAGAGTGGGTGCTAGTTGATGGTGGGGAAGTGGTTGTACACATTATGTTGCCTCATGTAAGACAATATTACGATTTGGAAACACTATGGAATGGACAAGCAAATAAAGACTAATCTTCATGGTGTGGCTATGAGTGTTTTTGGCTACGGGGTTCTTATTACTGGCTGTAGCGGTGTTGGTAAGAGTGATCTTGGGCTTGAACTAGTAGATCGCGGGCATAAATTGATTGCAGATGATTTTATTGTAATAGATAATGCTTCTCATCATAATATTATGCTTGCAGCAGAGGGATGTTCTAAGCATTTTTTACATCTTAGAGGTCTAGGGTTTATAAATATTGATGCTATGTATAGCAATTTTACCAGCACAATGTTTAGTAGTAAACTAGATCTAATTATTGAGTTATCTACAGATGATAATTTATTAAACAAAGATATAACACAACCATTAATGCTTAAAGAGGATATTCTAGATATAAAGGTAAATAAATTTATTTTACCTTTAGGTGCTAGACGTAATTTAGCTTTAATTGTAGAAATTTATGTAAAATACTATAAACAATTACAAAATGGTTATGATGCGCACCACGATTTTTTAGAATATGCCGCATCAATTAAATAAGTTATTCTCGATATGAAAGAGTATTTATGCAATTGATTCTAATTAGTGGCTTAGCTGGTGCAGGCAAGTCTACTGCACTTAAAATCTTAGAAGATAGTGGGTATTATTGTGTTGATAATTTACCTCCCCCTATGCTTTTACAGCTAATCCAAATTCACTTATTTTCCTCAGATGTTAAAAAGATTGCAGTTGGGGTTGATACTAGAAGTTATTCATTATTAAGACAGTTGCCAAATGCGATACATGATTTATCTAAGCTTGGGATTGATATTAAGGTTATTTATTTAGATGCCAGAGTTGATGTATTAATCAAACGCTTTTCTGAAACTCGTCGCAAACACCCGTTATCAGACGGTGAGAAAACTATTTCGGACTGCATTAAAGAAGAGCAAGAAATATTATCTAGCATTAGTAATATTGCATATAAAGTTGATACTAGTGATTTAAGTGCTAATAGTTTACGTGGTATAATCAAACAATTTGTAAATGCAGATTATTCACAGCTTAATGTTGTAATTCAATCCTTTGGCTTTAAATATGGATTGCCGATTGATTCGGATTTTATTTTTGATGTGCGTTGCTTACCAAATCCACATTATGATGTGGCTATTCGGATTTTCAATGGCACAGAAGAGCCAATCATTGAATATCTAGATGGACAAGAAAAGGTTCAGGAAATGATTGAAGATATTTATTTATTTATCAAGAAATGGCTGGGAGAGTTTAGTTTAGATAATCGTAATTATGTCACTATTGCAATTGGTTGTACGGGTGGTAAACATCGGTCAGTTTATATAACTGAACGCTTAGCTAAGTTGATTAGGGTATTAAATTATAAGGTTATGATTCGTCATCGCCAAATATAAGGTTTTTCTATAATGGATTTTAAAAAAATTACAGATCTCGACATACACAATAAAATACTCTTTATTCGTGTGGATATGAATGTTCCAATACATGATAACATGATTACAGATGCTACGAGAATTATGGCAAGCTTACCTACAATCAAATATGCAATGTCTAAGGGGGCTCAAGTTATTGTTGCTACTCATTTAGGCAGGCCATTAGAGGGTGGATGTAAGTTAACTGACTCAGTAGATTTAATTGCCAATAAGTTGTCTCAACTCCTAGGTATAAAAGTACCTGTTATAAAAGATTTATCTACGCCCATCAATTTTGGACAATCAAGTCTAGTTATGTTAGAAAATGTTCGTTGTAATATAGGCGAGAAGGCTAATGCTACACAACTAGGAAAAAAATACGCAGCATTGTGTGATATATTTGTACATGATGCTTTTGCAACAGCGCATAGGGCGGAGGCTTCAACTGATGCAATTGGTTATTATGTCCAGGAAGTATGTGCTGGGTTATTAATGAGTGCGGAGCTAGATGCTTTAAATAAAGCTTTTGCCAAACCAAAACATCCAATAACGGCTATTGTTGCAGGATCTAAAGTGTCGACCAAGTTAAGTATTTTAGAGAACTTGTCCCGTAAAGTAGATTACTTGATTGTGGGTGGTGGGATTTTAAATACATTTTTAGCAGCAACTGGAGTGAATGTTCAGAAATCTTTATATGAAGAGAGTTTAATTCCACAGGCTAAAAAAATCTTAACGGAAATGCAAGAGCGTGGAGCAGTAGTACCGTTGCCACATAAGGTAATAGTCGCACACGAATTAAGTTTCAATACTATTGCAACAAAAAAATCAGTTGATACTTTAGATACTCAAGATATGATTTTAGATATTGCAACTGAATTTGCAAATGATTTAGCACAGATAATTGCAAAAAGTGCTACCATTATTTGGAATGGACCAGTTGGGGTATTTGAGTTTGATCAATTTGCTAATGGTACTAGAATTATTGCTAATGCCGTAGCTAATAGCCCTGCTTTTAGTTTGGCTGGTGGAGGAGACACGATAGCTGCAATTAATAAATTTGGAGTGTTTGATAAAATTAGTTATGTATCAACCGCTGGTGGAGCATTATTGGAGTTATTAGAGGGTAAGAGCCTACCCGCTATTAAATTATTAGAACAAAGGTAGTACCCACCTGCATCAATTCTTGCTACATTTTTTAGCTACCAACGCGTGGGGCAGCTAAAAAATATGCTCACAATTGCGCACCTGAGTACTCAGAATAACAGAGGAAATAATTGTATATGAAAATTTTTACGGTAAAAGAATTGCTACATACTGAGATAGAAATAGATTCAATAATAGTCTTAAAGGGTTGGGTACGTAATAGAAGAGACTCAAAGGCTGGATTATCTTTTATTATGGTTAATGATGGGTCATGTTTTGATTCAATCCAGGTAGTTGCTGAGAATACACTTGCTAATTATGAAAGTGAAATATTAAAAATCACTAAGGATTGTTCAGTTATTGTTACAGGTAAGGTAGTTAAGTCCTTGGGTAAAGGACAGTCTATAGAAATTGTTGCAACAATTGTTGAGGTAGTGGGGTTTGTAGAAAACCCAGATACATATCCGGTATCATTGAAGCGTCATACGGTAGAATATCTGCGTGAGGTTGCACATTTGCGGATTAGAACCAATTTATTTTCTGCTATTTCACGTGTGCGTAATACTATTTGTTTTTCTATACATGAGTATTTAAATAAAAATGGATTCTCTTGGATTCATACCCCTATTATCACTTCTTCTGATGCTGAGGGTGCTGGAGAAATGTTTCGGGTAACGGCATTAGATTTAGATAAATTGCCACGCAATCTTGAAGGCAAGATTGATTTTAAGCAAGATTTTTTTGCTCGCGAAACTTTTTTGACAGTCTCAGGTCAGTTAAATGTAGAATCTTACTGTATGGCTTTATCTAAGGTATATACATTTGGTCCAACATTTAGGGCGGAAAACTCAAATACAACAAGGCATTTGGCTGAGTTTTGGATGGTAGAACCTGAGATTGCTTTTGCTAATTTAATGGATAATGCAGGGTTGGCTGAAAGCTTAATCAAATATGTATTTAAGGCGGTTTTAGATAAAAATCCTGATGATATGAGATTTTTTGCAGAGTTTATTGATAAAGGTGTTGTTACTCGTTTAGAGTCTCTAGTTAATAGTGATTTTGCTATGATGAGTTATACTGATGCAGTTAATCAACTATTAAAATCCAACAAAAAATTCGAAAATCCAGTACATTGGGGAATAGACTTATCTTCTGAGCATGAACGTTGGTTATGTGAAGAGTATGTAGGTAGACCAACAATTGTAACAGATTATCCTAAGGACATTAAAGCATTTTATATGCGTCTTAATGATGATGGTAAAACTGTTGCAGCTATGGATATTTTGGCTCCTGGAATTGGTGAAATAGTTGGTGGAGCCGCCCGTGAGGAGCGTTATGATATGCTTCTTAAGCGTATGAATGAAATGGGGATGAGTGATAAGCAATTAGATTGGTATCTAGATTTAAGAAGATTTGGTTCGGTACCTCATGCTGGTTTTGGGGTTGGTCTAGAGCGTTTAGTTAGTTATATCACTGGAGTACAGAATATTAGAGATGTAATTCCTTTTCCTCGTACAAGTAAATCAGCCAATTTTTAGGTATAAATATAAATGAAATTTTTTTACGCTATAACAGCTTTAGCATCTCTTTTAGTTGCTTGTGCCCAGACTCCCAATAATGTTACTATGAGTATAAATCAAGGGCAGTGTATTGCACCTAATACGGATGGATCATCCGCATCTACTCCCGTAACAGCACCTTATTGTATGTCAGTAACGTTACAAAATAACAATACAGGACAAAATGCCAATAATGTACAAGTTACATCTGGTGGTATAACTTTAAGTTATAATCCAATTGGTGAGCTTGGTGTTGTTCAGCCTTTGTCTTCTTCGATTTGTGATCCATTAGCTTCAGGTGGAGTTTGCCCTTCTGGTACTAATCAGATTGGCAATATTAATATATATGATCCAAGTAATTGCGCTACACAGCAAGGAAGTAAGGTAACAACCTTGATGGCTGATGGAGGAACTTGTACATTTTATCTACAAATTGTGGGAGAATCTTACGCAGTTGGTTCTTATCCGATTAACCTTACTTATAATTATACTAATGCCAATCAAAACTATAGCATTTCAACTAATATTTTTCAGAATGTTAATTTGTATGCGGGTGGTAGCTCAGGTGTATTTACTTACAATAATGGTTCATGGAGTTCAGGAGTTAGTAGCAGGAGAGGAAACACTCTTACTGTGGTAAATTCAATGATATATGATAGTTATGGTAATCTATACTTTAATAGTGCTAATTCAGTATACAAATATAATGGGTTAACCACCATACTTTTAGGTGAAGATTTTGTTGCACCAGTGAACGCTATTAACAGCTTAACAATAGACGGTAGTAATAATTTAATTGCTGCAACCAATAATGGGCTATATTTTTATAATAGTAGCTCTAATAGCTGGTCACCACTAAATAGTGGTATAATGGGGAATATTATCGGGGTTGCTTATGGTGTAAGCAGTGAAGGAAGTGGTATAATCTATGGTTTAACCGCTACATCCGTATATTCTTGTACCGAAACTGTAACTCCTAGCTTGAGTTTATCTTGTACAGCAATCACAGATAGCGGAACTCCAACACGCTTTTATAATAATGCATTGTTAGTAAAAAGCAATGCTCAATTATATGTGGGGACAACAAGTGCAGCTGCAACCTACAATAACCCTGCTTGGAGCAACTATACATTAAATCCTAATATAGGTGCTAATAATGTATCTGATTTAGCAATGTTTAACTCTAATCTTTATCTTGGTATAAATAGTACAACAGGTAATACTATCTATGTATGTGATTTATCGGATTGTATCCCGCAAATGAGTACAGCCAGTAATGGAGTCAGCGGTGCAATAGCATCTATTACAACGGATGGAGCTGGTTATCTTTATGGTGTGGGAAGCGGTCTAAGTTCTGGTGATATTCCTACGATTAGCGGAGGTTATTCTGGAGTTTTCCTAAATAACGGTAATGCTACAGCTTTATGGCAACGGATTAGTGGTAATGCTGGATCGTTAGTAACGGTGAGAGCAGTATCATCTTTAGGATATTAATATTACTCAATATCTTTGAATTCAGGTGCGTTTGTTCTGTAGGTTGTTAGACTTTATAAAAGATTCCTTATGTATTTTATGTACAAGACGTCATCTTTTATTTCAGCCTGTAGCAAACATAACAGTCTCGTCTGGGATCCAAATACTTCGAGTAAACATACTTTAAGTATAAAGTTAAAAAAGGCTTAAATGAAAAATAAAATATTTTTAACCAGTGGGTTACTTCTTGTATTGTCAAGTTGTAGCTTGCAAAATAATGTAAGCTTAGTATATGATAATTTTGCCAATATACTCTATACTACTGTAGGAGCTGAGCTATATTCTTGTGCATTTGCAACTGCACCATCCTGTAGAGCAATAGATGGAGCTACTTTTACTAGTGCGAGCGTTGTGGGGCTTGGGATAGGTTCTTTGCTAACAAATTAATAAAATATAATAAGATAAATGAATGATAAAAAAATATAATTTTAAACAAGCAAAATTTTTTGATACGGTGAATGATTTAAAAACTTTACCACCAAGTAGCATTAAAGAGGTTGCAATAGTTGGTAGATCTAATGCAGGTAAATCAAGTCTTTTAAACACGTTAACTAATCAAAATAAATTGGCTTTTACTTCTAAAACACCAGGTAGGACACAGCATATAAATTATTTTTCTTTAGAAGATGCAGGAGTGTTTTTAGTTGACTTACCTGGCTATGGATATGCTAAAGTTCCGGAAGCAGTGCGTAAACATTGGATTACTCTACTAGGTAGGTATTTAGAGACAAGAGATCCATTAGTTGGGTTAGTTTTGATTATGGATATACGTCATCCATTAAAAGAACTAGATTATAAGATGTTAGAGTTTTTTGGCGCAACTGGAAAACCAATACATATTGTATTATCTAAATCTGATAAACTTAATAATCAAGAAAAAAAAGAAACTTTACAAAAAGTAAAAATGCAGCTATCTAAAGATGGCTTTACTAATTTTACGATACAATTATTTTCTTCATTAAAGAAAATTGGGGTAGAGGAATTAGAAATAGAGTTAAATAAATGGCTTAATCAAGAACCAGAGGAGCTTATAGAATCATGATGCCAACTAGAAATAAACTAACCCTACCTGAAGGGTGTGATAAATTATTGCTCCATTCTTGTTGTGCTCCTTGCTCGGGGGAAGTAATGGAAGCCTTGATTTTTTCAGAAATTGATTTTTCGATCTTTTTTTATAATCCTAATATTCATCCATTAAAAGAGTACGAGTTAAGAAAAGAAGAGAATATTCGTTTTGCAGATAAATACAATATTCCGTTTATTGATGCAGATTACGATAAAGATAACTGGTTTGCTAGAGCCAAAGGTATGGAAGATGAGCCAGAACGTGGCGTACGTTGTTCAATGTGTTTTGATATGCGCTTTGAGCGAACTGCTTTATATGCTTTTGAGCATGGCTTTACTCTTTTTTCGAGCTCATTAGGAATTTCACGTTGGAAAGATATGAATCAAATTAATGAATCTGGGATTAAAGCTGCATCTGCATACCCAAATTTAGATTATTGGACCTATAACTGGCGTAAAGATAATGGCTCAAAAAGGATGATTGAAATCTCAAAAGTAGAAAAATTCTATCAGCAAGAGTATTGTGGTTGTGCTTATTCTCTAAGAGATACTAATCAATGGCGTAAATCTAAAGATAGACCAGTAATAAAGCTTGGAGTCAAGTATTATGGTAATGAGTAACTGCTTGTATGAGTATTTCTGAGCATAATAATATTATTCTGCTGTGCAAAATCTTATAAAATAATTTATAATAAATGATTTTTTTGTATTATAAGTTCATATTTCATATAAAGTGTGCGTGTTTAATGCGCACTTTTAACTACTCAGCATGACAAAATCCAAATATATAATATCTGCTGAGTGGTTATATTAAAGTTTAAAGTTATTAAGCATGTTTTGTAGCACAACTAATTTTCCATGAAAGAAATGCCCGGTATGGGGAAACCATATAACTGGTATTTCATTTTCTCTTGCCCAAGTTTTAACTAGCTCAGGGTCAACCACTTCATCTTCTTCACCGTGAATTGCAATAGTTTTATTTATATCAGGAATAACCACTTTATATCGAGTAACTGCCATCCCAACCATAATTAATTTTTCATGTTCAACGAATTCTGCTAGTTGGCTAGCAATTGAAGTGCCAAAAGAAAACCCAGCTAAAACTAAAGGCAGTTCTGGGTAATCTAAGCGCAAATATTCATATATAGCTCGAGCATCGCTCACCTCACCGATTCCCATATCATGGGTTCCAGCGCTTAATCCTACTCCACGTAAGTTAGGGCAAATACATAGGTATCCATTGTTGCAAAGAGTTTTAGCAATTATTTGTACAATTTTATTGGTATATGTCCCACCACCTTTTGGGTCTGGATGAAACACAATTGCAATACCTATAGTCTCATGAGTTAGCGAGCTTAGTTTTAAGCAGTCTAATCTACCCTCAGGACCTTCTATAAATATTTGCTGTGCATTTTTAGGTAATAGGATGTTTGTATTTTCCATAGTTTAATCCTTATTCATGTTTATGAGTTTTTATAAGTTTAAAAATTTGCTGGTGCATTTCATATGAATTTACATATTTAGGCTGTGTTTTTCATGGTAATTTTAGGATTTTTGATGCGGGTAATTTTTTCAAAGCGAAATAAGTTTTTTAAAGCATCTTTAAACTTTTGTTCAGTTTGTATGTCAATCATACTCTTAGTTGAGTTGGAAATAGGTATTTTATTATTGAGTATTTGAGTAATATTTAGTGCGTTAAATTCTATATTTTCATTTATATTTAAAATATCAATTTTTTCATTAACATTATAATTATGTGAGATAAAATCTAAAAATAAAATTAGTTCTCTAATCTCGATACTATAATTTGCAATTTCTTCTGGTAGAGGAGAATTATGAACCCAATCTATATGCTCTATAGCACCTAGAACAACAGTTTTTATATTATTGAATGTAGCTTTGCTTATTTTTTCTGCTTGGACAGGTAATTGATTTTTATTCCAACGACTATTATAAAAAGCATAGCGTGAACGGTTATTAAGAATACTCTCTAAAACATTTGGCTCTAACTGTACAAGGTTAGCTAGTTGTTTTTTTAGCATTACTTGCAAAGCAATAGCTTTTGTATTTTCTAAATAAGGTTTAGCTAGGCTAATTAATTTAGCTTTACCTTCTTCAGTATTGATATTTACTGATTGTGATAGTTCTGCCATTAGATATGCAGACAATGACATAGATTTATTTTTTATTTGATTAGTAAATTCATCGGTTCCAAATTTACGAATAAAGCTATCTGGGTCCTCACCTTGTGGTAGAAAGGAAAAATGCACAGCCTTTAAATCTGTAACTAATGGCATAGATCGTTCAAGTGCTCTCCAAGCTGCTTTACGACCAGCATTATCTCCATCAAAACAATAATAAATATCCTCACATAACCGAAATAACTTTTTTATATGGTCTTCTGTTGCTGCTGTTCCCATGGAGGCAACTACATTAGTAACTCCAAATTGGAATAGGGCAATTACATCCATGTATCCTTCAACGACAATAGCGTGTTTCTGCTCGCGGATAGACTTTTGTCCTTCGAATAAACCGTATAATTCGTGGGACTTGTTAAATAATGCTGTTTCTGGAGAATTTAAATATTTAGGCTCGCTATTAGAAATAACTCTACCACCAAATGCAATAACATCACCATGAGTATTACGAATTGGGAACATAATCCGATTGCGGAATCTATCATATAGTTTACCACTATCGTTTTTAACTACTAAACCAGCATCGAGTAAAAACTGATTTTTAGCATAATCGGGGAATGTTTGTGCTAAGCCATTAAAATCATCTAAAGCATATCCTAATAGAAAATTTTGGCTAATTTCAGCAGATAAACCCCGTTTTTTAAGGTAGTTTACTGCGTTGGGCATATTATTTAGATTAGCTTTATAAGATTTTACTACTTGATTAATGGTATCGTTTAAGGTGGCCTTATGTTTTTTTTGGCTTAGAATTTCTTCTCTAGAAATCTTTTTATTGGATTCTGGAATATGCACTCCACAATCACGTGCTAATTTTTTTATTGCTTCAACAAAGTCTAAGCCAAAATAATTCATTACAAAAGTAATTACATTACCTGATTCGCCACAACCAAAACAATGAAAAAATTGTTCTTTTGAATTTATAGAAAGGGAGGGGGTTTTTTCATTATGAAAAGGACAACAAGCAAAATAATTACCACCTGAACGTTTTAGTGTGAGTGATTTACCCATCACTTCAACTATCTCTGAGTGGCGAATCACCTCATCAATTACTTGTTGTTCTATTTGCATAATTATTTTTTATATGTAGAGTTATCAGATTGCATCTCATCTTTACGTACTTCTCCCGCAAGCTTATCAACTAATCCATTAATAAATTTAAATGAGTCTTCAGCGCCATATAGTTTAGCAAGTTCTACAGCTTCATTGATAACCACAAAAGCAGGCACATTTAGATTGTTAATTAATTCAGTAGCAGCAACTGCTAAGATGATTTGTTCTACTAAATTTATCTCTTCAATACTTCTTTGTAAGTATGGAGTATAGCGCGCAACGTTACCTGAAAAATCATGTAATGTTTGTTCAATTAAGTAGTGCATTAATTCATAATTAGCTTTTTTAAAGACATCTCGATTATTCTCATTAATATAATCTTCGATTTCAATAATAGAACATTGATTAATTTTATAAGAGTATATGCCCTGTATTGCCAAGCTTCTAGCTAAATGGCGCGGTGATTTTTTTTGCATTAATTGAAAACCTTAAATATTATGTGTTGAATGTTTGTAATTACTCAGTCTGTCATTCCGTGCATCACGCTTGCGTGTGACACAGAATCCATGCCAAACAATATGTTATAAATCCCAGAATCAATTACGAGGATGATAACTTATGCTATTTATGAGACTTGTTAAGTAGTTACGAATGTCTTATAATTTGCTATTTATACAGGCAAAGTATACTTCTGGATCTGGAGCGGTGCTACTTTTTTGTGCTTGCCAAATCATTTCAGCGATACAATCCATAAGCTCGTGCTGTGCTTTATGTTCACCCTCAAATTTTTTACATAACTCTTTATATAGAGTTATTATACCATGCGGCTGGTTAATGGATAATTGTTCAATTATGCTCATGTGCATACTCATATGCAAGAAGGGGTTGGTTTCTCCATTTTCTGGAAGCCATTGATAATCAAAGTATTGTTCTTTGTTAGATAAAATTTTTTCATACTCTGGGTGTTCAAAAATTATACTCAAGGCAATTTTTTCTAAATCATTTAATGCTTGTTGTTGTTTAGACTTTGCATAGGTATCAAAGAAAAAATTGCGCACATCTGATTGACTAGGGTTAAACATAAGATATACTTTCGGTTATTAACAGATTTTATAACTAGTATTATATTTTTGTAAACATTAAATCCCATACTTTATGCCCAAGGTTAATTCCCCGTTGTTCAAACTTGGTCATAGGTCTAAAATCTGGACGAGCTATAAAAGTATTATTCTGTGACTCATTATGTAATTGTGGATTTTTATTTAGAATATCCAGCATCCATGTTGAGTAGTGTTCCCAATCGGTAGCTAAGTGAATATAGCCTCCAGGAACTAATTTTTGGCATAACAAATTGATAAAATCTTCTTGTATAATTCGTCTTTTATGATGGCGTTTTTTATGCCATGGGTCAGGGAAGTAAATATGAAAGCCATTAATTGAGCCATTAGGTATCATATTATGTAATACTTCAAGTGCATCATGATGGATTATGCGTAAATTAGAAACCTCGTTACTTTTAAGGCTCATCAATAAAGAACCAACTCCAGGACTATGCACCTCTATGCCTAAGTAATCATTTTCTGGGTGAGATTTTGCTATTTGCCAGCTGGCATTTCCCATTCCAAAACCGATTTCAATAATTTTAGGGTTATTACGCTTAAATTCAGCATTCAAATCAATTGGTGAGTTGGAATATTTAATTCCATAAATAGGCATTAGTTCTTCTATTGAGTTGCTTTGTCCAGGAGTTATTTTACCTTGGCGTAGTACAAAGCTCTTAATGTGTTTGCGTTTTTGTTCGATGCTCATATTTATTTGTTACCACGGCCTTGCTTTATTTCATCTAAAATCATTTTTATTACAGGAATAATCGAAATAATCATTATAACTATAATAATTACAGATATATGCGATTTAATTACTGGAATATTGCCAAATAAATAGCCACCACCTAGAAATATACTAACCCATAAAAAAGAACCAAGAATACTAAACCCAATAAATTTTTTATATTGCATATGTCCAAGACCTGCAACAAAAGGTGCAAAAGTTCTTATTAGTGGGACAAATCTAGCAATAACCACAGTCATGCGTCCATTTTTTGCGTAAAAATCATGAGTTTTCTTTAAAATATCTTGGCGAAATATTTTAGAATTTGGGTTTTTAAATAACTTGTCCCCAATAAATTTACCTACAAAAAAATTGCAGTTATCTCCACAAAATGCAGCTAAAAATATAGTCATAGCTAGTATGTAGATACTCATATGTCCGCTAACTGTAAGGCTGCCAGCAATAAAAAGTAGAGAGTCCCCAGGTAAGAATGGCGTAACCACTAGACCAGTTTCACAGAAAATTACTACAAAAATTATCATATAAATATAAGTATGATAATTAGCAATTGCTATAGCAAAGTATTTGTCTAAATGTAAAATTAAATCTAAAAAATGCATTGAATTACCTTTTATTAATAAATAATATTTAAGAAAGATGAGTAACTATACGACTGCTTCTTCTTTGTTCTTTGGTGCTTTAACTAAATTAGTCTTAGATACTCCAAGCCACATTACCAGTGGAGAAGCTACTAATACAGAGGAATAAATACCAAATAATATACCAATAGTTAATGCTAGGGCAAAGTTGTGTAAACTCGCTCCACCAAAAAATAGCATAGATAAAACCATCATTTCGGTGCATCCATGAGTTATAATAGTACGGCTCATAGTTGCAGTGATTGCATTATTAATGATTTCGGCTACGTCATTGCTACGCATGGTTCTAAAGTTTTCCCGTATTCTATCAAACACAACTACAGATTCATTTACTGAGTATCCAAGTACTGCTAAAACAGCAGCAAGTACAGTTAGTGAAAATTCCCAACGGAAAAATGCAAAGAACCCTAAAATAATAATTACGTCATGTAAGTTAGCAATAATTGCTGCAATAGCAAATCTCCACTCAAACCTAGCTGCAAGATAACTTAGAATTCCAATACAGACAAATAATATTGCAAGTAAGCCATTAGTTACCAGATCTTGCCCAACCTCTGGTCCAATAAATTCTACGCTTTTGATTTGAGGGTTTGCTGATAATGGACTTATTGCATCAAATACTTTATTAGATAATTCAGCTGCTTTTGTTCCCGCTTTATTTGGTAGGCGGATAATAATGCTATTATTACCAAAGTTTTGTACTGTTGCTTGAGGGTAGCCTAGTGTATTAAGGCTATTTCTTACTCGAGAAATTTCAACAGGTTGTGAGTATGCTACTTCCATCATAGTACCACCAGTAAATTCTACTGATAAATTTAGTCCTCGACTAATTAGAAAAAATACCGCAAGTATAAAAGTTATTAAGGAAATTGCTGTAGTAATTTTCCCATAGCTCATAAACGGAATGTCTTTTTTAATTCTAAAAAATTCCATGTTTTAATCCATAATAAAAAATATTAGTGTTTCAATAAGTACAATTTTATACCAGTTATATATAAAGCTTAGTTACTCGACGATTAGCATACAATAATCCTACAATGCCACGAGAAACAAAAACTGCGCTAAACATTGAGGTCAAAATACCTAAGCAATGCACAATTGCAAAACCTTTTATTGGTCCAGTGCCAAAAGCAAGCAGTGCTAGCCCAGCAATTAATGTAGTTACATTTGAATCTAAAATAGTCGCCCATGCATGTTCATACCCAGACTGAATTGCAGCATGAATTTTATGCCCTTTGCGTAATTCTTCGCGGATTCTTTCATTAATTAACACATTAGAATCAATAGCCATACCTAAAGTAAGAGCAATTGCGGCTATTCCAGGTAGGGTAAGGGTTGCTTGTAACATGGATAAAATTGCAACAAGAAGTAATAAATTTACCGATAAAGATACTACAGATATAACACCAAAGATCATATAATACATAATCATAAATACAGCAATTGCAGCAAACCCCCACATTACAGAATGGAAACCTTTACTGATATTCTCTTTACCTAGAGATGGTCCAACTGTGCGCTCTTCTACAATAACCATTGGAGCAGCTAGAGATCCAGAGCGTAATAATAAGGCGGTATCATTAGCTTGTTGAATATTCATCGAACCAGAGATTTGTACTTGCCCTCCACCAATTTCGGTGCGGATAACTGGAGCAGTTACTACTTCGCTTTTACCTTGGTCAACCAATACCATAGCTAAACGCTTACCAACGTTATTTGCTGTTAGCTGTTTAAAAGCAGCAGCTCCAGCACTATCCAGCCTAATGTTTACCGCAGGAGAACCATTTTCTTCAAAACCTGGTTGAGCATCGGTAATATTATCTCCAGTTAATTCCACATCTTTATTAACTAGAATCTTAGTTGTTTGGTTAGATCTACCAACATCATCTAATAATTGGTATCCTGTTGGTATATTTCCTGCATTAGCAGCACTTACATCATTGGGCTCATCATCTACTAATCGTATTTCTAAGCTTGCTGTACGACCAATAATATTTTTAGCACGTGCTGTATCTTGGACCCCTGGTAGCTCTACCACTATGCGGTTGGTTCCTTGTTGTTGAATAATTGGTTCAGCAACTCCTAGTTCGTTAACCCGATTATGTAGAGTTAATATATTTTGTTTAATTGCTGCTTCTTGAATTTTTTGTAATTCTGAGCTTGATACTGCCGCTATAATGGCATTATTTACATTATCTTGGCTAATTACTATATTAGGTGAGTCTTTTGTTATTTGATTAAATGCCTTTTGCATTGACTCAGGGTCACGGAATTGTACCGATAAAGAGCGGTTTTCAATGTTCACTGAGCCATAACGTATGCTGTTGCTACGCAAGTCTCGACGAATATCATTAGCATATTGATTTAAGGTTTTTTTTACTGCAGTATCCATGTCTACCGTAAGTAAAAAATGTACTCCGCCACGTAAGTCAAGACCTAAAAACATTGGTGCAGCACTTATTTTACCAAACCATGCTGGACTTGCGGATACTAAGTTTAGTGCAACAATATAGTTATTCCCTAGCTGATTTTGTATAATATCTCGGGCTTTAAGTTGAGCATCAGTATCTGAAAATTTAATTTTTAGAGTGTGCCCATCAAAAATCTCGCCAGTTGGCTGTAGTCCATTTTGTGATAAAGTATCACTAACAGAAGATAGTATATTAGTATCAACCGTTGTATTGTTACTATTGCTGGATATTTGTACAGCAGGGACTTCGCCATAAAAATTAGGGATTGTATATAATAATCCAACAATCACACCAGTTATAATAACAAGATATTTCCATACTGGGAATTTAATCATATATTTAACACCTATTTAATTAACTAATGCGTTGGGTTAACCCAACGCATTAGTTATTTTGTATTTTTATTCAATGCATTTCTATCAATTTTACCAGAAACTGTATTTTTTTGTATAGTGATTACAACATTATTAGCAATTTCAAGCATGATGAATGGGTCTTCAATTTTTGAGATTTTACCAAGGATTCCGCTATTAGTAATAACTTCATCACCTTTTTGTAATTCATTAATCATTTTGCTAAGTAGCTTAGCTTTTTTTTGTTGTGGTCTGATTAATAAAAACCAGAATAGCACAAAAATTATAATCATTGGTAAAAATGACATGTAATTCATTTCACCTGATTGAGTGGCAGCGCCAGTGGATGCGTGAGCAGTAGGAAAGAAAGACATAGGTTTGCCCTTTAAAAATATAAATTAAAAATCAAGAAATATTTTTCTTACAAGTACGTTATTATAATACAATACGCCAATAAATATAAGCAAATTAATTTAGGCATATGTTAACATAATGCTTATAGCTAATAATCAAGACATAAAAAGGAGTGATTTGATATGTTAAAAAAGATTGTTTTGGGGTTATTTATAATATCAGGTGCATATGCTTTTGCAGATTCGATACAATCTAGTGATGTTATCTCAGATAAGCCAAAAGTTCTAAATTCACCAACAGTAGGTTCAAAGCAGTATGGTAATTTTGCTCATCCTAAATTAAAAGGTAAAAAGGGTCAAAGGTATTATACTAATGAACAATTGTCAAATCCTAAAAATAGCCCAACTCAGGGTGGAAGTAAAGCATATAGCACTCAAACTTTTGGGTTACCAAAAGTATCGGGGCAAAAAGGTAAAGAATATTATACCAGAGATCAGCTATCAGATGGTCCAAACCAGTCTACAGATGGTAGCAAAATCGGTAGTAACCAGGTATTTGGCTACCCAAGTATCGAATCTAAAAAATAAAGTGATTAAAATTAGTGAAAATATTACTGCATAATTTTATATGTTTATGATACAATGCAATCTGAGCTATTTAGCACATAAATTTACTAAAATTATCTGTCAATACTTGAGGTAGTTTAAGTATACGAGAAAAAAGTTTTTTGTTTAATAATAGGGAGTTTAATATGTCAAAATTGTTAAAACAATTGTTATTAGCAGTGATGGTTGGTTCCGTTGTTGCTGCATGCTCATCAACTAAAGAGCCTGTTGCTAGTGCTGCAATGGCTAGTGAGCCTGTTGTTAGCGAGCCTGTTGTTTCAGCTCCAATGGCTAATCACAATGCTGTTTATTTTGCATTTAATAAATACATGGTAAATGATAGCTATAGCGGTGTTGTTGGTGCAAACGCGAGTTATCTATCTATGAATCCAATGGCTAAAGTGCAAGTTCAAGGTAACACTGATGATATTGGTTCTGTTGAATATAACTTAGCTTTAGGTCAAAAACGTGCTCAGGCTGTTAAAATGGCTTTAGTTGCTGCTGGCGCTCACAGACATCAAGTTGAAGCAGTTTCTTATGGAAAACTAAAAGCTAAATTCTCTAATGATACGGATGTTAATCGTTCATTAAATCGTCGTGCTGATATTGTTTACAAAGCTAATAGCCCAAAAGGTTATAGTGATGACAACAATATGCCGATGGTTGACAGTAGCTTTTATAGTGGTACTGTTGAACAAGGCGTACAATAATTATGAAAAAATGTTTGTTGACAGCTATTGGGTTGTCAGCAAACCTTTTTTTAATAGGTTGTGCTGATGACCAAGCTCGGACACAGCTTGCTGACACCAACATGCGGTTGACTCAATTAGAGCAGACAGTTGGGGTGTTAGGTAATAAAGTGTCAAATCAAAAAATGTTAGACGTCTTAAACAAATTAGACGATCTACAAAATCAAATCGATCAATTAAATGGTAATGTTGGAACAATTCAACATAATCAACAATCTTTCCAAGACACTCAAAACCAAGTTAATCAGGGTATTGAGCAGCAGTTGCAAGGCTTAGGTGCTGCACCTATTGCTATTGCTGGGGTAAGCTCTGCTCCAGTTGGTGTAAATAAAAGTGTTAGTGATTCTGAAAGTGCTCAATTACGAGAAGCTTTAAAAAAAATCAAAGCCCATGATTTTAATGCTGCTATCAAGCAGTTAAAAGATTTAATTAATGCTTCTAAGGATCCTGTAATAACTGCTAATGCTAGTTATTATCTTGTAGTAGCATATGCTGCTGGCGGTCAATATAAAGATTCAATCTTTACCGCACGCAAGTTTGTTGAAGAAAATCCACGGAATAAAAATGCACCAGATGCATTATTTACGATGTATATTTCGCAACAGCAATTAGGCATGAAGAAATCTGCGGATAATACAGCAAATCTAATCAAGAAAAATTATCCTGATAGTTCTGCTGCCAAAAAACTTACAAAATAGCCCAAAATAAAGGAATAACAGCAGGTACCAGCATAGTTAAAATCATGCCACTGGTGATAGCAACTGGTACCATACTTTCAGATAAATTAACTTTAATAATTGGTAAAGTAAAATCTAATGCTGTAGCACCACTATATGCGACTACTGGTAGGGGATGCTTTTTGCCTATTGCAGAGATAAGAATTATAGCTATTATCTCTCGTATAAAATCAATAAAAAATGCTGCGGTGCCAAATCCATGGGGTGCTAATTGCCCAATTAAAATCCCAGATAATGTATACCAACCATATCCCGAGGATAATACTACTCCTGTACGGATATCAATACCTAAAATTTTTGCAGAAATAATACCAGCTACAATTGAGCTTAATATTATTAACCCAGCAATAGTTATCCCAGTTTTATTTGTTAGGATGCTTCTTAAAGAAACATTTTGTTGTTTTAATTGGTATCCAATAATAAAAAGTATAACTAAAAGGATTAAATTAATAATTAGGCTTAGATGTGTTAATGGTGATTTTAGGAAGTAACCAGTACATGTGCCTAAAAACACACATAGAATATACTTTCCGCTTTCCATAAAGTATTTATATAAGCTAGATATAGTAGTGTATAACCCACTACTTTTTGTGGAGCTGCTAGAAGTAGCATCCTTAACTCTAGTGAACCTAGCATATAAATAGATTGATATATAATTAAGTAAAAATAATGTAACTACGGATACTAAGATTATTTTAGACAGTAGTTTTAATTCAATAAACATATCACTAGAGCTACTGCCAAACTCATATCCCATTACTACTAAAATTAGCAGCACAGAAGTAGACAAAAATTTATTTAAAATATTATTATTAATCCTAATATTTTTACATAAATATCCACCAATTAGTGCTACAAAAATTAATAGTAATTGCATCATTTTTATTCAACCTCCTGTCTTAAAGGAGAAAAGTCTATTAATATATTACTTAATAATCTTTTAACTACTATTTTGTGAAAAGGAGTAATTATCAACATATAGAATCTACCTAAAAAATTATTAAAGTAAACTAAAGTAGAAATAATAACAGTATTTTTTTGAGAATTATTATCATAACGATTCAATATTGACATTTTTATATCTAAATGTTTATCATTTAGTATTAGAGTCATTTCATTTCTGGAATATGTGCTTATTTCAAAAATATCTAGTTTGGTGCCAATGAGATTGCTTCGGTTCTCATATTTTGTTTGGCTTAACCCGCCTAGATGTTTTACATCTTTTAGACCAAATAATAACATAATTTTATTTCTTAAAAATAATAATTGATTAATCCACTTGGGAGTATTGTTCACCATTAAAATATAAATATCTAATACATCTAGCCTATTTGAGACGCTAATTAGCTGATATGAATCTGAAAAATCTGCATTTAATGCATCAGCAGATAATATACTTTGATACGGAAATTTACACTTTTTTATAAGTATGGGAGTCTTCTTCATATTAAAATCCTTTAGGGTTACTTTTAAATTAAATTTCAAGATAACCTTGCTAAATATAATGAATTGTAGTTTATTTTTGCATATTATTGCCAATAGTTTTTATAGGCTAGATTTCTTTAGTTTCTTCTAAAAAATTTCTTATCTCTATAAATTTACCATTGTACTCCTGATTGCGATACCCAACTTCCTTAATAATTTTTAATATTTGAAGAGCTCGTTTGTGTGTTGATATGACGTAATCTGAATTTATAGCGCGTTCTCTTAAATCTAATAATTCCTTAAAATCACCAAATAGAGGCATATATAAAACATTTTTGGCTAAAAAAGTGTCTACATTACATAGTCCTAAAACTAAAAAATATAATTCTGGATGATCTAATGCATATAGTTCAGCCAACATATTAAGGGCTGCTTTTGAGACTGCATAAGGCCCCATACCTTTTCTTGCTCTTTTACCAGCTATTGAAGATGAAAAAATTACTGTATCTAAGCTTATTTTTGAGCGCAATAATGTATCTAAGATAACTTTACAATTCCAAGCATTAACACGCATTAGATGTTCATATTCTGCAAGAGGTGTATCTGTAATAAGGGCAATACGCTTATTAAATTCACCAATGTTTAAAAATAAATAATCAATTTTATTTACTGCTAAATCTAAAATTAAGAATTTAGTAATTTTATCACTTAGGGTATCTAATTCACTAGCATCCATACAACGATGATAAAAATTAGGTTTTGCAAGTAATCCTACGGGAACACGTCTACTAATTCCATATACACAATATCCTAGTTCTAAGAATTTTGTTGCCAATTCAAAACCTATTCCAGAACTTACTCCTGTTATAAATACTGACTTCATCTTAACTCCATTTCCCAGCTGACATTCCACCATCTATAGATATGATAGAACCAGTTATATAAGATGCATCATCAGATGATAACCAAAGAACAGTTTTTGCAACCTCTTCGGGTTTCCCGAGCCTATTCATTGCTGTAAAAGATTTTTTTCGTTGAATATTTTTTGAGTCTGCATTAAAATTCATTCCTCCTTCTATGGGACCAGGAGCAATAGCATTAATACGAATGTGTGCATTATTATTATCTCCCTCAGCATAATCAATAGCAACACTTTTGGTTAATCCAATTATAGCATGCTTACTTGCTACATAAGCTGATTGTTTAGGTATTGGAATTAATCCAACGCATGATGCATTATTTATTATTACCCCCCCATTTTTTTCCATAGCTTGTAATTCATATTTCATGCAGTGATATGTGCCACATATATTGGTATTTATTACTTGATGCCAAAGTTTAGTATTTGAATCAGGTAATAGCGCATACTCTGAAGTAACCCCTGCATTATTAAAGGCAATATCAATGGTTCCGAAATATATAATACATTGTTGTATCATATTTATAACTTCACTTTCGATATTGATATCACATTGAATAAAATATGCATGATTTGTGTTCATATTAATTTTATTTATTGCAATTTCACCTTTTTCTAAGTTACGACCAGTAATACATATATAAGCACCTTCTTGAGCAAATCTAATAGCAGTTTCTAAACCTATTCCTTGACTTCCTCCAGTAATTAATACGACTTTTCCAGTAAATCTACCCATTGTTATTCCTTTATAAATATTTTATAGATTCAGGGCGTTTATATGATGGGTTTACACAGCAATAAACCCGATCTAATTGAGGATTTGATTTATCTTTAAAACAGTTTCCATCCCATAAACAATGGTTTATTTGAGAACTTCTGCCATCAATACTTTTCAATATTAAATTGTTATCGGCAAATAAAGCCCTCGCCATACCTATTAAATCAGATGATTTAGAAGCTAATATTTTTTCAGAATCTTCTAATGAATGGTTAAATCCAGCAAACCCGATTGGCACAGTGGCATAACTCTTGATTTCTTTTACAATATTAATCATATTATGATGTGATTGAGGTGTTTTATTTATGAGAACACTGAATGTTTCAGCAATTGAAATTGTTACAGCAAACATATCAACACCACATTGTTCTAATAGCGGTATTATTGTTTTGAAATGATTGGGTTTTATTCCATAATAATCAAAGCCATCATCAACTCCAATTCGCACAGATAAAATGATGCTATTTTTTAATCTTGCTTTAATTCCTTGCACAATTTCTATTAAAATTCGTATTCTATTTTCATAACTTCCTCCATATTCATCATTTCTATGATTCATATATGGCGAAATAAAACTATGTAATAAGTATCCATTTGATGCTTGTAGTTGAATAAATTTAACTCCAGAATCCGCGCTCATTATAGCTGAAGTAATAAATTGCTCTTTAACTATATTAATATCATCCAATGTCATTTTATGAACTGTATAGTTAGGATCTTTTTTCTTATAGATAGGGCATTCATATCCACTTGGACTTAGCAATGACTTTTTTGTATAAGTAGTTACAGCTTGTGCACCATAATGCTGTAATTGAATTCCAAATATTCCACCATAAGATTCTACACTATGAATACATTGCTTGAGGGAGTTTGCATGTGATGTGTTATATAGCCTCAATCCTCGTGGGTTTAAACATGAGTCTGGGGATACTGAGCAATTGCTCATCATAATTAGTCCACATCCGCCTTTGGCTATTCCCACATAAAAATTTTCAAGTTCCATTGACATTGTACCATCTAAATTAGCATTATCAATTCCAAGAGGGGCAAAATAAAGCCTATTAGGAATAGTAATCCCATTAATTGTAATTGGTGAAAAGAGTAATGGATAAGTAAAACTACCTTTCTCATTAGATTTAGCCATCTTAAAATTATTTTCTAGTAGTTTAGACATTATATAATCAACTCCTCATTATTAATATACGTATAATTTTTAATACAGTCAGATAGCTGTACAGATAATGGTTTTGATAAATTAATATAATTAATGCATAAATCAATTCCATCGTCGGTTATTATTTTTTCAACAACTTGGCAAGATGAAATAATTTTATTATCGTCTTTTATATCTAATATAAACTTGAATTTATGTCCAATATCTAAGTCATACTGTCCTTTTTCTTTAATTGATACTTGCATACCCTTCAAGGAAATTTTTTTTAATTTAGATATTAGAATATTAGAAGAAGAGCGTTCATCAATTAAAAGAATTGTATTATCAATCGCCTTAATTGGATAAAATGTATAGTTCTCTTCATCTTTACCCATTTTTCGCAGTCGATTAAATAAATTTAATTCCATAATAATCCCCGAATAAGAAATTTCTCCAACTAGTGTTTGGCGTTGATAAAGTTTAGCCCTTAATCTTAAATGTCTCTCAGGCAAATCATCATGATGAACAGACTCTTCTACTTGAATTCTTAATGGGTAGTTAGATTGAGTATAGCTATAGAATTCACTGTTTAGTGTAGACATAGATATTGAAACACTTCCTCGTTTTGCTTTCTTAAATGTATATGTAAAAGCATAAAATGCTTGCCGCACAGCTTCAATAATCATCATTCCTGGCACATGTTCGTGATTTTTTCTGTAAAAATAGGCATGACGAGTATCATTAAACATTGTTACATAATAGACCTTATTTTTTAGCAAATCATTATTTTCTGAAAAAAATTTAATAAGTTCTAATTTCCCGTGCTCTATATTCATTAAGCTCTTATCTCCCAGATGATAAAGAAGAGATCTTTCGTCGTGGTAATTTAAGTATTCATTATTTAAAATTAATTTATTTTCATATTCAATATAGTTATTTCGAATAATAATTTGTAGCTTATCACTTAGATTGTTGATACTACTTTTGGGTATCACAGGTATGATTGAATTTAATAAATAATCACCTTTTTTAAATATGGATTCTTTTGGAGTATAATCATTATAAATTTCATACAATAAAAGTAGTTTTTCATACTCAATATCACTCATCCGTCTTTTTAGCTCTAGCTCAAATACGGATTTTTTAAAGATGGATGGTAGATTTATATATTCATCACAAATCAAAACATCTGCTTCTGATTCTTGATGCACCATATAAGCATTTACCTTGGTTTTCCCATGTAGCATAGTTTATACCTTTTAAAAATCATAATTTATGTTGTAAGCATATTGTATATTTTAGTAAGAGAAAGTGCTAGCGTACGGCATTGATCCTCATAACTTTGAGAGAAAAGAAAATTCAAGATCATGGCAATAATTTTTTTGGAATGTGTATATTTGACGCAAAAAACGCGTATATTAGTGCCACAACTGCCATCGCTACTCCAACCAAGCAAATGCCATACCATCCATTATTTACAAATACCCAAGAGGAAATAATTGATCCGGCAGATGCTCCAATAAAATTTGCGGTCATAATTCCAGAAGTAAGTCGGCTACGTGCCCCAGAATTTAGGCGATAGATTGCACTTAAATTAGTAACGTGTACCCCTTGAATGGCAAGATCTAACATTACAACTCCTATTAGCAACGTTATAATCGAATTTTGGCCTAATGCAACTGGTATCCATGAAATTAATAGGAGCAATAAGCCAACCACAGTGGTTCGGTTGCCATATCCTAGATCTGCCAAACTACCAAATTTCTTAGCAGCGTACGCTCCAGCAATTCCAGCTAAACCAAATAATCCAATTACAGTGGTTGAATACTCATAAGGAGGGTTTGTGAGAAGAAAGGTTAATGATGTCCAGAAAAGGCTAAATGAAGCAAATAATATGGCACCCAACATGGAGCGAGCCCTAAACAACGGTTCATCTCTATATAGGTAAAATATAGAAGTCAGTATGCGCAAATAATTTTGGGTAATTGGGGTTTTGAATCGTGGTAATGCTAACCACAATGCATAAGCCATAGCAAACATCAATGTTGCAGCAACCCAGTAAACCGTACGCCAACTGCCCAAATCAGCCAAAAATCCTGCAGCAGTCCGGGCTAATAAAATACCCATAAGCAAACCACTCATAATTGTACCCACAACTTTTCCACGTTCATGGGCTAGGGCCAAATCTGAAGCAAAAGGAATCATTATTTGTGCCATAACCGAGAGGACCCCCGCTATGGCAGTACCAAATATAACAAAGAAGATATTTGATGCAAAAGCTGTAATCAAGAGACCACAAGCTGATAAAATAGTCATAATAACTATTAGAGTTTTCCTCTCCACCATATCCCCCAATGGAACCAATAATATAAGACCAATAGCGTAACTAAATTGAGCTACTGTAACAATGCTTCCTGCCGTTGTAATGGGCAAACCAAATTGCGCACCAATACTATTTAGTAGTGGCTGAGCATAGTAGTTACTAGCCACCGTAAGCCCAGTTGCTGCTGACATTAGTAACACTATGAGCGGGTTTAGTGGCGCACTAATAATAGCATAAAGACTCTGCTGCTCTGTAACTTTTTTAGAAGTATATTTCATAACTATTGAGGCCCTAATATATTTTTCTATTTACTCAAAATAATACCAATTAAACGTTTTTTTGCTTCGCTATAATTCTTGATAGTCAACGCAATTGCTGCAATCAGCGCTGGAACTGCTAACAACATAAAAATATTGCTAAACCCCAGATTTAAATTCATGAACTCAACGCCAATCAATGCTCCAAAAACCCCTCCGAAGCGGCCTAAGCCAATCATCCATGATACTCCAGTGGCACGGCAATGCGTTGGATAAAAAACTGCTGCAATTGCTCCCATGGAAGACTGTGCGCTATTCATAGCAGTTCCGGCAAGAAAAATAAGTACACTTAAGAATATGATATCTCTCACGTGTCCAAGTGTGAAAAGTATTGCTCCTGTAAGAAGGTACGCTAAAGCAACTACCTTGTTGGGATTTACTCGATCCATTAGCCACCCCGCCATAATGGTTCCAATACCACCACCTAGTGGAAATAGTGAAGTAAGCAAGACGGACCGTCTGATGCTGAAACCTGAATCTTCCATGAGGAGCGGCATCCAACTTATTAACACATAGAAAATTAGCAGTCCCATAAAATAAGTGATCCAGAGCATAGCTGAACCTAATATATATTCTCGTGACAAAATATTTTGCAGAGCAGATTTAGTATCAGTCGACTTATATTCATTGAAAATGAAGGCACTTACATTATTGACTACAGTTCGGGTGACCTGAGAAAGTGTACTACTAATTTTATCAACTGATTTTCCGCGTGCCACCATATAACGTATAGATTCAGGTAACAAAAAAATCAATAATAACACTAGTATAAGAGGTATTAACCCCCCAACAACTAAAATGATACGCCATCCAAAATTAGGTATTAACCAACCTGCCAGGAAGCCACCCAAGGCTGCACCTATAGGAAACCCACAAAATACAGAATTAACTAACAGAGCTCTACACCTGTCAGGAGCATATTCAGAAATAAGTGTCAAAGCATTTGACATTGAAGCACCAAGACCAACACCAGTTAAAAATCGCAATATGGTGAGTGATTCAATAGAACTAGCCTTGGCAGCAACCAGACTCCAGAAACCAAAAAAAAATACAGACAAAATAAGAATCGGTTTTCGCCCAAAATGATCCGCTAAAGGTCCGGCAAATAAAGAGCCAAAGGCTAACCCAAACAATGCAGCGCTCATTAACGAACCCATCATATGTTTAGTCATATTCCATTCATGTATCAGAGATGGAGCAATATAGCCGATCACTGCAGTATCAAACCCATCAATCATCACAATTAATAAGCATAGTACTAACATTATCCACTGATAGGGTGAAAAACGACACCTATTAATAAAGTCTTGTACATCAATAATGCGTGGTGAGTTCAAATTACTTCTCCATTAAAATAGAATTAATTTAGTATGATCGCATGATTTTAGTTATCAAATTTAAAATGGTTATTCACGCTCAAATTGTCGTACAGCACGACTCATACTAAAATGATCGTATTGTGCAATCTTAAATTTACGCAATTCCGACAACTGTACTTTTTCACTTGTACCAAATGGGCGGTCTCCTTTTATCGTAACACGCTCCATTAACCGAGGCTGTGGGTAATAGTCGTGTACTGCAGCATGTTGAACTGAGCGGTTGTCCCAGAAAACCAGCGTATTGGCTTCCCATCGGTGTCGGTACTGGTGCTCAAGAACTGAGGTTGCGCGATATAATGCATCGAGTAATTGCCAACTTTCTCTCTCCTCCATGCCCTTAATAAATCGTGTGTAATGTGGGTTTACAAATAAAGTTTTTTTGCCACTCACTGGATGGACTCGTACTACGGGATGTGATACTGGTGGGTACATTTCCTCACAACGCCTCAATTGTCTATGACCATTATCGGTATTGGGGAACAAGTACTTAAACGATGCAAAATCGTGTACTGCCTCCATTCCACAAATGAACTGTTGCATTCTGGAGGAAATTGCATCGTAAGCAGCAGTCATGCTAACAAAACAAGTATCACCACCAATTTCTGGAACTACCTTTGAATACAACATAGTTCCGAGAGGGGGGCATTCACGATAAGTTTCATCGGAATGCCATCGATCTGTAACCTCTGGAGGATTACCTTCCTTATAGTCAAACACGATCAATTCGGGAATTTCCTGATGATTTTCAGCAAATGGATGAACTGTCAACTCACCAAAATATGCTCCAAGCCGTAACAAATCCTCACTAGATAGTATTTGATTTGGAAAAATCAATACCTCATGAGTTACCAGAGCTGCTTCAATAGCTTGGATATGAGTATTGTCTAACGACTGGCTCATATCGACGCCTGTTATTTCAGCTGCAAAATATCTCCCAAGCTGTTTGACATTAATTTGGCTAGGACTTAATGATTTCCTAGAATCTATCATGTTAATCTCCTTATTATATGATTTGATTTTTTTAAAAATGTTTATACTTTTATCTTTTAAATAGCGCCTTGTTTTCTCATAGCTGTGATAACTGCATTCTCATACCCCAGCAGATTAGAAAGAATGTCCTCTGTGTGTTCACCATGATCTGGTGCTGCCATGCGTAATTTGGCTTGACCGCCACAACCCTCAAGACGGATCGGCTGTCCCAGTAACTCTAGAGGTCCTAGCCTGGCATGATTAACTATAAATGTTGTATTCAAAGACCTCATCTGCTCGTCGTTCATTGCTTCATCAATGGTGTATAAAGGTCCACAAGGAATACCTGCTGCGTTAAGCCTATCTATAAGATCATCACTAGAATAGCCCTTTGTCTTCTCAGCAAGTACTGAGCATAGTTTCTTTCTACTTTGTGAGCGCTGGATAATGGTCTGAAAGTTTGGATCTGTAGCAATATCTGGAGCCTGCAATATTTCGCATAATAGTTTAAATTTTTTATTTTCGGCAGCAGCAATATTTACCGGTTTGTCTGCTGTTGGAAAAAGTCCAGTTGGCATCAGAGTTGGATGATCATTACCTTCCTGAACTGGGATATCTCCGCTACTCAGCCAACGTGCTACCTGAAAATCCAGTACAGAAACCATTGATTCAAGTAATGAAGTATGAACCCATTGTCCCTCTCCAGTGCGTTCACGCTGGTAGATGGCCATTAGAATACCCTGTGCAAGAATCATTCCAGCACTTATGTCTGCAATCGCAGCACCTGTTCGCACTGGTCCTTGTTCCGGAAACCCTGTTACTGTCATTAAACCTGTCATCCCCTGTATAACTTGATCAACGGCTGGACGTTCCCGATATGGTCCACTTTGACCATATCCAGAAATGCTACCACAAATAATGCGAGAGTTTATCTTACGCAAACAGTTGTAATCAAGACCAAGCCGATATTTCACTTCTGGGCGAAAATTTTCCAAAACCACATCTGCTTTGCGCGCAAGTTGCTGAAATGCTTCTTTGCCGTACTCAGTCTTCAAGTTCAGTGAAAGACTCTGCTTATTACGGTGCAGATTCTGGTAGTCGATTTCATCTCTGGAACCTCCCATACTATCATCAATATTTGAAGGATTCTCAATTTTTATGACCTTAGCACCCCAGTCTGCAAATAACCTTGCCGCAACTGGACCCGCGCGATGTTGGGTTAGATCAAGAACTAAAAGATCATTTAAAGGCAATTTTGACATTAAGGACTCCTTAAAAACTACAAACACTGCTACATGATAAAATTAAAGTAGATCTTTAAAATATCTGGTGTTGCATAATATAAACCGTTAAGTAAAATTTATTACTTTACAATATGGGTGTGCGTTATTTTTATATAGGAAACACAATCGAATCTGATATAACCTGCGCATCAATTATGCAAAGCCGCTGTTTAAATTTAAGCATATTTTTCTCTCGAACAATTACATCCTGTGAACGACCACAAACAAGAAGTTTGCTGGGTTCATCACCTATGCTTTCATAAATGACAAATGATGCGCAGGTTTCTATGCTTTCCCCATCTGATCTGTCAATTGCTTTTACGCTTATGCCACTAACGATTCTTCTTTGAAACCTACATCGGTAAAAAACTGTCTGCTTGAGGGCGGCAGCACGGTCACACAACATCGCTCGACCTTCACACAAAACAAAACATAGAGGCATGTTATTTTCCAAATTTTCTCTAGTCGTAATCCTATAGCTACCATCATCGGTGAAAAAACTAGGCCATACTTCAATATCTGAAGCATCCAAAACTTCACAGTAGTTGGTATAAAGCTGTTCAACTTCAGCAGCAATTATATAATTTTCTAATCTTGATGTGTTAATCATATATTTTCATCATCCATAATAGATTTGTAATATTTGTAGAACCCACGAATTGCTGACTCAGTGAGCATATGATTAGTATCTCCACTACCTTGTCCTACCTCTAGAACCGCCTGAGAGTTTGGAGATCCTGATACTCCTGCTTGTGTTATTGCCAGTATCTCATTGTCATCAATTGTGACTAAGCCAGATGGACCAAGAAGGTTAATCTGCTTTAAACGCTTCTGTAATAATTCAGGTGTATCGGACTCATAACCAAAGAATGTCCAAGTTTTAACACATGAATCAGGGCCATTTGGCCTAATATGCCGCATTGCCAGACAGTTAAGCTGTTGCAACAGAATTAGATTTGGCCAAATAGTAAGTATAGATCCAGTTCCATATTCATATTCACGTTGATGTGCAATAATGCTATAATCTTCAAGATATAACCCCTTACGCTCTGAGGCGGTTTCTTTCGGATTGTTATGGGTAGATTTCTTGAAGCTGGCAGTCGACACTAAAACACTATTGCGACCTAGTTCATCAACCCTTACTTCAGTCTCTTGATCTGATCTCCAAATGCCAAATGCAACGAAAAATTCATGTAGGAGAGCCGCATGGAATGGATCTTTAAGATTCTCAACCTGAAGTTTCCAATTTGATTTGACATAATGGCGAATTTTACCAATAACTTTAAGAGACCTTCCATCACAGACTCTATCGAAGTAAGATAAAATATTTGGACCGATATATTGTTCTAAAGGCTCAATATCTTTTGCATAGCTGGCAAATACAACACCATTATGTTCGGCCACGTTTAGTTGTTCTAGTCCATGCTGCAATGGTTCGAAAGATGGGGACATCCCACCTTTACCTGATATCCCTCGTCGAAATGGAATACCAACTAATTTCCCCTCAAGGTTAAATGACCACTTATGGTAAGGGCAAGTTAACACTTTAGTGTTACCACGCTGCTTATAACAAATCTGAGCGCCACGATGAGTACAACGGTTCACAAAAACCCTTAGTTTATTCTGTAAATCTCGAACTAATACAACTGATACTTCTCCTACGTAAGTCTGTATAAAGTCACCTGGTTTTGCTACTTCAGATGATAAACCAACATAATTCCACGAACGACCTTTGAAGATACATTGTAGCTCTTGACTATAAATTGATGGATCTGTATAGATTGCCAGTGGAACACGGCGAAAATCATTAGACAACCAGGATATCATTGTGGCTACCTTTATTATCTTGTATATTTTTTGCATCATTTGCTACTTCAGGATAACGTAGCACTAAATCTGCTATGCGTCCCATTATTGTTGTCAACATGGACCATCCCTGATGTTGAATTTCAAACAGTTGCTGATCACAGTCAAATGGTAATTTACGCAAAAATGCATACCCCATTTCAACATGCCCATCGTCTAGACCCTGATGGCAACTAAAATGATTCCCAACAGTGCTAGCAGAAATGGCTGGGGATATATGTTTATAAAAGAAAGTTGCAGATGCTTCCACGACAAGATGAGAAAGAACTACTTTAGATGCATCATTGATCATCCCCATCTTCCAAGTAAACCAAGCACATGATGCTTCTAGGACAGGGTCAAAGACAGAACGTATGCCTTCTCTATTTTTTGCTAAATCACGATTGTGTCCGAGTTCTTCCATAAGGTGCTGCCAAGCTAAGTCCTCAAAAATAGGGTGTTGTATTGTCATTACGCGAGCCAAAACCATCTTCTGAAAATAATTAGACCATACTTGGAAACAATCAAGAAATTTTCCTTTTGCTTCAACACTGTCCAATAAACCATTACGCACTAGAGCAAATAGCCGGTGTTTGTCAAAACGTTCCATATACTCCTCATTTTTTCTGAATAGTTGGTTTGCCGTATCTCTTTCATTCATAGCAAAGATCTTATCTTCATTAGTGAATGTTGCCCAAGGATCACTGATATTCTCATATAAACCGCGAGAATCAAATTGAAGCGAAAGCCCCCAAAAACCATTCGGTGATAATCCGATAAAACCATGAGGCTGTCCTTGTGGGACTAAGAGAATGTCGCCTTCATTCATAATTTCCTGAATACCTCCAAGCGTCCTGGCTCCGCCTTCACATATAAGGATCATTGAATCAACAGGATGAATATGCTCATCAAGTTGTTCGCCAGCCTCTAATCTCACCCATGCTATCGAAACACGATTATCCTTCGGCAGAAAATTCACAAGTGCCTTATCCTTTGTAAAATCCTTTACATGTCCCAACCAATGCTCGACACCGTTAACAGTAACGGTTTTCATCGATGGCATATCGTCACGCCGTACAAGAGTGACATTAGACATCACTTGTTTCATAGCTCTACCTCTTATAAAATTTTTTTAAATATATAGGAAACACATTTAATTTATTAACATTAGCATACTGTCCATAAGGCTACTTTTTAACTATTACAAAGCGCTAACAAATGATCCTATGAGCATAGTTAATGTTTTATTATTTCTAATATTTTAAATTTACCTTAATCTATTGGCATAATGGTTAATTAAAACGCATTAATATATTTGCTTTCGGGATTGTACGCCTTTTTTATCTAAAAGTATGTACCAAATTTTGGTAGTAGATTTATGGTGCTGGATTTAAATGGGAAATGTGAATATTTATTAGAGCTATATTGCAAATGCTTTGCATTTTGATTTATAATCCTATTTTAAATCCACATTTAAATTTAGGTGAGAGTATAAACGGCAATTAAAGCCGTACTTATGGGTGGAGATGGCTCAACTATAATATATGATAATTTGGTGCCAGATAATTTAAAAGCAATAATTATGCATAACCAAAAAATAAAATGGATTATGGCAACTGGCAGGAGTCTTTAGTTGCCCCAAAAAAATCCAATTTTTAACTATTTATCTTTGGTAATTCTTTGTCAAATATTAAGTCTGAATTTCATGTGCAAACGCCTTGTCAGGTAACTGGAGTCCTTCAAAATTTATTGATGTAAAAATATACCATTGTCAATTGTTAATAGTCTTAATAGTGTAGGATGATTAGGAAGCGAGCAATGAAAAAGAGAGTTTGTTGGGAAAACTATCTTTTTTGCTTTTGGAATAAATCTTTGAGCCTGAATTAATCAGCTTGTTAAAATTGCTACTTTATCAATGTATCTTAAAGAGCATAAAATAACGTCCGTAAAAATCAGCCGATTTAACTATGCAGCTACTCTACTATTTTGGGGCTAGTAGTATATATGTATGGTTAAACTAGTTGACTTTGGGAGTTTGTGACCCTAGATGTCTTTAATTTAATAACTCAAAAAATACTAAAGAAAACTAAAATGATTTGACCATATAAAAGCTTATTTTTTGAATCTTGGGTAATAATTAAAAAACTATTATCAGTTATATTTGTCAAAGAGGTTGTGAAATTTATTGATTCTTTAAGGTTTGGGTTATCGAAATCACCCCTAACCGTTGCAAATACAGTTTTATCTTTAGCCATACTAGGTTTAATGCTAATTTTACTGCTAATTAATTTCTGGTTTTCTAATTGATTAGTATTTTCGAATTGGCAAACTCCATTGTTAATTTTACACTGTGTATTACCGCTCATAAAATCTGGTGATTGAAAAATTAACTTTTGATTCAATTTAATAAAATTTAATGCTGGAATCATACTCTTATAAATAATATTTGTTTCATCAGATAGAGTGGCTTGTTGAGTATTTAAATTATTATCTTTTAAAAATTGTGAAAATTGTGATTTGCTCATCTCATATTTATAAGCATTATAAATCACATGTGTATTTTCACTTGCATATATTACTTGAATACAACAAACTAAAAAGATCAAAATATATTTTTTAAACATTATTATCCTTTTCAAGATTGATATGTTTTGTCCAAAACGGATTGAAATCAATATTGGAATAAGTATTTTTTAAGATGGTGTTTCTTATAAAAACAACTTATGCGTTATTTTTAGTGAAAGTAAGCACTGCGTTAAATGCATGAGGCTTATATTCAATAAAAATCTGAAAGCTTAAATGCTTTTATATCCGATACAAAGTGGATTATACGCCTTTTTTATCTAAAAGTCTGTACCAAATTTTGGTAGTTGGTTTATATATGTTGAATCTAATGGGTAAATATAATTATTTATTAGAGCTGTATTGCAAATGCTGTGCATTTTGATTTATAATCCTATTTTAAAGTTAATAGATGCAGAAAAATGATAAAGATTAAAGATGTTCATGCTCTTCTTCCCGTTTTGCCGATTCCTGTTTATTGGCATGATAAAAATGGTGTGGTACTAGGGTTAAATGATTATTGTTTGGAAGATGTAGGAGGAAAAAGAGAGGATATAGTGGGCAAAACTCCGTATGACTTTTATCCTAGAGAAACAGCCGAGCATATATTGAAACTCAATGTGCAAGTTATGCGTACTGGGAAAACTCTATCCCAAGAAGAGTGTATTAAGGATATTACAACTGGAGAAGATAAATGCTTTTATGTAATTAAAATGCCCTTATATGACGATGATAGTAAAATTATCGGTATATTAGGTACTGCATTAAACATCACTGCTCATAAAAAACTGGAAGAAATGAGGCTTCAAAATGCTGTGCATCAGGCAGAACTAAGAGCTCAAGAGACTTTTAAGGAATGTATGGATAATATTTATAATCTAGTACAGGATGCTAAGATTAGAGTGTTAAATGAGACAATGGGTACGAGGCTATTAACTAATTCAGATGGTGAAGAGTTAAAGCTTACTGAGCGTGAAGGTGAGGTTTTATATCTGATTTCAATGGGTAAATCCCCAAAAGAAATTGCAAATATTTTGAGTAAAGTAAAAAATAAAAAAATTGCTCATTCTACTATAGGTGGAATGATAAATAAAAAATTATATGTTAAGTTTGGGGTATCTACTACAAGCAGGTTAATTGAGAAGGCAAGTATGTTAAAACTAATACCATTTTTGCATGATAGTTTTGTTGGATATTAATATTTTTATCAGGTATCCGTATAATTATATACTTAAAAGTGGAGCGGGCTTTTAAATATGAACTGTAAGACTAGTTATCTGTTAATTTTTAGTTTGTTGATTATAAAACTGGTTATTTTAGTACCATAACTTGAAGGAGATCGCTTATTAATAATATTTCTAAACGTTATAATATTCTGGATGCACTTGAGATAGTCGCTCCAATATTGCCTATGCCAATATATTGGCATGATAATAGTGGTATTGTTTTGGGTATAAATGAAAATTGTTTAAGTGGTATGGGAACTACCCGTAGTAATATTATTGGAAGAAGTCCATATGATTTCCACCATGAAATATTTGCAGAGCGCATACTTAAACATAATAAGCAGATTATGGAATCTGGTAAAACCTCATCCCAAGAGGAAGTGTTTATCCACTTTACAACAGGAGAGTTAGTTTATGCTAAATCAATCAAGGCTCCTTTATACGACAATCGTGGTAGTATTATTGGAGTCATTGGTATGGCAATAGATATAACCGCTGAAAAAACAATGCAAGAGCTAAGAATTCAAAATCCTATGTACCAGGCAGAACTAAAAACCCAAGATGCTTTTAAGAGTTGTATGAATAGTATTCAGAATCTATTACAGAATACCAGGATTAAAGTATTAAATGATACAGTTGGTACGAGGCCATTAATGATTGCAGGTAGCAAAGAGTTAAAGCTTACTGAGCGTGAAGGTGAGGTTTT
>JAJTDW010000026.1 GCA_021298175.1 Pseudomonadota bacterium
TTTTACTAAAATCATTTAAAACACTATCAGAATTAATCAATCTAACCATGCAACTGCGCCACTATTCTCAAAATAGCAGCGTTTTTAATTATTTTAATTTAATGGGCTTTGTTTTAAATTCTAGGCTGCCCATCAGCATATTAACCATGTAATAAACTAGCTTTACGAATCCTATACGCTTAGGAGGTATGTTATTAATATTGTTTTGATATTTCGTATCTCATCATCAGAAACTTCCCTAAAATCGGTTCCCTTGGGTAAAAAGTCTCGAATCAACCAGTTTGTATTTTCCTTTAAACTTCACTCGCCTGAATAATATGGATGAGCTATTTTTCTCATTTAGATAATAGCCCCCAGAACAAACAAGGTACTTTTCTTATGCAACATCATCTAACTAAAAATAAATTTGACTAGGTGTACTATTTAGTATATAATTATGCAATATATATACTTATAGGTATACTGGAATGATTAAAAATTATATCCCTTTATGCAAAGCAATTGTAACTTTAATGACACCATTAGTTGAAGTTGTAATCCATGACATTAAATCTGGTACTATTTATGCCAAATATGGAAATTTATCTAAACGAAACCCTGGTGATCCATCGCTGATTGATAATGAAGGGTTACAAGAACAAATTAATGAAGTGGTTTATCCTAAATTAAATTTTGATGGTAGAATAATAAAGTCGATATCGGTGCCAATTAATGACGGAAACAATATAATTGCACTTATATGTATTAATTGTGATGTGTCAATTTTTAATCAAATTAAGAATATTGCCAATGAATTTTTGGCAGTTAATGAAAAACAACCTGTAGAACTTTTTAAAAATGACTGGCAGGAAAGGCTGCATGTGGCAGTTAATCAAATTATTCAAGAAGAGAAATATGAATACAACACATTAACAAATCCTCAAAAAAAATATTTAGTCAGAAAGTTATTTACTGCTGGTGCATTTTCAGAAAAAAATGCAGCCAATTATGTAGCTAGTATCTTAAAAATTGGAAGGGCTACAATTTTTAATTATTTAAGGGAGTTAAAAAATGCAAATTAATCCATTCAAGTTAGAACAATATTTCCAGAAATATGAATTTACTGCGCCATACTTACTATGTTGTTCAGATGCTGAAAGTTATAGCGTAAAAGATATTATAGCTATGGCAACACCTGTTGATAATCACATCTGGAATGAATTACGTTTGGGTTATACAGAGTCTCGTGGACGACCAGAACTAAGAGAAACTCTTGCCACTACGTTATATAATTTTGATTATGAAAATATTTTATGTTTTGCTGGTGCTGAAGAAGGTATTTTTTGTACTTTATATGCCTTATGCGAACCTGAAGATCATGTTATTGTTCTTACTCCATGTTATCAATCTTTAAAAGAGATACCCAGACTAAAAAATACAGAAGTAACCGAAATACAACTATTGGAAGTAAATAATTGGCGTATAGATTTAGAAGCTATTAAAACAGCTATCAGACCAAATACCAAATGTGTAATTATTAACTTTCCACATAACCCAACCGGACAAATAATAACCAGTGACGAGCTGCAAAATCTGGTTACTCTGCTGGATAAACATGGAATATGGCTTTTTTCTGATGAAGCATATCGCTTGTTAGGAAATCCATCTGAAGGTTGGTCATTGCCTGCAGCTGTAGTATATGACAAAGCTATTTCGCTGGGTGTCATGAGCAAAGCTTATGGTCTAGCGGGCTTAAGGGTAGGTTGGATAGCCTGTAAAGATAAAGAAATATTAAAAAAAATTGAACAAGTAAAGCACTATACAACAATTTGCAATAGCGCACCTTCAGAGGTTATTAGTTTGATTGCGCTAAAAAATCAGGAATCAATCTTACATAGAAACAATATGATAGTACGTAAAAATATGGAGTTATTGGATACTTTTTTGAATAGGAATAGGGAGTTATTCTCCTGGGTGAGGCCGCATGGAGGATGTGTTGGATTTATCAATTATAATAGCAATGAAAGTGTAGAGATGCTTTCTTCACGTGCAGTTGAAAAAGCTGGTGTTTTATTATTACCTGCTTCAATTTATGAAACAAATTCAAACCATTTTAGAATAGGCTATGGCAGAAGTAATATGCCAGAAGCTTTATCCAAATTTGAGGAGTTTTTAGCTAATGAAAATCTATAGCGGCAATGATATTAATAAAGTTTTAAACATTGAACGTGACCTGGATAAATTAATTGAAAATCAAAAGGATGCTTTTATTAATTACTCATTGGGATTGATAACTGTACCATTACCTATGCAATTTGAATTTCATAATCCGTTTGGCGATTGTCATATCAAAGGAGCAAGTAGTGTTAAGTATAACAATTTTGTAATAAAAATAGCTTCAGGATTTTATGATATTATTCCAAGTGGCGATGGGGTTATTTTATTAATCTCGCGTAAGACAGGAATCATAGAAGCAATCTTTCATGATGAAGGGTATCTAACAATATTGCGTACCGCTTTAGCAGCTTGTTTAGCCATTAAAATAACACCATTTGTAATAACTCATATTGGAGTAGTAGGTAATGGCCGACTAGCCAAACAAATAATTCAATTGTTAGAATTAATATACCCAGAAATAAAAATTTCAGTATATGGTCGAAACGATGATAAAACTAGACATTTTGCCTCTCAACATAAGAATGTTGTTCAGGCTAGTAGTGTAACTAATTTGGTTATCAACAATGGAGTTATTATTTCAACTACATCAAGTAGCCTTCCCATTATAAAATTAAATGATATTAATTGTAATAGTTTACACATAATTGGTTTGGGAGCTGACTGTATCGGTAAACAGGAAATTGATTCTCAAATATTTAATTTAGCTGATATAATTATAGTTGATAGTAAAATCCAGGCTATAAAATTTGGTGATACATCTAGTGCTATTCAATCTGGAATAGTTAAACCTAGCCAATTAGTGGAATTAGGAAGCGTTTTAAATAATAAATCCATTATTACAGATAGAAATAAATTTTTAATAAGCAACTTTACTGGTATTGGCACTCAAGATCTTGCAATTAGTGGGTTTGTAAACACTAAATTAGTCGCGGAAAACGGCTAATTAGCTTTATTAAATATCTAACAAACTTATTTTTAATCTTCATTAAATAGCTTCATTGCCAGTTAGGGCCGAATATGCAGTAGACGTAATAGATATAGTAAGGTAATAACGAGCGTTTTATTGTGTGTAACTCCGCCGAAAAATAATTTATCTTTTTTAAATACAAATCAACTCGAATTGCATTTTTAAAAGTTATTGAAGCTAATCCACGAGAATATTGCAACTGCATTTACATGCTTATAATTTTTGGGCGTAATAATAAGGACAACTCTGGTGGTTGTCCGTTAGGGCAATAGGGCAGCACTTCTTACTAATAAATAAATTTCATTGGTGAAGCATTTGGGCAGAGTTTTGACGGCTAAAGCCGTGTTTAAACTAGCGGAGACGTTCCGTCGTCCGCCCATTCCCAGAATTAGTCGTTCATCTTTCACGGATTAATAAAAAACATATTTTAGCTTTATGATTAATAGTGCAAGAGGGGTTGATAGATTTAGGGGATTTGAGTTGTTAGGTTTGCGATGTGGAATAGGTTAATATTTAAGTAAGATATTTAATTGCAACCGTCTTTACTAAAAAATAAATGCAAAAACTTGAAATATTACTTGACATATACCGCCACATATGATATAATGATGGTATAGAAAGTTAGAAATAACAATACAGTTTATGGTAAAATTTATAAAGGAAATTAACAATGAGTGAAAAAATCGGAGAATTGATTTTAGAAAAGTTTGTAAACGAGGAAATTATGACTAAAAGTGAACTTGATAGAAGGTTAGATGTTGTAATGGATAAGTATACTCGTCATATGGATGCTAAATTTAGCATGATAGGCGATAAATTTACGCATATGCAAAAAGACATTGACAATATTAAAACAGATATAAATACTTCAAAAACAAATGAAATAAACCGATTTAGGGTTATTCTTGGTGCAATTGGTGTAGCTGTTGCTATACTTGGGTTTATTATTAAACTACATTAATAAAATTGCTCTACATAGTAGAGCCTTTTATATTGGAAAAAAATATGGCTAATAGCGAAGCAAAAAAAGAAGCCAATAAAAGATATAGAGCGACCACAAGAAAAGTAAATAAAATCAGAATGCAAATCACTATAGAGCAACATGCAGAGATAAAAGCAATCGCAGCACAGAAAAATACTACTATGGTTCAGATTATTAACGAATTAATAAAAGTTATGCATTAAAGCATAAAAACTATATTTATAGAGTGGGAAAATGGGTAAATACGACCAAGCAGATTATACAAAAAGAGCAAAGAAGAAATATAGTGCTACCACATTAAAAGAAACAAAAAAAATTATTGAAATAACAAGAGAGCAACACGATGAAATAAAGACAATCGCAGAACAGAAAAATATCACAATGATTCAATTATTGCAAGAAGCAATCAACAAATATAAAACTCTTTAAAACATCCTAAAATAATTAAAAAAATAAATGCAAAAACTTGAAATATTACTTGATATACACCGCCCCATGTGATATAATAATGGTATAGAAAGTTAGAAATAACAAGGTCTTTAACAATTTGGAAACTCAGAAAATACCGCATTAACGGGCTGGTAGCCGTAGGGTGAGAAATATAGTTGGTTGTGCTAACGGTACTGGAATACCGCTAACACCTTTATAATTTGACAATTACAAGCAATATTATAACATTGCTTGCTTTAAAAGGCAAAAAAATGATAAGTGGAAATTTACAAAATGCAATAAATCTATTTAACTTAGGGCAAAAAGTCTATGACATAAAAGAGATTAAAGCTATTTATAGGAGGTTAGCAAGTGCTAATCATCCTGATAAAGGTGGAAATACTGAAGCAATGCAGTTAATTAACACCTCGTTAGAAGAAATTTTAAAATTCTTTGAAACAAATGAAACTCTTGAAATAAAAGACAGCTCAGATGAATTTATAAACTTTGACTTTATAGAAACTCTTAAAAAAATGAATGGCGTTATTATTGGGGTGTGTGGGTATTGGATGTGGCTTACAGGTAATACTTTAGAACATAAAGACTTAATAAAGGAGTTGGGTTTTAAATTCTCGGGTGCTAAAAAATCATGGTACTGGTCGCCAACCATAGACACTGCAAAATTTAAGCGTGGAAGTCGAAGCATGAAAACTATCCGTACAAAATACGGTAGTCATATTATAGAAAATGAACGAGCTAAGATTTTAAGATAATCAAAACGGGGCAACCCGTTTTGATTAAAAGAGTTTTAAATAAATTTTAAAGGTAAAATTATGAGTAAAAATATCATAAAAACTACGGGGTTTATTAAAAATAAATGTAAAAAATCGCAAATAATACTTGCATTTATGTCACTAACCGTGATGTAATGGTGGTATAGATAATCTTGAGTTTTTACTGACTAAGCCTAAAGATAGTGAGTACGTATTTACTATCAGCAAAAGGCAGTATCTGTAATCGTAGCTCCTTATATATAATCGTAGACCATTTGCTAACCAAAGCTGGCATCTCTAAATCTGGATTGCATATATTTAGGCATACTTTTGCGCGATCGTTAGTAGATAAAGATGTAACCTTATCTACTATAAAAGATCTGCTAGGACATAGTAATATCAGTATTACTGCGCAGTTTTACGCTAAATCTAACGAGAATGCAAAGCGTAATGTGTTGATGAAGCTGAAGAAGTAAATAATTACATATGGTTTAATATTGTATAATATTGTTTAACTTCACATAAATATAAAGTGATCGTTCAATTTAAATAAAAGAAAGTTATGGTTAATGGGTAATATAATTAGCGTAAATGGTTCTGTATCAACTAGGATAATTGAAATACGGGGATTAAAAGTTTTATTAGATTCAGATGTGGCCGAATTATATGGTATTGAGACTAAAGCTATTAATCAAGCAGTTAATAGAAACCATGATCGGTTTCCAGATGGCTATATAATTAAACTTACGCCCCAAGAAAAACAAGATGTGGTAACAAATTGTGACCACCTCCAAAAACTTAAATTTTCCTCAGCTCTTCCTAAAGCTTTTACTGAAAAAGCTCTTTATATGTTAGCAACAGTGTTAAAAAGTCCTGCAGCAATTGCAACTACTTTAGAAATTATTGAAACTTTTACTCAAGTTAGGGAAATCAATCGTTCTATAGTTGAAATTATTAAAGACCCTGAAAATGAGCCTAAACAAAAATCATTATTGAATCGTGCAGGTTTAATGATTAGTAAATTGATAATGCCTACTGAAGATGATTTAGAGGTGGTAGAAGTAGAAAGTACATATAAAATAAATGTATTAGCCAGCCTTGAGTTTACTAAAAAAACAAAAAAAATCAAAAAGAAATTATAGGGAGTATATGTTTTAAATGATCAGCATAGATAATACTCAGATTATAAACAATAAATTTCATTTAAATTGTGCAAGAATTGAACTAACGCAAAATACTCAAGTAAACCCCCTGTTATATAATGGGTCAGGCATTATATATCAAAATCAGTTAGGGGAGTTTATTGTTGAATTTATACATATTTACAAAGAGTCCAGCTATAACACTATTGACGATTATAATGCTCACTACAATTTATCTCAACCTGGTAAAGAAATCAAGCAAGAATTTTTTTTTAATATGACAGCCATTGATTTACAAGGACAAAAATGGAATAGTGAAAAAATTACATTTCATAATAATCCCATTCCAACAGATTATAGTTTAGGAAAAGCAATCAAGGTTAGGGTTCCATATATTTCAAGAAATGGATTTGTAGCAGAGGATAAAAATATTTGTAAAAATTATTCTACTTTTATTATTCGAGGACAATTAAAATTGCCTTATAATATTTACCACACAATAAAAGATGACAGTAGTAATATGATTATTAATTCAAGCTTATCTAAATGTAATTTAACAGTAGGGGAGCGTACTAACATTACGATTCAGAAATTTGATGAGTTATATACGCAAATAGAAATTATCAATAATGACGATGAGAAATTTTCTATTACCATCCAGAAAATTATTGAAGCTCTCAGTATTGCATCAGGACAGATTATATCTCCCGTTATCATAAATACCATCACGCCAACAAAATCATTAATTAAGATTAATAGTTTTAACAAATTGAGTGAAATTATATTCTTTAGCATAATAAACTGGATACCAAATCACGCAAGATACTTGGAAGATTTTATTACTAATTATATAAAAACATTTGATAACGCATTAAATGAATTTTATACTTGCTGGTATAAGATGGCACTATCAAGAACATCATCTTTAGACATTATATGGTTGACGACATCTGTCGCCCTAGAGGGGTTAGCTAACCACTGTAAAAACATGGTTGATCTTCAAAAATATAGTGGGAATGATTTTCAATATTTATGTGACCGTACAAAAGAAATAATAAACAAATCCACAGAAATTTCAAAAGAAATTAAACCTAGACTACTTGATAGTATAGCTCATTATACAAAGTTAACCCCCAAAAATATTTTAAAACATATTTTAAAAGAATATAACTTTGATGAAACTTGGATAATCGACTGGCAATGGATTAGAAATAAATCCGCACATGATAATATACAATTAAACCAAAATATAGTATTTGATGATGTACAGGATAGATACTATTCATGCCTCAATTTGTTTTTTACCATATTGATGATAAGAATACAATTTAGTGGTGTGTTCAGGGATTTTAAATCCAAGGACTATAATCAAGGTAGACAATTAACATTTTTATTAAAATAAGCATTCACTATTATACTAGTAATAGTGAATGGGGTGGATTTAATTATGAAAATTCTACTGATTTATTTATAGATAATATATAAATATATTTATCCCTTTTGGTTTTCTAAATG
>JAJTDW010000027.1 GCA_021298175.1 Pseudomonadota bacterium
TAAAGCCACATAGTATTTATTTACATGATCGTGGCTATACGGAAAATCTGGGCTTTGGCTCATGGTTAGCTCGTTTTGACGAACAGTGCCACTATTACTATGCCCAAAGTTACACCCACCTAGTACACCTAAAGTTAAATATAAAGTAAATAGTATAAAAAATCGCATAAGTAATTTACCTTTCAATGCTTATAATGTAAATAGAATTTTAGCACACAGGTGTCATTACGAGAAATCGCAAGATTTCGTAGCAATCTCTTTATTTTTGTAAATTCTTAAAGATTGCCACGGAGTTCTGCTAAAGCAGCCTGCCTCGCAATGACGATACTTTCATATGGCTTGAGTAGTAACAAGAGCATTATCCTCTGATCACACGCTTGCACGGTTTCAGAGGAGGATGCTCTAACACCCCCCATGAACACGTTGATGAACCTGAGGATGAATACTATTATATATTATTGTCTCTTAAATGTAATACCATTTGGTTCATTTACTATAGCATAATCATCTAAAGAGTAAGCAAATGGTATCATTTTCGTAGCTCCTGCTGCGCCTGTAATCGTTACATTATATTTAAGAGTACAAGACCCACCATTGGTATTTATTGTACAATGTTGCGCACCTTGAGAAACAACAGCATTATCTAATTGTGGAGTTATAGTTATAGCACCATGAGAAGGATTATAATCATTTGCTGTGAATTTAACAGTGCAATCAAATTCATTAACTGCTGACGCAGCCGTACAAGTGGTAGGATTCAGAGTAGCTACCACATTCGCAAATTTTTTCGGTTTTAACGTAACTTTTTCAGCACTGCTAGAGCTAACATGAATAGCTCCATTCTCTTTGCTGGTGAACCTAGGTGCTTGTATTTCTCCTGTACCTGGGTTGGTTCCTGCTGTATAAAACATATAACCTGTCAAATAATTTGGATTCAGATAGTCATATGTTACAACACATGAGGTATTGAGACCAAGATCTTGAGCAGTATCTCCCCCCGATGCAGTCTTACAGGTAGTCAAATTAGCGTCTTTGTTAAGCATAAAACCAAAAGGAAGGTTAGAGTCATTAATTAAAAAGCCCTTAACAGTAGCACCAACTGCGGTATATTTAAACTGCGCTTGAGCAAAAACACCTTTTCGTAAGACTGTATCTCCCAAAGATGCAACAAAAGGAGATGCTCCTATATCAGCATATTGAGCCGTAGCATACCTACCACCAACTGCCTCAACTTTTACTGTTTGGGATACTGTTTTAAATGTAGCAACATCAAAATCCTTCGTAAAATCAGGATTAGAAGCTCCAGTCCCAGCAAACTTACCAGTTAGTGTTTGTTTAATTATCGCACCAGAATTTGTAGTTGTTGTAGGTCCATATTTGTATTTTAATGTAATACTATTATTGCCTGAACTCGAAATAGCAACCGATCCACCAGATAGTATTCCTGTTGTATTCACTGCGCCAAGTCCATTCTCTATAGTTAATCCTGTAGGCCAAACAACACTATTTAAGATAGAAAGATTAGTTAATGTAAATGCACTAGCCGAATCACTATTACTAATTGTTATATTTTTTTCTCTAAAGTCAAAATTATTTGCAACAATTGATAATTCATCAGTATCAGAAGGAGATACAACTATTTTAGCAATACTATGTGTAGTTGAAGTATAAATCGCAACTTTATGAGATTGCTCAGGAGTAACAGGAGTTGCGCCAACTGCATCAGAAGGAGCTTGTTTAGCGCTTACTGTCAATATGTACCTTGCTTGTTCCTGCACATCAGAAGGAGTATATGTTAATTGATATCTGCACTCTTCACTACTTTTTAAAATAAGCCCAGTGGCCATACAAGTACTTACATTTGGGTCACTATTATAACTTAATTTGTCACTGACACCAGAGGGCAAAAACATACTAAAACCTCCGATCGGATTTTCACCAATATTTTCTACAGTAACATCTCTTGTTAAAGGCTCATTTGCAACACTAGTATGGAGCACGCCAACAAATAAACCATCATCAACAGAGACCCTAAAACCATAATCTCGTTTACTTTGTGCAACATAGTATACGGAAGTAATCGCTAATTCACCACTAGAGTCTTTTACATTATAAATAGCGTGGCCATGCATAGTTTTACCTGGGTGAGTGATGGTAACTGTACACGTTTCATTAGGTTTAAGAGTACCTAAAAAGCTTCCATTCGTAGTACCGCATGCAGAATAACCAACATTAGATGTGCTTAACCCACCAGTAGGATCACTACTGTTAGAGCCTTTAATTTCACCTGATAATCCTATCATATCAGCAGTTCCATTATTCATAATAGTTAACGTCTTGCTTATATCATTAGCATTAATAATTACAGGACCCGATGTAATTACAATATTGCCTTTATTTTCATATTTGATATTGACATTAGTAATAGCGCTCAATACGACTCCAGAGTTATTCTTAGCTCTAATTATAATTTTATTATTATATGAATTATTATATGTATCTGCTGGCAATCTTAATAAAGCGGTGCAATGCTGATATTTGTTCACATTCTCATTGCAATCAACACTTTGCTCAATAGCTGTCACATTTGATTGAACGGTTAAATTAGAGTAATTATCCTCTGCCACAAATGGGATAGCAATTAAAACATCATTAGTCGAAGCAATATCATCAATATTTTTGTTACTTACCAAAAATCCATTATTCGATGATACTTGCGATGAATAGTTAATGAGTTGTGCTGCTGTATAAGTTTTATTACTACCTGCATTTGCAATTTTATAAGTTAATTGAATAGAGGTTGAACCATTCTTACTTGGTGGGGTAAATTGAAGTGTGCAAGAAGCATTAGCCTGAATTGTCTGACAACCTAATGTATTAAGATTATTGTTCATATCTGAAGACTTGTGATGCGAATCAACATGACGTTTAGAATGGATAGAAGCATGGTGTGTCCTTGAGAATGAATGGGAAGCATTATGTTGATTGCTGATATGGTCTGTTCCAGCATTTGTTACCTTGACGTTAGTTAATTGCAAATCTTCGCCAGTAAAATTACGCACTTCAACAAAATGGGCACCCACACCATTATTAGTTGGGATAGTTGAGATTCTGCTAATGGAAACAACCTTAGGCTTCTCAACAATAGGAGAAATATCGTCTGGGTTAATAATTGCATTAGTTGAAGGGGAGGAATTTGAAGAACCACCCCCACCACTACACCCAATAAGGAAAAGCGCTCCTAAAAACATCAATACTATACTTGCAAACGTAAGAATTTTGTTATTGTTTTGTTGATTGTTCATCATATTACCCTTTAAAAATCTAGCCATATTAGTCTGTTTAAATAGTCCACAAATATATATCGAATTCTAACATAAACATATCTATTATTGCAAATAATCCTTTAAAATTCATTTTATAAAAAATAGAGGTCTCCTCAAATTAACTGAATGATAACTCTTGCAATTAAAAATCGCAGATACTAAATGAGAAACCTCTGATAAATAATTAGGCTAATAACAATAAATGATAGGTAAGTAGATAATAATATTAATTCTTTAATATTATTTAAATTAGTGCTAGTATTGCATTGTTTTTGGAGAGTTTTATCTTCAAGCATACCAATTCTCTTTATAATTAATGGCTCAAGAGCTAAAGCCTTACTCTTAAAATTATTATTAAGATTCGTTATACTATCTATTATTTCTAATACCTCTATTAAATCTGCCTTATAACCCAAACTTGATACAAAGGCATCAGCTTTATAGACAGATTTTCTATTAAGCCCTATGCTCAAAAGCACAAAAGTTTTATTCCCTAAATAGCTAATTATAACTAGTGGTAAAAAAATTATAATCGGCAGAAATACAAATGCTGTTTTAATTAAACTGTGGCTCAGTTTAAGGGTATCTAATGCATTACGGATAATTGCCTGAGCTATAATAACTATGGAATAAATACATAAAATAACTTTGGTAAATATAGCACCAAAATTTAAAGCGGTTAATCTCACACTATCACGATAATATAAATAAGATATGTTATGCGCTAATAACGCCTTTATTTGATTATCACCAAAATAAGTTAAAAGACCTGAACTTAAAACAATTACATTATAACCTAAAGTAAAAGTATTGGCTAATTTACTCTCAATGATTTTAATATTAAAATCAGAAACTTTATATTGTGTTTTGTATTGTTTATTAACTTGACTAATCACACTTTGTAATAATGCCTGAATAATAAATAACTCTCGTCCAATAGGTTTACGTACATTTTTTAAAAACCCAAGAATAGATGCAGCAAATTTACTATACCCAAAAATAGAGCACATAGCACAAATTATGTACCCAATAATGAAACATTCAAAATTACTGATAATTGTAAAACCTGAATTCAGAAAATGTAAAACCAGCTTAACTATCACAATAAATAATCCAAGAATAAATGTATTAAATAAAGTGCTAAGTGCAATAAAAATCATAATTAGTAATACCTATAAAAAATTTAATACAATAGAGCTATAGATATAAAAGCATGGATTATCGGATCAAGTCCGATAATGACATAAAATTGACTTGGATTTTTGTTGGCTTTTGAGCTATAGCCTTACGGTAAATATATCCTATCCCACTATTTAGTGGGATATCTTTTATGCTCTGTGGCGAAACAATATAATCCTCAATCTGATGATTTGAAATAGTTGTTACCTGCTGCTGCTTTATCTGCACCGTTGTATCAAATCTCTTTTTAGTACCAAAAATTTTTGCCAGACGCACTGCATCTTTATCATTGGTTGTGGCTAATACTAAAAAAGTATTACAACAACTTAATAACTCTTCTGCTACTCTCTTAGTTTCAAGACTCACCTCAGCAACGGTTGTAATTGATTGCGTACCAATAAAAGCATGCATTCCATTTGAACGATGCAAGCTAATTGTTGCACTCAATGCATCAGTGGCATAACTGGCAAATTCATCAAAAATACAAAAAGTTTTTTTAAAATCCCTAGGTCTAGCTTCACCAAATTCAGCAAAAGTGCTATTAATATCACTAATTATCATCTTAGCAATTTTGGATGTATCGCTATAATAAGCCGAACTATCTAATAAAAATAACACTATCTCGTTTTTTACAATAGATTGTTTTAGGTTAACTATATTAGGCACTTTTTCTGCTGTGTTAGTATCTTTCAATTTAAATAAATACCCATAACTAGAATGAATAAACACATCTAATAAATCAAGAATTCTATCTCGAGGATTATCTTTCTTTTGCTGTTTTATCCATCTAAAATATTCAATTAACTCCTCATCATCACTTAAGTTCGCTATTTCCAACAAATCATTATCATTTTTAATCAACATTAAAAATTTAGACAAATCAGGGTTTAATTTATGTATATCCATTAGTCTAAACACCGAGTTTACAAAACGTTCTACCCTATCCTGATAATAGGCAGCTCCTGCATCAGAAGCATTAATAAATAGCTTCATAATCCGATTTTTCTTCTCAGTAAACGAGCCAGAACCCAAAAAATCATAGTGTGCTGGGTCATCCACTGCATGAGGCTTAATCGTAAATACTCTAAATACTCGATTGTGCTTCTTCGCTAAAGCACCGATTGAGTCAACTAAATCAACCGAACCCTTACCATCCAAATAAATTAGAGGTAAGTTTTTATTACACGCCTCTGCCACAAAATTCATGAAAGCTACTGTCTTACCCGAACCAGTAGTACCATTAGCAAACAGATGGGCATTTAACTCTTGATGGAAAAGGACAACAGGTGAATTACCCCTCATATCATGAGCAAATATAAATTGCTCTTTAGTTAAAGTTGCTGGTTTATCAGTGGCTTCATTAGCAACTATCTTGGTATTTTTATTTATATTCCATAAGAAATATATCAAATACGGAAAAGCTAAGACTAAAATTAAAAATAATAAGAAATTCATATCCATCCAATAAGAGTAAGCATAATTATCGGTATTTATCTAAAACACTATTATTAATATTAGAAATACAAGCTGGATTATCAATTAACAAGCCAGATTTAATATTATTGATAACAGATATGATATTTATATAATCCTTACTTGATAACAGTATTGTCTTGCTATTCATTAGCTTACTATAGCGGTTCTTTATATCTTCAGTTTCATAAATAACACATAAAAGTTTATTTTGTTCTATAGTCCAGTAATCCACCACCGCCTTGCTGCTTTCGATATTCTTTTTAGTGCGCTCATACTCAATTATACATTCATTAATTACCATATCTGGCACTTTTCCTTCCCTGCCAACCAATTTAAATTGGGCAATTGCCTCTCTCTCTGAAATAACATCCTCATCTTTAGCAATAAAAAACAACTTAGTTAAAAAATTGTGATGGGCTAATTGATCAAGCTTAATACTAGGAATAACCCCATTACTTAACCGCGCCATTTTATCTAATGCATAGTAGTTACCTAGGTGAGTAGAAAACACCTTAATATATTTAAAATATTGCAGCTTTGCTAATCTACGCTGTATTGATGCTTGAAGCTTTTCTTCATGAATATTATCAACCGATTCGGTAATTTGTACCACATTAGCATATCCAATCCGATCAAGAAACTTAAAAATTATAATGTCTCTCTCTTGAATGATTAGTTTTAATTTTTCTGGGGTATTAGTTTTTGATTTTTTATCCATTGCTAAGACCTACTATTAGTATATATTCAGTGATATATTATAAAGCATATTGGTAGTTAAAAGTTAGCATTCGCTAGAAAACATTGTGGATTTTGTTTATATAAAAATAGCCTATTTGATATTATTATGCCAATATGATATAATAATGCCACATAATATTTATACAGGTGGGTTATAATGAGTTTTCACTCAATTAAAATTGAAGATAGTTTTTATACTACAGCAAAACTTCATGCAAATGCAGAACACAGAACGATTTCATCACAAATTGGATACTGGGCTAAAATTGGTAAAATTGCTTTAGAAAACCCAGATCTTCCAGTTAGCTTTATAAAAGATATTTTAATTGCAAAACATTTAAAAGATGAAGCAGAACTTTTTATATTTAAAAATGAATAAATAATGGAGATTAAACAATCTAGTTTATTTAAACAGACATATAAAAAATTACATAAAAATCAGTTAGAAATAGTCAATGAAAACATAAAATTAATTATATCTGACCCTGAAGTTGGTGAATTAAAACTTGGAGATTTAGCTGGTATTAGAGTTCAGAAGTTTAAATTTAATAAACACTTATATTTACTAGCTTACGATTACTCTGAATCTATAAATTTATTATATTTAATGGCGCTTGGAGAACATGAAAACTTTTACGAACAACTAAAGAAACATTTAAAATAATAATAAGTTAACCACGTGTACCACATAATGTGATACACGTGGCTAATGAGCAATATAACTATTGGAGTTTGATTTCTACATCAACCCCAGCTGGTAAATCCAGCTTCATTAAAGCATCGATAGTTCTATCTGATGGCTCAACGATTTCCATTAAACGTAAATGAGTTCTAATCTCTAACTGATCACGCGATGTTTTATATTTATGCGGTGAACGTAGAAGATCATAACGCTCTTTTTTTGTTGGCAAAGGAATCGGTCCCTTTACAACAGCACCTGTGCGCTTTGCTGTTTCAACAATCTCTTCTGCAGATCTGTCGATCAAAACGTGGTCGTAACCTTTTAAACGGATACGAATATTTTGTTTTTGTTGTTGCATTTAATTTATTCCTTTAATTAAGCTAAAACTTTAGCTACGACACCAGCACCTACAGTTCTACCACCTTCACGAATAGCAAAACGTAGACCGTCTTCCATCGCAATTGGTGATATTAACTCTACTACTACACTTACGTTATCTCCAGGCATAACCATC
>JAJTDW010000028.1 GCA_021298175.1 Pseudomonadota bacterium
ATTATTACAAAAGTCTAGCTTAAAATATTTGCTACGATGGCAGAAATAACTAACACTTACTGTTTAAAAATTACCAGTAGCTGGATATGGGTAAAACACAACATTAGATCCAGCAAAATCAAACACCCCTTTTTCTGTATTGAGAGCATATGCGGTAAATCCAGCAGAAGTTGTTACATATTTATTCAGTGTGCACGTTGCTACATCAAGACGTAGACCATCAACAAAAATATTTTGACCTACATAATAAACCCAAGAACTATATTCTGGTTTACCACCAGAAAATGGTTTAAGTGTATAGTTAATCCCATCCGTAGTAGTCAAACAACCTTTACTACCAACAAGTGTTCCATCCTTAGCTACAGCAGAGAAATCATTACCATTTGTATTCATTGCAATAGCAGTGTTTCCAATAACTTTATAATTGAGTACTCCAACATAAAAATTACCATCTAATCCATTAATTAAGTATGTGTTACTAGCAACATCATATTGTGAGCCTATTTGGTTCCAGTTTGGAATTGCAACCCATTGCGCAGTGTTATAGTTCATGATTGATTGTGTTATACTCAGACCACTATTTTGTCCCCAAACATTACAGTTTGTACAATCTGGTGTACCGTCCTGTTGTACTGCCCTAAAAAATGTAGAGCCGTTTGGTCCAGCCCATGTTTGAATCGGATTAAGATTTACCCACGGTGTTCCATCACTTCGCCAAGTTATTAAATATTTGCCTGCATTACCTGCATTAGCTGCTCCACCACCATCGTCTGTATTAGTATACATATAGTTACCACTTGGTGAGAATGTGTAAAATCCTTTATTGGAAGAAATGGCACGCAGCCACTCTTGGGACTCTGATGCAAGGATCCAATGCCCTAACTGCACGGGGAATGTGTTGTAGATACTCGGACCTCCGCAGAGATTATTTATACACCGCTTGTCAATAATAACAGAGCCTCCTAATTCAAAATTTGCAACCATAGACTCGGGGTAACCTGCAGTGTAATTAGCAAAAGAATTCACTAAGGCTCGACAAGTTCCACCTGTTGGCAATGGATTACTCATACTCTCATACTGTTGACAATTCATTGAGTCAAGTGGTTGAGATTCAATATTATTCCAACCAACTCCAGAGCTATAACGCCCAGGTTTCAGCATACCAAACACTGGTCTAGGGAGGGTATTTGTTACATACACATAAAAAAACTGGCTTTGTCCATATGGTTTAAAGTCTAAATATGTTTGATTATTAGGTTCAAATATATCTGTCATGCCAACTTGTGACGCTGGAACAATTTTTGTAGACAATGGAATGTTAATATTAGGATCTACTGGTTGTGTACTTTCACTACCACCACCTCCGCAAGCAACTAATCCAATCGCAGCAAGTGAAAGAGTCATAATTTGTTTGATTTTAGATTTCATTTTAAGTCCTTTAGAATTAGTTAGTGTACAACATGCTTAATGTGAGGTATAAATAAAGTTTGAGGTATCATTTGTACAATTAAATGTTGTAATTTGTACTGGTGCATAAGAATACTGATCACCGCAATCAGATAATTGGCATTCAAATGAATCGTTTCTATAAGCGCCCCATTTTTGAACTATTTTCTCACCAATTAAAATCGACACATTGTAGGGATCACCTTTACTGTATGTATTCAGAAATCCGTCTATACCAGCATCAACTGGTCCAGTGGAATAGTTAGCGCCATCTGGTGCCCAGTGGCAACAATGATTAGCGTGATTACCAAATGCATCTGGACTTGGTCCTTGCCGATACTGAACTGTCCCAGGCGCAATAAAAAACCCCGGGGCTACTTGTTTAGAACAATCAATACTATAATCAGATAGTGTTTTATGGAACATAAAAGTTAATGAATTAGTGGGTAACCAACATGGTGTCTCGCCTGAAGAATCTACTCCCTGACAAAACAGCACATTTCGCGTACATTGTACTTGACCACGTAATATCACATCGGTTACCGCACCTAGAGCCTGAATCCCCATTGCGCCAATCATATCTTTAGAACACGCCTCTCCAACGGCGTGTTGTGCTAGTGGCTGCAACGTTGGTGCTTTAAAATCGCCCTGAGTTAGCACTCCAGCTCTATCTTCACCACTTCGAACAACAACTAAATTCTTCTTATCAGCCAATGGTGATCTGAACTTTGAATTTGGATCAGGAATTGCATATGAATTAGCAGCCTGAAGCCCAACATTAGTAGTTGAATTAAATACAATCCGGTTTGGGGATTCAGTACCGGTGCTATTATTTACCGAAGCATATAAATCAGTAGTCATTGTGTTGGCATTATTCGGATCACCTGATGGTAGAGACTGATCTTCGGGTCTGTGCAATGTCTTATCTGAAGCTAATTGAACCTGTAAATCCTGCATAAACGATAAATTAATTACTGGTGAATTGGTTATTAACCCTCCACCCTGACATATAGCTGAATTGAAGCCACTGGATGAAACTTGCCAACCTTTATAAAGTCCATAAATATTGCCATCTTGGTTTAAATATCCAGCTTGGCTACCAATTCTTAACATTGTAATTTTTGTAAGTTGTGGGTCAGGAATTGTATAAGAGCCAGTTGGTGGCATCACAAAATACAAATATGGTTGTATCATATTTCCTGATTGTTTAACTAAAATACACGGAGTCATTCCCAATAAATTAGTTTTAGTCATTATTGACTGATTTTCTTCTTGCATCACTTGTGACCAGTTAATAATGATTGATGAAGTTGCTGATTGAGTTAAAATCTCTTGGTAATGATTCTTAATATACCGATTTGCTACCTTAGCATAATCCAAAGTTTGTTTAGCTAATTTAGTTGCTTTATCCTGATTTATAATATCGCTAGTGCTGTTTAAGGTAAGTACTGTCAACGTGCTAATAATGGCTAGTGTTAACATTAGCTCTATTATGGAATAACCATTTTTTTTCATGATTTATACCTTAACAGAAATTAGATGATGAGATTTTCGACAAATTAAATTATGACTTTTTAGGTAGTGGTTTCTGAAGTAGTTCTCAATATTTTCAATGCTTGGCTTTACAAGATCAAAAACATTAGGTTCTATTCCTTGAAGTAATTCGCTATCTAGTAAATGATACCAATACATATATCGTTTAGCGAGTAATCGTGAGAATGGCTGCAAAGCTAAGAGATCTTTTTCAGTTATTGCATAGTCATATATTTCGGGATTAATGATTGCTAAGTTGAATCCAGCTTCGCTCGTGATTGTATTTATATGTGCCGGAGTATTTTTAACAATAATCAGTTCCTGATATTTTGAATTATATTTTTTATTTTTAAATCTGCTGTAATAGTTGCTGATAGTATTTTGACGAATCTCAATACTAATTGACTCTTTTATTATATTTTGAATTTGCATTATTGAAGCACCTTTGTTGCGTAGTTTGATAATTGTTGGCAACATTACCCGAAAGAATTTATCTTCCTGAGTTTCTATATTTTTTACGGTTATAAAATTATCAGCGGCTTCTTCAAATTTTAATACATCAGAAATAGTTAATGTATTCATTAGATATCCTTACAAAAATGTACAGAAATACATTTTAGTAATAAACACATGCTTTTGAATATAATCCTTTTGGATTAGGGTTGCAAAATCTTGTATTAACTTTTTCACTTTTGGCGGTGCTCTTGTTTGGTAAATACTGTTCTATTGTGAGTAGTTAAATTAAATTGTTTATTATAATTTAGTGGTTGGATATGCCATAAAATGAATAATATGAGCCTTAAAATCTCTTGCATTAGCCTTAAAATTAATTGTCAAACCCTTTAAATTCAATGCGTAACCCTAAAATCAAAATATTTTAACCAGAAAATTAATTATAAGACCCTTAAAAATAGCTGCTTTTAAAGTGTATCGCTAACAATTATTTAGTTGTAACATAATCTCTACCTTTTACCTAAATCAGGCACGAGGGATATTGTAAACATTTCTACGAAATGATTTAAAATATCATGTGCTTAAGGGTTCCACCCTTAAAAACCCGAGTGCTATACTATGGATAATTCCTAGGTATTTTAATCCGTTATGTAACTAAAAATTGCTGTAGAAATTCTTCTGGAGCGACTCCTTTGAGTAGACAAGATGGTATTATTGTGTTAGCTTGACTAAGCATAAGTTTTTTTCTTAGTTGACTTCTGGTTGAAACATTATAAATTGATAACATAAGGTTTATACAATACCGCAAGTTTGAATTTAAAACTGTGATTTTATTTTTTTCGACAGCTTGCATGATCTCTTTGTTTTCTTGATAACCAAGAAGTAAAAAAAAGCCAATAATGTCGATTGATTTTTTTATTTTTGGAGAGATGTTTAACGTAATATTTTTAATTGAGGGTAAGTTAATTAGTTTAAATTTCTCAAAATGAAAATTATATAAAATTGTATTATCAAAAAGAAATCTGCGTTTTGTAATGAAAAACGTCGTATCAAAAACATTGGCAACAATGTATCGTTTGTTTTCACTTAGTGTTGTTAGTTCAGATTTAATTAGGTTTAGGTTTAATCCATAATTAAATGAAATTAAATTGTAGTCACAATCCAATGTGATGATAAAATTATCAATGCGTGGCATGATTCTTCCTTTTCTCTGTTAAAAGGTTTAATTGTTAATGGTTAATTGAGTATCTCACTACTCAATTAATCCGCTACGCTCGTTTAAATCTCAAGCTCTTGCTGATCTGGGTGTGCTTCTGAGGTTGTTTTTATCTCCTTGTTAATTTTAGGTTTACGGGGTTTTCTGTGCCTAGTTACCATTTCACCAGACCTCAAGTCAACACCTGATAAAATTTTATCAGGAGTAAAATCAAAGCGAATACGGACAACTTTTCGCCCCTCTTTGATTTCAGTCATGGTTATCTGATAGCCTGTTTTTTCGTTGATTTCTTCTAATGCTTGATTAAATACTTTATCTTTTAAATGTCCATATAGTTTATATTGAGTTGGTTGTATTCCAAGCATTTCACGCCATTGCTCTATGGTGTGAATTAGCATACCTGTAGTAGTATTAAATTGTTGCATTAGCTCATATAGTCGGACTGCATAAATTGATGTTAAGTCGGCTACTTCTTTGAGGTTATAGAGAGTAAAATTCTTTGTGCGTTGTTTCAGGTATTCCATTATCGAGCCTGTAAACATTATGTCAATAGTCCCCTCTTTTTCATTATAAACAGCTCTTTCACAAACGTTGATTTTCCATGTCTGAAATAGCTCTGGCTTTTCTATCTTAACATTAGTATTCATTAGCTTGTCTGTAGCTTGTTTGAGTATGCGATAACTATTTTTAATGTCTATATTAAACTGGTTACTAAATTCTATTGCCGATAGGCGGTATTCTCTTGGTACTTCGTTAGGTTGCACATACTTGCCTTGTGCTGTTACTCCTCCAATTAAAGCGATAGCGTTTAAATAAACTCTATAATCGTTTAAATTAAAGTTAGCAAAATTAGCTTTATTTAGCTTATTTGATTTATATACTTTTTTTGTTTTAGATTTTAAAACCTTAGGTTTTTCAGTCATTTCAGCACCGTAAAAAAGTGATAACAGTGATTATATCACTAAAATAATAAAAGGTGATAAAAACTGTTGGTAAATTTAAATGCAACACCGTAAAAAAGTGATATTAACACCGTAAAAAAGTGATATTAACACCTCAAAAACACCGTAAAAAAGTGATATTTAGAGCCCTAGTATATATATTAAAAAAAGTATTAAAAAAAGTATTAAAAAAGGGATAACTCCTGTGTGTAACTAAAAACCTCAAAAAATGCCGTTATTCATGGGGCATTCGCCCCCTCGCAAGCGAGCCTCCCCCTAAGGCAATAAATAACCTGCGGTGCATTAGAGTGTAAGGGGTAGCGAGCTACACCCTTACCAACCCCACCCCTAGAGTTACTAACAAGTTATGCTGAATTTCTGTGAGTTTGTTTAATTTGAGATTTTAAGACAGGTTTTTAGAGCGCGGTAGGTGGTCGGATTTTCTAAAACTGAACCGCAAATAAAGATTTTGATTTTTCTGAAGTAGTATCCAAAGCGTCAAGCCGCTTTACCACGTTTTAGTTGTAATTTTACTCAATATAAGTAATAATAACTCATTAATACTCAATTAAAAGGATAGAATCATGAGATTACAAATTACTGTTGACGATGTCTTAGGTCATGAATTACAAGCTCGTGCACATGATTTAGGCTTGTCTGTTAGTTCCTATGTGCGCTACATGCTGAAAAAATCTACTACTAAACCAAATATGGTGGATATAGCCATGGCTGAACCATCTGAAAAAATTTCACTTGAAGATTTTAAAAAACAAATTCAGGAATTAATGTAATGCTTGAGTTACTCTACAAGCCATCATTCAAGAAAGCGATGAAAAAGTACAAACATGATAAGGTGGTGTTAGAAGAGTTAAACCTAGTCATCGATTTACTCATCAACGAAAAATCATTACCTGAGAAGTATCGTAATCACAGATTAACAGGTAATTACTCTGGAATGATGGAGCTACATTTGCGCCCAGATGATTTGTTGGTTTACTTTAAGATCGAAAAAGAAAGCATTACACTTGTAGCAATTGGAAGTCACGCAGATTTGTTTGGTTAGCATGATGGCAGATTAATTTGTTAGTTCCGAACACCCTACCGGAGCGACCTATTTGTGGCATATCTCTACGTCGCTTGAAATAAGTGCCATAGGAGCACCGCAAACGCACCACCAAGCCGTTTTGTTGCGCCTCGTAATAGGTGAGTATATCTGAGGGTGCTTTAAGCGCACCACGAGCTTCTAAAGTTGATAGCCGAGCCATTTTTTCTCAATGCTAGGCTACCGGTGACGGTCGGGGCATTTTTTTAGTTGTTGTATATTGGGGTTTGGAATTCTCTAATCGACATTGTTTGTTTTATGAAAAAACTTTCTGGAATGAATGTTCCGTAACCTAGCTCTAGTAAAATATCGTGAAGTTCTTGCCGATTGTAAACCCCAAGTTTTGTTTTTACATTGTTCAGATGTGCTTGAACTGTTCGTTCCGACATTGGTTTTGCTTTTTTTTGGATGGTTGAAATAATTTTTGCGGTTTCTGTGTCGCTTAAATTTTGCAAAAACCAATATATGACTTGTTTTTCCATTTCGGATAGACTTACTTTATCAACTAAATTCATTCTGTGACTGCTGCTAAATTTAATTTTACTGTCTTTAATAATTTTTTTTGCAGGATTGAACAAGAAAATATTATCAACTTCATACCCAATACCTAATATATGGTTACTAGTCTGATTAATAATTGGATACTTAGAAATCTTTAAATAGCCACGGTGTGTCGCAAAATTATTAGCTTCAAAAAACTCATCTGAGTAATATCCGCACTCTATTGTATTTTTAAGGATTGTTTTATCTTGTTTGCGATATTCATCACCGAATTCAAATATTTCACAGGGTAAATCGTGATCTCTTAACCCTTTAATTGAACTTTTATCTAATAAACCTACTAAATTAGCATAAGATGATGTACAACAAACATGAATAGAATCAACATCTTTGAAACCCATAGCTTTATTTGGATTGATAAGTTCCGAATTATTGATTACATTAATAACCTGATTAACAAATGATTGATCATCGGCTGTAAAATCTTGTTTTTTGACAATTTTTAAACTTAAATGTTTATCCACAATTTAAGTCTAATAAATATTGATTAGTAATGACATGATAAAACCCTAGTTTGTTTACTAGGGTAGATTATTACAAAAGTCTAGCTTAAAATATTTGCTACGATGGCAGAAATAACTAACACTTACTGTTTAAAAATTACCAGTAGCTGGATATGGGTAAAACACAACATTAGATCCAGC
>JAJTDW010000001.1 GCA_021298175.1 Pseudomonadota bacterium
TCCAAAACTATCATATAATAACTATCAATAAAATCTATATTTGTATTAATGCTATATATTATTATTTTGAATAGCTGTAGTTTGGTGTTGTTTAGCTTCTAACCAAGCGTTTAAATCGCTTTCTCGCCACGCTATAAAACGCTCACCCAATTTAATTGGTTTTGGAAAATTACCCTTTTTAATCCAATCCCAAATAGTAGAGGTTGGTATACCAAACGTAGCATTTAATTCTTTCATTCTTATCAATCTATCAGACATGTTTATACTTCCTTAGTACAAAATTACATCAGATAACAACACTAATTGCGGTTATCAGACATAACTATACTAGTTCGTATGTAATAAGAGACGTTGAAAGCTAGACTCATTTTGGGGGCTAGGTTTATATAACAAACGATTTATGAAGGGTTTTGATGGGGCTAGGTTTGCTTCCCTATACCACCTTTTGGATTAGGATTTATCATCGTAGCAATTCGCTCAATTGCCTTTTCTGAAAGATTTTTATAGTGTTCTCTTATATAATTTTCAATATGTTTTTTATGAGAGCCAGTGGGTGGCTCTTTATTTACGTATATATCCAAATATACTTGGTTTGCAATTGCAAGTTCTTTAGGTAGATTTGGGTACTCCTTTAATCCTAATAATACATTGATTGACTTAGTTTGATACAACTTATCTACTGTATCTTGTAAGTCTTCTCGTAAAATGTAATACTGTGAATCAATTCCAGCCATTCTACAAATATCACCAAGTAAATTTGATGTCTTAATTTTTTGTGACTGAGTTTTAACGCCAAGTTTACTTAAATCGTATGTGTAATATTTTTCTCCCGTTAAATCCGTGAGAATCTCACATGCATTTTCCAATGAATACCATGGCTTTGTTAGCTGAATTCTCTTCACTTCTCATTCCTCCTTTTATCTAGATAATCCGCCCAATCTTGCATCATTTTAGCTCGTGGCTCCAAGTAGAGTGCGTGGTTATATGCTGCACTCACTGCATTTCTAGGGCTATGGGCTAACTGTACCTCTATATGCTCATGGTTATAGTTTTGCTCATGTAATATTGTACTAGCCAACCCCCTAAAACCGTGTCCTGTCATTCTTCCCTGATACCCCATTCTTTTTAATGCTTTTAATATAGTGTTGTTACTCATGGTTGGGGTTTTTCTGCAATCTAAATCGCTGGGGAATAAGTAATCACCATTACCGCTAACATGGTGCAAGATTTTTAATAAAGATATTGCCTGTCTTGATAAAGGCACTATATGCGGGGTTTTCATTTTCATTCTATCCGCTGGTATATTCCATCTTGAACGCTCAAAATCAAACTCACTCCATTTAGCATTGATTAATTCACTGGTTCTCACAAAAGTTAATGCCATGAGCTTAATTGCTATTCTGGTAACAGGCGTACCTTGATAAGCCTCTATTTTTTGCAATAGTTCGCCCAATTCTTTTTCATCAATCCTAGCTAAATTAACTTTTTTACGTGTTGGTAATATCTCATTTGGTTTAATTGATACTGGATTAGTAGTTGTATAACCGTTAGCAATGGCAAATCTAAATATTTGCCCAATTTTTTGTAAGGCTCTATTTGCTATGTCGAGTGCGCCACGTGACGCTATATCTTTAACTAAATTTACTACAATTAGTGTAGTAATTTCATCTATTGTGGTTGTCCCAATTTTAGCCAGTATATCAACCTCAAGCCTTCTTTTAACCGTATCTACATGCCTCTGACTTTTATTATTCTGCCAGTTATCTAACCATAATTTTGCTATCTTTTCAAAAGTCCACTCACTAACTTTTTTCTTTTCCAACATTGGATTTTTACCATTTTGTAATTGCTTCTTTATTTCTAATTGCTTTTGTCGAGCCTCTAATAGTGACAATATTGGATATTGACCTAAACTTATTACCTGCTGTTTACCTGCAATATAATACCTAAGCCTCCAATATTTACCCGTATGCGTAATATATAAAGATAACCCACCGCTATCAGCTATAGTTTTTGTCGTGCCTTTTTCAGTTAATTTGCTTGATTTTATTAGCCTATCCGTCAACATAAGTATATCCTTGCATATATCTATTTTTTAATATACTCGCTATTATACTTGTTTTGCTTAGATTATGGTAGATTTCTTTAGACTGTACTAGACAATGATTTTTGCAAATAGCTTGATTTTATTAGTCTTATTATATGGTATTGGATTCTATTAGATGAATGTGTGGCGGAGAAAGAGGGATTCGAACCCTCGGTACGTTACCGTACGCTACCTTTCCAAGGTAGTGCAATCGACCACTCTGCCATCTCTCCAGGATACTCTTTCATATTAAAGCCCCCAAATTTAGCGCAGCGCTTCCTTGCCTACTATATGTAGGAGGCCGGCGCACTTTGCATCATTGGAACTTTAACCTGTTTGAGTATAAAACACTTAAACATAAGTTGTTAGTTGTGCTTTAAACTGCGATATTTTACCAGATAATTCATCCGCGCGTAAAGTATCTCGCTCAATTAAATCTTTAGGCGCACGTTTTATAAACTCTTCATTATCTAATTTTACTTTAATTTTATCTAGTTCTTTAGTGAGTTTCTCTATTTCACGACTCAGACGAATACGCTCTACAGACTTATCCACTTCAACTTCTAACATTAAACGCATACCATGTAAAATTGCAATTGAGGTAATTTCATTGCCTAGATCACTGACTATTTTTACCTCACTTAATTTAGCTAAACTCTCTAAATACGGAATAAATTCCTGGATAGTATCCAATTTACCCTTAAGCTCAATTACTAACGGAACTTTAAGTGATGGATTTAAATTCATTTCTGCACGTAAATTACGCACCGCAGTAACTAACTCCTGAAGAACCAATACCTGAGGATTAATAGCAAGATCTTTAATAGCAAACTCTTCAAGTGTAGGATAACTAGCAACCATAATTGATGAGGTATGCTTTTTACTACATAACACCGCAATTTCTTGCCACAAATCTTCACTAATAAATGGCATTAATGGATGCACTAAACGTAAGATACACTCCAACACCTGCAATAAAGTATTTACTGTTGATGCCCTAACTACTACATCAGAACTAGCTAAATTTACTTTAGCCAACTCCAAATACCAATCACAATAATCGTTCCACACAAATTCATAGATTTTCTGTGCTGCTATATCAAACCTATAAGTCTGATACGCAAAATCTAACTCCTTAATTAATATACCCAAAGATGCTAAAATCCAAGTATCAACCATACCAAGATGCATAGAACTAACATCTGCATCTTTACTAATTAAATCGCGATGACTCTCTATATTCATTAACACAAAACGTGAAGCATTCCATAATTTATTACAAAAGTTACGCGAACCGTTGATACGCTTAACATCAAATCTAACCTCACGTCCATGAGTTGCAAGTAAAGCAAAAGTAAAGCGTAGCGCATCTGCCCCAAAAGCATCAAAACCTTGCGGATAATCTTTATTAGTCTGACGAGCTATGCTTTCAGCTTGCTTTGGATTCATTAAATTTTTTGTGCGCTTATTTACTAAATCTGCATTACTAATACCATCAATCAAATCCAACGGATCAATAACATTACCCTTAGATTTTGACATCTTATTACCCTGAGAGTCTTGTATTAACCCAGTAACATAAACATCTTTAAACGGTACTTTTCCTGTAAACTCATCAGTAAACATTACCATGCGCGCTACCCAGAAAAATATAATATCAAACCCAGTAACCAAAACATTTGAAGGTAAAAAGGTCTTTAATTCACGAGTTTCTTCTGGCCAACCTAGAGTCGAAAAGGACCATAATGCTGAACTAAACCACGTATCTAAAACATCTTGGTCTTGAACCAGCTTATCAGTACCCGCTTGTTTAATTGCCTCATCTTTACTTCTAGCTACATAAAACTTACCAGCCTCATCATAATATGCTGGAATACGATGCCCCCACCACAGCTGACGCGATACACACCAATCCTGAATATTTTCTAACCATTGATTATAAATCACCTGCCAATTATCAGGAACAAACCTAACATCACCGTTTTTTACCAGATCTAAACCCTTTTTGGCAAAGCTATCCATATTAATAAACCATTGATGGGTTAGTAGTGGCTCTAATACCACATCATCTCGCTCTCCACGAGGCACCATTAACTTATGTGGCTTTGTATCAACCAGTAAACCCAAAGCATCTAAATCAGCAATAACCTGTTTACGCGCAGCAAAGCGCTCTAGCCCACAATATTTATCTGGCGCATTGTCATTAATATTACCATCCAAAGTTAAAATATTAATCATCTCTAAATTATGTCGTTTACCAATTTCATAATCATTAAAATCATGTGCGGGGGTTATTTTTACACAACCAGTACCAAAATTAACATCTACATAATCATCAGCAATAATGGGAATTACCCTCCCAACCAATGGTAAAACTAAAGATTGTCCAATCAGATGTTTGAACCGCTCATCATCAGGATTAACCGCAACAGCAACATCCCCAAGCATAGTTTCAGGTCTAGTAGTTGCAATCACTATAAACTCATCTGAGTCTTTTACTGGATATTTAAAATGCCATAAGCTACCACTTTCTTCAGTAGACTTAACCTCCAAATCGGATACTGCAGTTTGACGTCTCACATCCCAATTAACTAAGCGATATCCTCTAAGTCTTTTCTTTTTAAGCCTTCAGCTTCCAAATTGCGTTCAACCACCATTTGGGTAGCAATACCAGCATGATCAATGCCTGGTTGCCATAGTGTATTATATCCACGCATCCGATGATACCTAATTAAGGCATCTTGCAGCGTATGCTGAAAGCCATGCCCCATATGTAAAGTACCCGTCACATTTGGTGGTGGTAACTGTATACAATAGCTAGGCGCACCTTCTTTATATGTAGGCTTAAAATACCCCTCAGATTCCCAAATATCGTACCATTTACTCTCAATATCGCTCGGAGAATATGTCTTTGCTAGTTCCATTAATTTTGTTCCTTTTTTAATTATATGCTAATGAGATATTAGTGCTATGGTATTCAATAGTTTTGTTATCAGAACTTACCAATAACGCACCATTAGCATTAACTCCAGTATTTATGCCTGTGTCAATCACTATATTATTTTGTAGAATCTTAATTGGTTTATTATAGTGTATGCAATTATCTAACCATTCTTGACGCAATAAGCTAAATCCAAATATCATAAACTCAGAAATAACATTATCTACATGCTTTAATAATGAAAATAATAAAATATTACGTGAGAGGATTGCTATATTATCTATTCCAATGCCAATAACTAGACATCGCTCTTTATTATGTATTTTGCTTTCAATCAAAATACCCCCAATTTTATTTCCATCAGCAGAGTAAATATCATTCGGCCATTTTATCTTGGTTTGTATCTTAAAATCCTTAAATAAGCGATTAATTGCAACTGCCACCACTAAAGGTAATACATCAAATGCAGTATTTACATCAAACCAATATACAATAGATACCGTTATATCAGTTGCAATTTTACTTATCCAGCGCTTATCCGACCTGCCCCTACCCTGTGATTGATACTCAGTAGTAATCACAGATTTGGTAGTAAATTTGGCAATATTTTCTAATGCAAATGAATTGGTAGAATTAACCTCATCTAATATCGTAATAGGTACTAATGGTAGCTTATTATGCAAAAACAACATATCTAACTCATTATTATTTAACCAATCAACCTCACGTGTTATATATATACAACTAAGCTCATTAGCATTTATCAACCCTGGCTCAATTTCGTTAATCATACCAATTAGCTCTAATAACTCTAGTCTAGAAATATTTAATTCTTTGACTAATTCTAAATAGGTTTTAGAAATACTTAATATCTTTAAACATTGGATTATTTTACTCATGACGGATTTTATTTATTAAACCAGTTGTTGAAGTTGCAAATAAGAATGGTATCGAATGTACGCTACCACCTTTATTTAATACTATATCATGACCCACAATATTCTCAATACTCCAATCCCCACCTTTTACTAAAATATCAGGCTTAATCATCTGGATTAGCTCTAAGGGAGTATCTGCATCAAAATAAGTAACAAAGCTTACAGATTCCAAGCTTGCAATTACCGCTAATCTATTATCTAGTGAGTTAATTGGTCTATCTTCACCCTTATTTTGACGCTTAACCGACGCATCTGTATTTAATGCTACAATCATTGCACCCCCTAAGCTTCTGGCTTGAGATAAATAAGTAACATGACCACGATGCAATATATCAAAACAGCCATTCGTAAACACTAACGGTGCATCTTTTTTTATCCTTGATAATTGACTAAGTAAACTATCTGGAGATATTATTTTTTTCTCAAAATCTGGGGTTTTATATTTCATGTTTTATATCATATAACCTTTATTTAATAATTTAGGGCAGGAGATTGCCACACAATACATTGTATTGCTCGCAATAACATCTATGTAACGATGTTAGAGTTTATGTATGATGGCATTGGGGCAAATGTCTTTCGGTGGATGGGCAATACCCCATATTTTTCTATAGCGGCAATATGTACTGCTGTACCATAGCCCTTATGCTTGGCAAATGAGTACTCTGGATAAATTTTATCTAATTTTAACATCTCTTTATCACGCGTAACTTTAGCTAAAATTGAAGCTGCAGAGATCTCTTGTATTAAAGAATCGCCTTTAACTATAGTCTTAGTCTCAATAGATAATTGTGGAGCTTTATTGCCATCAATTAATACTAAACTGGGAATTGTATTTAAAGCTTCCACCGCACGCTTCATAGCAAGAAGAGTTGCCTGTAAAATATTTAACTTATCAATCTCTTGAACTGTTGCAAAACTAATTGCATAAGCTTTTGCATCTCTGATAATTATATTATATAACTCTTGACGTTTTTTTTCGCTAAGTTTTTTTGAATCAGCTAAGCCAAAAATTGGCTTATTAACATCAAGAATAACTGCTGCTGCATAAACATCCCCAGCTAACGGCCCACGTCCTGCTTCATCTACACCGCAAATATAACCTTCCATATTTAACTCCAATATGTTTTGTGGGATTTTCAGATTGCCACAACCTACCTATGGTAAGTTTCGCAATGACGGAGGTTTAAGCTTCTTTAATAAACTCCAAGATTGTATTTGCTGCCTTATAATGATCATTTTCTTTTAACATACGATGTAACTCATAAAAACGCTTTATAATATATTCTTGTCTATCTTTATTCTCATATAAATCAAGCATTTCATTGGCTAGTTTATCAGCAGTTGCATCATCCTGTAGTAATTCCTTTGCTACCTCTTCATTTAAGAGAATATTAGGTAACCCAACATACTTGATTTTTATCTTTTGCCTAACTAACCACTCAGTAAATTTTGATACTTTATAACTAATTACCATCGGTTTCTTACATAGAGCCACTTCTAAAGATACTGTACCACTTTTAACCAAACCCACATCACATGCTTTAATTGCATCACTAGTCTGATTTAATAATATATGATATTTGAATGATACATCAAAAGTATTCATAATCAATATAAAAGCATCATATATCTTTTTATTGGCAAAAGGAAATAAAAATAAGGCATTGGGGATTTTTTTTGCAACAACCCCACATGCTCCAATAAAAATTGGCGCCAGTTTTTTTATCTCAGCAACTCGGCTACCTACTAAAACAGTAAATATCGGAGCATTTAGATCCAAATCTTTTATTGTTGAACCCTGTAAAACCTTACGAAATACCTTACTATTAATCTCAAGATCAATTTTATTAGCTAATGGATTACCCACGAATTTAGCTTTGATATTCTCTTTTTTATAAATGTCCTCTTCCATTGGAAAAATACACAACATTAAATCAGTAGTTTTTTTAATCTTAAAAATTCTCTCGTAACGCCATCCCCATATTGTAGGGCTTACATAATGAATCGTTTTAATTCCACATTTATGTAATTTTTTTTCTACATGAAAATTAAAATCTGGGGCATCCACCCCAATAAACACATCTGGTTTAAAATCAATAATTGCTGTACAAACCTTCCGATAAAGCAGATAAATCTTAGGAATTGCACTTAAAACATCTAAACCATAACCACCAATAGATAATGTATCCATTGGGTATAAAGATGTAAACCCCTGCAATGCCATCTGCTCACCACCGATACCTAGAAACTCAATAGGTTCAACACTTTGTACTTTAAGTGTAGAAATCAATTGAGCTGCAAGCATATCTCCTGAAGGCTCACCAGCAATAATTGCTATTTTTAATGTCATAGATGCATTCCACTAATATTCTAAATAGATTTGTTATGTGAGATAATACTCAAACAGCCTCAAGACCCATGAAGGAAATTAGTGAGGCAGTGCACAAAAAGTACATAAAGAACTAATCAACGCATATGGAGTTTGAATATGGAAAAATATTTTAACGAATAATTCCACGAGTTTGTTGCTTAAAGAATTCCACAAATACCTCTAGCTCACTTTGTGAATCAGCTAAATCAGTGATATAACCTTTTGCCTCACTAAATGCTAAGCCATTGCGGTATAATATTTTATATGCTTGTTTGATATTCTCAATTTGGGGAAGACTGAAACCCCTGCGCTTTAACCCCTCAACGTTGATACCTTTAGGTTCGGCTCTATAACCAAATGCCATAACATATGGTGGCACATCTTGAGAAACACCTGTCATTGCTGCCATCATAGAATGTTCTCCTAGTATGCAAAACTGATGTACCGCTGCTGCACCACCTAATATAACCCAATCTTTTACCGTCACATGACCTGCTAGAGCAACACTATTAGCAAATATTATATTGTTTCCTACTATACAATCATGAGCAATATGTACATATGCCATAATCCAGTTATTATTACCAATAGATGTTATGCCTCCACCTTGTACTGTACCTACATTCAAAGTACAAAATTCACGAATGCTATTATCATCCCCAATAATTAATTGAGTTGGCTCATCTTTATACTTTTTATCTTGTGGGGCTTCACCTAAAGATGCAAATTGATAAATTTTATTCCGTTTACCTATTTTTGTATGCCCCACAATTGATGCATGATGCATTACTTGTGTGTTTTCACCAATTTCTACGTTAGGACCAATAAATGCATATGCTCCTATCTCTACGCCATCATGTATTACTGCATTTTTATCTACAATTGCCGTTGCATGAATATTAATTGCCATAACCTTATACCTCTTTCTTTGCTACTGTTATTTCTGCTATCGCAGCAACATTGTTATCTACTAATACGCGAGCATTATATATACCTACACCACGTAATACTTTCATCATCTCTACCTCAATAGTTAAAGTATCGCCTGGAATTACTTGTCTTTTAAACTTTGCATTATTAATTGCAGCAAAAAAATACAACTCATTATCTTTTTTAGGTCCGTGTGTCAGTATGGATAAAATCCCAGCTGCCTGTGCCATAGACTCAATAATTAACACTCCTGGCATAACAGGATAATCAGGAAAATGCCCTGTGAAAAATGGTTCATTTATCGTTACATTTTTAATTACTGATATTTTCTTACCAGGAGTTACATCAATAACTCTATCAACTAATAAAAATGGATAACGATGTGGCATGTATTTCATAATTTCCATTATGTTAATTGGATGTTCTGTATTAATTATTGACATTACTTTCTCCCACAAGTTTTTTAATCTGATGTTCCATAGTTCTAAGTTTTTCATACATAGCATGAAGATTTCTTACATGAACTGCATTTTTTGCCCACTCTTTAAAAGTGCTAAACGGATATGCAGCAAAATATAAATCAGGCTTAGTAATGGATTTTGAGATTCCAGTTGCTGCACCAACTACAGTATAATCAGCTATCTGCACATGCCCAGTTATCCCACAGCCACCACCTAACTGACAATGTCTACCTATCTTTGCACTGCCTGCTATACCTACACATGCAGCAATAGCACTATGAGCTCCAATTAGCACATTATGCGCAATTTGTACTAAGTTATCAATTACTACTCCGTCTTCAATAATTGTTGGAGTAAAAGTACCGCAATCAACCGTAGTGTTAGCACCAATATCAACATTATTACCGATTATAACCCCCCCAATCTGAGGAATTCGGTTCCAATGCTTACTTTTATCTGCCGCATTACCAAAACCATCAGAACCTAAAACTACCCCACTATGAAAGACACATCCATGACCAATCTTCACATTATCATAAATAGTAGCATTAGGATAAATATAAACATTATCTCCAATAACTACATTATCTCCAATAACCACATGTGGATGAATCTGACAATTCTTGCCAATAGTTACATTATCTCCAATAATCACATAATCTGCAATAGCAGGGTTGCTTTCAATTATTGAATTACCCCCTACTAATACAGTTGCCTTTATACCCGCTTTAACCTCTTTACGAGGATAAAACAATTGACTAACTTGCGAAAAATACCAATAGGGATTATCAGTAATTATTTTATTAAAATCAACACCTTCTGCATTATTTTCCGCAATTATTATAGCACTTGCCTTACATTCACTTAAATCTTTTTTATACTTAGCATCAGTTATAAAAGTGATTTGGCTAGGACCAGCCAAATCAGTCGGAGCTATTCCAGATATTTCAATATCATCCCCAACCAACTTACCGCCAAATTTTGTAATAAGTTCTGATAGTTTTATTTTCATTATCTAGATTGACCAAAATTTTGTGCAGCATTTATTTGCTGTTTTTCTGCATTATTAAGTTGTTTAACTAAATCATCCGCATTAACACTTTTTAACTGCTCAATTACTTGATCAGTCAAATCATATTTAGGCTTTGCATATACCAATTGGGTTGAGGTTAAAACCAAATCATACCCCCCAGAATCACTAATATTCTTTAAAATATCATTAACTTTAGTTAGAAGCAATGCAGATGCATAATCCTGAGATTTTTGCATTGCTTGTTGAAACATCATATATTTTTGTCTAAAAACCATCTGATCCTTTTCCGCTTGCGCAACTAATTTATTTAGTTTTGCGGTATCTTTTCCTCCAGATTTATTTTCTATATCTTTAATTTGTGCTTGTTCTGCCACTAAATTATCATTTAGTTTTTTTAACTCTTTTTGCTCTGGATCAAACTTTGATTTTAATGAATTTTGTAATGCCATTGCTGGCTTTGCTGTTGTAAAAATTTTACTTACATCTACAAAACCAAGTTTAAAATCATTTGCATAAGTAAAAGAACTCAGTAAAATAGCACTTGCAATTAATAGTTTTTTTTTCATCACAGTAAGTACTCCTAAAAAATATAAAAGTTAAAATTGCTACTCTAGACACGTGTATCGAGATATGCCTGCCTAGAGTAGCAATGAGACTAAGTCAATGTTAGAATGCGGCTCCAAACATGAATTGGAACGGCTCTAAATTATCATTAGGCTGATTAAACAGCGGTAACGCATACGAAAACTTTAACGGTGCAAACGGTGAAATCCAGGTAAAGCTTAACCCATAGCTAGCTCTAAACTCTTGTTGTGGAGTTAAATTAAAACTATCCCCGCCCCAAAGTGTTCCCATATCAAAAAACGCACCCATACGTACCGTATGGTCGTCCTTTATGAATGGCACAGGTAATAATATATCATTAGATAATATAACTTCTCGTGTACCACCAAGCGAAGATCCATCAGTATCACGTGGACCTAAAGTATTCAAATAATAACCCCTAACTGAATTTATACCCCCAGCAGTATAATTTTGGTAAAATGGGACTACATTGCTACTACCATATGAATTTATAAATCCAAATTGCCCATTGGTTTTCCAAGTTAAGTTCTTAGATAAAGGAAAAAACCACGAGTTCTGCGAAGTAAAACGGTAATAACGAGGTCCAATAACAGGTAATGTCATATCTGCAGTTTCATTAAAAATAGCTCCTCGAGTCGGCCATAGCATACTATCTGTTGTATTTCTTACCCAAGCTACAGAAAACGGAATATCATCTACCATCTGACCATATTGACCTGTAAATTGAACAAATCTTAAAGGTACGTTATTTCCAGTCAAGCTTATTTGAACATTTTCTACTCCAACTGCAAAATTAATCCGATCAAACTCAGATACTGGGATAGAGGTTCGTATTTTTGCTCCAACTGTTTGCGTTGAATATGGGCTAATTCCTACTGCATTTGGAGTATAGTTATTGTAGTAAACATCGTAGCCTAAACTTGTTCCGTTGGGTCTAAAATATGGATCAGTAAAGGATACCCCCGCACTTTTACTCAAAGCACTAGTTGATACATTAAGTGAGCCTGATTTTCCTGAACCAAAAAGATTTGATTGAGTCAGTCCAGCACCTAATAAGACTCCTTGACCTTGAGCATAACCTGCACTAAAATTTATAGATCCTGTGTTATTCTCTTCAACTTTTACATTCATATCTGCCTGATTGGTAGCTTCTGGAACTGCTACTGTAGTAATATCAGAAGTCTTAAAAAATCCAGATAAATTTAATCTATCTTTTGAGCGCTTTATCTTGTTTGCATTATATAATGAATCTTCAGTTTGTCTAAGTTCTCGCCTAATTACCACATCACGAGTTTTATCATTACCTAAAATATTAATTTTACGTATATATACTTTATTCCCTGCATCAATAAACATTATGTAAGATACTGTCTTAGTAGCATCATCTATACTAGGAACAGGATTAACAGTAGCAAATGCATAACCATATTCACCAAGTTTATTGCGAATGCTTTCAATATTTTTATTTAATTGTTCTTGGCTTATAATTTGCCCTGGTTTTAGAGTAATCAATTCCTCTAATTCTGCAATAGGGGTGCTTTTTGTCGCCCCACCTAACTTTATGTTCTTTAAATGGTATCGAGACCCTTCAGAAATATTAACTGTTATATATACTGATTTTTTATTGCTTGATAACTGCACCTGAATAGATGATACCTTAAAATTAATATATCCTTGGTTTAAATAAAAAGCTTTGATATTTTCCACATCGCCAGAAAGCTTATCATTTGAGTATTGATTATCTTTATACCACCAACTTAACCAATTACCTGTAGTTAAAAACATTAAGTTTGCGAGTTTTGAAGAAGAAAAAGAATTATTCCCCACAAACTGAATACTAGTGATTTTTGCAGGGATACCCTCGTTAATAGCAATATTAACTGCAACACGGTTTCTTGATAGTGGAATCACCTGATAATCAACTTGTACCGAGTATAATCCACGATTGTAATATTCTGATTTTAAACTAAGAACAGCTTGATCTAATACTCCTTGATCAAAAATTCTCCCGTTCATTAACCCATTATCATTTAATGCTTTTACTAATTTATCATGATCAAAAGCATGATCCCCCGTAATAGCTAATTCAGCAATAATCGGGCGTTCTATAACATCAACAATTAGGGTATCATCCTTTTCCTCTAAACGCACATCTTTAAAAAACCCAGTGGCATATAGCTTTTGAATTATCTCATTAGCTTTGTTATCGTTTAAAGTATCGCCGGATTTTACCGGCAAATAACTAAATACCGTTCCAATCTCAATTCGTTGTAAGCCATTTATTCGAATATTTTTTATTACAAAGGATTCAAATGCTTGTGCCTGAACTGATATGCTAATAATTCCTAAACCTAAAATTATTTTTATTAGTTTTTTCAAATCTACCTATACTCTTGTAAAAATTCTTTCATTTTCTGCATAGCGCGCACTTCTATCTGACGAATACGTTCAGCAGATACCCCATATTTTTTTGCCAGCTCCATCAAAGTCTGCTGATTATCCGGATCAGCCAACCATCTTGAACATATAATATCACGACTTCTATCATCTAATTTTTGTAAGGCTGACTCGATTCCTTCAGTGTGCAATTTGTCAGTAGCATTCTTCTCTAGAATATACTCTGGGGAACTAGCTTTATCCTCTAACCAATCTTGAGGCGCAAAACCATCTTTTTCATCTGACATTAATCCAACATCAGAACCAGTTAAACGCATATTCATATCTACAATATCATCACGTGTAACATTTAATTGCTCAGCTAACCTGTCAGCCTCAGCCTCAGACAAATTACCAATATCACTTCTATGTGAACGTAAACTAAAAAACAGCTTACGCTGACTCTTAGTAGTAACAGTTCTAACTATCCGCCAATTTTTAATAACGTATTCGTTAATTTCTGCCCTAATCCAATGCATAGCAAAAGTAACCAGCCTAACACCTCGTTTTGGGTCAAACCTTTTTACCGCTTTCATAAGCCCAATTGTACCCTCTTGAATCACATCAGCTAAAGGTAAGCCATATCCTGTATAATTGCGCGCTATAGAAACTACTAAACGTAAATGGGATAATACCAAATAACGTGCAGCTTCGATATCTTCGTCATTTTGCCATTTTTCTGCTAAAGTGTATTCTTCAGATGAAGTTAATAACGGAATACTATTAACAAATCTAATGTATTCTTCTAAACTTCCATGTGCAACAACTGGAAGATTTGTTATTGTTATTAATTGGGATTTTTTTTCAGATTTATCCATTTTTATATGTTATACACCATTTAAGTCCAATAAATGAAATTTTTCTTTAACTCCTTGCCATTGATCTGCATCTTCAGGTGCATCTTTCTTTGCAGTAATTGCGGTCCAATTAGCATGCTTAGATAAATCCGCATTTAAGGCTATAAAATGTTTTTGGTCATCAGGAACCTCATCCTCTGGATAAATAGCATCCACTGGACACTCAGCAACACATAAAGTGCAATCAATACATTCATCAGGATCAATAACCAAAAAATTGGGGCCTTCACGAAAACAATCTACCGGACAAACGTCCACACAATCAGTGTATTTACATTTAATACATGACTCAGTTATTATATATGCCATATTTATTACTCTTAATATTTACGTTCTATTGCAAGCGCAATACCCATCCCACCACCTATACATAAGGTAGCTAATCCTTTATGTGCACCACGTCTTTTCATCTCGTGTAATAATGTTACTAATATTCGACAGCCAGAAGCTCCAATTGGATGCCCCAAAGCTATTGCTCCACCATTAACATTGATTTTATTTATATCCCAAGCTAGTTCTTTATTTACTGCAATTGCCTGTGCAGCAAAGGCTTCATTTGCCTCAATTAAATCTAAGTCATTAATACTCCACCCTATATCAGCAAGAGTGGTTTTTGTAGCAGAAATAGGCCCTAACCCCATAAATTTTGGGTCTAAACCTACTGAAGAATAGCCTACAATATAAGCTAAAGGTACATAACCAAGCTCTATAGCTTTGTCTTCACTCATTAGCATAACAGCTGCAGCACCATCATTAACTCCTGAAGAGTTACCTGCAGTTACTGTGCCGTCTTTTTTAAACGCTGGACGAAGTTTAGCTAAAGATTCGCGAGTAACATCATACTTAATATATTCATCTTTATCAAAGATAATGGGCTCACCTTTTTTTTGTGGTATAGAAATTGGAACTATTTCTTCTATAAATCTGCCCTCAGATATAGCACGTTGGGCTTTATTTTGTGATGCAGCTGCAAATATATCTTGATCTACTCTGGATATATCGTATTTACTTGCTATATTTTCTGCTGTAATTCCCATATGATAATCATTATATGCATCAGTTAAGCCATCATGAACCATCGAATCAATAAAAGTTTTGTGCCCCATCTTAATACCATCACGCACTCCATTAAGTAAATGCGGAGATAATGACATATTTTCTTGTCCACCAGCAATAACTATATCAGCATCCCCAGATTTAATGGCTTGAACTGCTAAATGTATAGCTTTTAACCCAGAACCACAAACTTGATTAATCGTGTATGCTGGAGTCTCTTTTGGTAATCCAGCTTGTATTGCTGCTTGCCGTGCTGGATTTTGCCCAACTCCAGCAGTCAACACTTGCCCCATAATTACTTCTGACACTAAGTCTGGATTTAATTTTACCTCTTCCAAAAGTGCTTTAATTACCACACCACCTAATTCTGGTGCTGGGATTTTAGACAAAGAGCCGCAAAAACCACCAATTGCGGTACGTTTTGCCGCAACAATCACTATGTTTTTATTCATTTTGCAACCTCGAATTTGGAGTATAAAGCATAATTGTACTACAGTTTTTACTCCTCCAATTTTTGTTTTTAGTAATATTTCTACCAGTTACAGATTTAATTAGACTAAATAATACGGGATTGCCACATAAGCCTTTGGCTTATTCGCAATGAGAAGTAAGCATCGCGTATAATTAAAAAATGGAATTGGTATTATAATAAAAGCTAGGTGCTTTGTGCTTCAATGATACTCATTGCTTTAGATTTTGCATATTCACCAGGCGTATCGTATAATGGCTTATACTTTTTATTACCCAGAGCTTTTGTTGCTGTATTTTTATCACCAGAATACCTAGCTAGCCATATACTGAAATCTTTCCACCAACTACCAGACATCTCCACCGCATCTTTAAACCAATCTTCTGGATTATGCATTAAAACATCATTTACCCAATAACCTCGTTTATCTGAACTTACTGGATTAATCACTCCTGCAGTATGCCCTGAGGCTCCCAAAACAAAACGTGCATTGCAAGTAACATAATCTAAAGTCTTATATGCAGAATGCCATGGCACAATATGATCTTTTTGTGCAGCAAATAAATACATTGGGCATTGAATTTTAGAAATATCCATCAATGCTCCACAAATATTCAAACCACCTTTTACCAAGTTATTATTTAGATATAACTCCTTAAGTAAAAAAGAATGGACTAGTAAAGGCAAATCAACTACATCATTATTCCAATATAAAATATCAAATGGATGAGGCGTTTTGCCTAATAAATAATTACTTATCCAATAGTTCCAAACTAGTTCCTTAGCTCTAAGAGCCGAAAAGGTCTGAGATATTATTCTACCAGAGATAATCCCCCCAGAGGATTTTTGTGCATCTTTTAATGCTAGCAAATCTCTATCAATAAAAAACTTGATATCCCCTGGCTCAGTGTGATCTAGCATAGTTGTTATATGTGCCATACTATTAATTCTATCAATGCCTCGACTTTGCATTACTAAATATGCTGTAGTTAAAATCACACCGCCAATACAATACCCTAAGGTATTTATTTTGCTAACTTTAGTAATCTGACTTACGACCTCTGAGGCTTTTATAACGCCTAACTCAACATAATCTTCCCACTTAAATTTAGTCATGGTGCTATCTGCAGACTTCCAAGAAACTAAAAATACAGTATAACCCTCCTTGACTAAATACTTCACAAGTGAATTAGACTCCTGCAAATCTAAAATATAATATTTATTAATAAAAGGCGGTATAATTAATAACGGGGTTGCAAAAACTGAGGTATCAGTTGGGGAATACTGAATAAGCTCAATTAACTCATTTTTAAAAACGATTTTGCCTTTTGTTATTGCTAGATTTTTACCTACGGTAAATGCTGCAGAATCAGTCATATTAATATAGCCGTTTTTCATATCCTCAACTATATTTCTCATACCCCCCACTAAAGATGCACCTCCAGTTTCTACCACACTTTTAATTACCTCTGGATTAGTTAATGCAAAATTAGTCGGAGAAATTGCATCTAAGTACTGCTGCATAAAAAACAAAAAGCGGCTCTTATCTATTTGATCCATATTCGATTTAGAAATTGTATCTAGCAAATACTGCGAGGTAGATAAATAACTATTTTTCAAATATGCAAAAAATGGATTATTTTCCCATTCAACATCAGAAAACCTACTATCTGCAACCACTTTATCTGATATCTCTTCAGCTTGGTAGCCACTACCCTTAAAAACATTTCCCCAATTAGATATTTGCTCAGTATAAAACTTTTGCTGTGACTCAAGATATTCTTTACTATGCTCAAAAAATTGTTTATAAATATCAATGAACATATTATTTTTTGGGGGCTTCTCTAATTTGTCTTCTGCCAATAAATTATTAAACCATTCTTTGTTAACTACAGCAATTTTTGCAAACAAATCATCATCTATTATTGTTTTTTTTCCCATTTTTATATTATTCCTAATAAGCATTACATCATGTGCTGACCACCATTAATTGCAATCTCACTGCCTGTAATAAATGCAGCATTATCTGATACCAAATAATTCACCAGCTCTGCGATTTCTTCTGGCTTACCCAATCTTCCCACTGGAATTGCCTCAATAATTTTATTACGTACATCAATTGGAACAGACATCACCATCTCGGTTGCAATATACCCAGGAGCAATAGTATTTACTGTAATACCTTTTTTTGCTGTTTCTTGAGCAACCGCCATAGAAAACCCATGCACCCCAGCCTTTGCTGCACAATAATTAGACTGGCCAAACTGCCCTTTCTGTCCATTGATTGAGGATATATTTATGATTCTACCCCACGACTTCTCCAGCATTCCATCAAGTACCTGTTTAGTCATATTAAATAAACTATCTAAATTAGTACGTAATACACAATCCCATGCATCTTTAGTCATCTTTTTTAAACTTCCATCACGAGTTATTCCAGCATTATTAATTAAAATATCAATATTTCCCAGATCTTGTTTTATCTTAAGAACTACTTTTTCGCACTCATCAATCTTTGAAACATCACATTTGTAAGCATGAAAAGTAAAGCCCTCTTTTATTGTTTGTTTTAACCAACTTTTAGCTTTTTCATCATTAGATAAATATGTAGTAATCACAGTATGCCCACTTTTTGCTAATGCTTTACACATTGCCGTACCTAAGCCACCCATACCACCAGTCACCAAAGCAACTTTTGTCATTTCTTAATCTCCAACAAAAAAAAAGAATACCTGTTTTTTCTAATTAATATAAAATAATACCTGAGTAGTTACTGCTTAAGTATCATTACGAGAAATCATAAGATTTCGTGGTAATCTATATTTTATATAACCCATTAAAGATTGCCACGGCATTCTACTAAAGCAGTATGCCTCGCAATGACGATATTTTTCATATAGCCTAAGTAGTTACTTAAAATACGTAATTGTACTACAATATATATATTCTAAGTTCTAATTTTTGTGAGCATTGATATGTCATTAATTTTAATACATCATATATTACAAAGCTTTGTACTGCCTCCATTAAATGCTATTATAATAATACTAATCGGTGTGTTTATTTTAAAAAAATATCAGGATGTAGCTAAATTTTTTATAATAACTGGTTGTGTTTTATTATATATACAAGCAACGCCATTTTTTGTATATTCATTCTCTGGGTTTTTTGAAAAGCCACAAATAACCCTAAATGAACTAAATAAAAGCCAAGCAATTGTTGTATTAGGGGGCGGGGTAAAAACTAATGCTTATGAATATCCAGAAGGGTTTAACCTTAACTCTTGGACATTAATGCGATTACAGTATGCTGCATTTTTAGCTAAGCAAAACCCACAAAAATTGGTGATAGTATCAGGCGGAATAGCCTCAGCAGGAAATCACTCAGAAGCGCAAATAATGAAAGAAACTCTACAAACAACATTTAATATTAAGAATCCAATCCTAATTGAAGAACAATCACGTAATACTAATGAAAACGCTAAATTTGTTACACAAATGCTTCAACCATTAAATATTAATAATGTTGCTATTGTAAGCCAAGCATTTCATGCCACCCGTGCTATAGCATTATTTAATAAGTACAATATTCATGCTGTTGCCGCCTCAACTGATTATATGGGGCATTATACGAGCAAGGTCACTATCGCAAGCTTTATACCCAATGCAAACACCATGCTAGATTGTGCGCAATTACTACATGAGCTTGCTGGATATATAGTTTATGTAAAGATTAACAATTAAATCTATCTAAAACAAATTTTTAATCATAAACTCAAGATTTTTTAGCTTCACTGTAACAAAAGTTTATTAATAAACTCCCATTCAGTTTTAGTCAATTTAGTTATTGAAAGGCGGTTGCCTCTTTTTAATACTTGCATATCAGATAACTCTGGGTATTCCCTAAGTTCTTTAATCGAAACATACCGAGTTTTTTTGAATAATCGAATATCTACACACCACCACCGAGGATTTTCTGCTGTTGAGGCTGGATCGTAATAATCGCTTTCTAAATCAAACTGCGTAGTCTCTGGATGAACCTCGGTAGATACTTCTACTATTCCGTATATACCTGGCTCCTTACACGAGGAATGCCAAAAAAATGCTAAATCACCTAGCTTCATCTCATCACGCATAAAATTACGCGCCTGATAATTGCGTATCCCAAACCACTCAATTGTTTTTTTGGGTAGATGTGCAAGACTATCAATACTACATTCTGATGGCTCAGATTTCATTAACCAATATTTAACCATTTTTACTTACCACTTTATATAAATGCTTATAAGAGAAAGATTGCCACGGGTTTTAAAACCCCCCGCAATAACGTTTACTATACTATTTAAAAGCCCAGAATTTATTAATAATAAAAGTAATGCCAGGCGTTGCTAACATAGGTAATACGGCAACACTACTGCTATACTTTAATACATTAACTAATATATATACTCCAAGACTATTAATTAAAATCCCTATTATTGCAGTTATAATATATTTAATAAACTCTTGATGAGAAAATTTATGGGTTCTTTCAAAGGTATATTTAGTATGACCTTTATAGCCAACCAAAACCCCCAAAACACCACCAGTAAAATTGGCATATAATGGATACATATTAAGCTTACATAAGAATAGATATGAAACCAATTGTGTTACTAATGCGGCAACTCCAACCAAGCCATAAATCAACACTTGCTTTATGTGACGCACTTTAATTTTTTTAATTATTTTTTTCATTCACCACCTTTAATTAATGGGTATCCCTTTTTGGAATATACTTGTAACAAGGAAATTGCAGCTGGTGTAATCCCCGAAATCCTAGATGCTTGCCCTAAATTCTCTGGCTTAAATTTATTTAACTTTTGTATTACTTCGCTAGATAAACCACTAATTTTAGTATAATCCACATTACTTGGTAGTTTTATATCATCCAAATATGCTTGCTTACCAACCTCCTCATGCTGTCTTTTGATATAACCCGCATATTTGATTTGCACCTCTACTTGCTCTTGCTCTACTTCATTAACTAAATAATCACCAACTTTAGGCAATTTAACTAAATCAGTGTATTTTATCTCTGGACGTTTTAATAAGTCATGCAACGAATACTCACGCTCAAGCTGTTTCCCAAAAACTTCATTAGCTAATTTATCCTCAACTAAGCCTGGATGAAGCCAAATAGTTTTTAAGCGTTCAATTTCATTAAGAACATTATCCCTCTTGCGACAAAACAAATCCCACTGTGCATCACCTACAACACCTAATGTACGCCCAATTTCTGTTAAACGTAAATCTGCATTATCTTCACGTAATTGCAAGCGGTATTCTGCACGAGAAGTAAACATACGATACGGCTCAGTAACACCGCGAGTAATTAAATCATCAGCTAAAACCCCTAAATATGCTTCTGATCTCTTAGGACACCAAGCATCTTTTTCTTTTACATATAATCCAGCATTAACTCCTGCAAGAAGTCCTTGAGCTGCCGCCTCCTCATAACCAGTAGTACCATTGATTTGCCCAGCAAAAAATAGCCCGCTAACTAGCTTTGATTCCAAACTAGATTTTAAATAAGTTGGATCAAAATAATCGTATTCTATTGCATAACCTGGACGCAAAATATGAGCATTCTCTAAGCCATTCATCGAGCGTACTAAACTTAACTGCACATCAAATGGTAAAGAAGTAGATATACCATTAGGGTAAAACTCATGTGTGGTTAGCCCTTCTGGTTCCAAAAATATTTGGTGAGCATCTTTATCCGCAAAGCGATTTACTTTATCCTCAATTGATGGGCAATATCTAGGACCCACCCCTTCAATAACACCAGTAAACATTGGTGATCTATCTAATCCACCACGAATAATATCATGGGTTTTAATATTAGTATGGGTAATAAAACAAGATACTTGTCTTGGGTGAAGAGCTCTTGCACCACGAAATGAAAAGATAGGCAGCGGGTTATCCCCTGGTTGTTCTTCCATAACACTAAAATTAATTGTACGCCCATCTATACGTGGTGGAGTACCTGTTTTTAACCGCCCAACTGGTAGATTATAATCACGTAATTTACTAGATAAATTAATCGATGCCTCTTCCGAAGCTCTACCACCAGCATGATTTTTTAAACCAATATGAATCTTACCACCTAAAAAAGTACCGTTAGTTAAGACAATAGAATTAGCTTTAAATATAATACCCGTTTGCGTAATAACTCCAGATACTTTATTATTCTCAATAATTAAATCATCCACAGCTTGCTGAAATAAAGTTAGATTTGGCTGGTTTTCTAATACCTCTCGGATATATGCTTTATATAAAAGTCTATCAGCTTGAGCTCGAGTTGCTCGAACTGCAACTCCTTTGCTGGCATTTAGAGTACGAAACTGAATCCCTGCATGATCCGCAGCCAAAGCCATTACCCCACCTAAAGCATCAATCTCTTTTACTAAATGCCCTTTACCTATTCCACCAATGGATGGATTACACGACATCTGTCCCAAAGTTTCTATATTATGGGTAATTAATAGCGTCTGTAGACCCATTCTACTTGCAGCTAAACATGCCTCTGTACCAGCATGACCACCACCAACAACTATAACATCAAATTTCTTATCAAAAATCATTATTGTTTTTTATCCATAGTTTCAAAAAAGTATTGTAAAATCAAACAAGCAGCCAAAGTATCTAATTTTGATCTTTGTGCCTTACCATAAATAGACTGTGCAGCTAGTTTATCACTTGCCATACTTGAAGTAAAATCTTCATTAATAAAAGTCAATGGAATTTTAAATTTATTTGTTAATCGGTTAGAAAACTTTCTAATATTATTAATTAATAACTCTTTATCTGGACTAGCAGTTGGCATGCCTACTACTATTTGGGAGGGCTTCCACTCTTCAACTAACTTAGCAATTTTATCCAATTTCTCAAATTTATTTCTACCCGTTATTACTGCAATGGGATGTGGAATTTTAAGCAAAGTATTTGCAATAGCAACCCCAATCCTAACATCCCCATAATCAAAGGCCATAACCCATGTATTTTGTTGATTATGCAAAAATATCTCCGCCACAATAAAGGCTACCAATATTCTTAACCCCTGCTAATTTTAAAGCTTCATCATATCTAATTACTGGATCCATCCCAAAAATTAAATCATTATGCCCTTTAATTATAAGCCAGTTATTATTGCGAATTTCTGTTTCTAACTGGCATGGAGCCCACGACGAATAGCCTACTGACATAAATAACTCTCCATCGGACTTTACAAGATCATCCAAATGGTCTTTATTTCCAGTTATTTCAAAACCATCTAATTGATCAGTTGCCGCTTTACGCAAAAAAAACCCATTATCTGGCTTTACTGATCCTCCAAAATATAAAGTACCATCGCCCCATTTTTGACCATATTGAGTCATATCAACATTCTTAAACATATCTACTAGAGTTCGGCTAATTGGTTTATTAATAATAACCCCTTGAGCCCCGCTATATAGATTATGATGTGTTATATAAACAACACTTCCAGCAAATTGAGTCTTGTACTTTGATGGAATTTTGATTAAAAAATGATTACTTAATTCATTGCTTAATTGCATTTCTCTCTCTCATTAATATGTTTAACTGCATCTACCAAGTCCACACTAACTGTGGTTGATATACCCTTTTCTTGCATAGTTACCCCAATAAGCTTAGCTGCCATCTCCATAGTCAAACGATTATGAGAGATGTAAACAAACTGCGTATTATTAGACAACTCTTGAACTAAATTACAAAACCTTGCAGTATTAGTATCATCCAATGGAGCATCCACCTCATCTAATAAACAAAACGGAGCTGGATTTAAGCTAAAAAAGGCAAAGACTAAACTCATTGCCGTTAAAGCTTTTTCTCCGCCAGATAATAAATGAATTGAACTATTCTTTTTACCTGGAGGTGTTGCAAAAATTTGCATTCCTGCTTTTAAAATATCTTTATCTGTAAGCTCTAAGGTAGCATCTCCGCCACCAAACAACGTTTTAAAGTATCCCGCAAATGATGCACAAACTTTAGCATATGTTGTATTTAATATATTTCTAGTTTCCTGATCTATCTGTTTTATAGCACCTTCCAAAGAGTTTAACGCAGATATTAAATCTTCTATTTGTAAGCTTAAGTCTCGATGTTTTGCTTCGCATATTTCTAAATCTTCAATTGCTTTTAAATTTACTAATCCTAATACCTCAATTTGTTGTTGTAAGTCGTTTATTACAACTTGGATTTCGGCAGTTGTTCGTATTTCTTTTTTTATCTTTGTTTTAGCAACATCTATATATTGGTTATCCGTAGTTATTTCTTGTATTGCTTCGTTGTGGTTTTGTAATAAAATAACCTGCTCTTGTTGCATTAATTTTTGCTGATTTAATTGGTTTAAAAGCATATCTTTTCGTTGGCTAAACTTATTTATATTATTCTTTAAACCTATATTTGCAGCACTTATTTCATTAATTTCAGTATTTTTCACTGTAATTGCACTAACATTTATGGATAACTCTTGCTGCATTTTTTCTAGCTCTGGAGATTCTGTATCAGTAATTAAATTAGCCACCTCTAAAGTCAAACTTTCTATCTTATTTAATGCACTCTCCAAATAAATTGTTTTATCTTTAATCAAAGATTCATGGCTAGTAATTTTTTGTTTTAATAACTGACTGTCTAATAGTTTGTCATTAATCTCCACATCTATAACATTTAAGAATGTTTTAGATAAATTATAAGCTTTTTCACATTCTATTTTGTTTAATTCAGCAAACTGCCGCTTTTCACATAAGCCAATCTGCGCAACCTCCAGATCTCCAAGTTTAACTTGTATCTCATCTAGGCTATTTTGTACATGATTAATTTCTTCAGCTAACAGCTTTAAATCTTGAGTTACTCGCTCTTGAAACTGTCTATTTTGAATATAGATTTGCTCTTCTTTAGTGAGTTCCAACTGTAAATTATGCTTTTTAGTATGGTTTATAGTGTATAACTCTTCTAATCTAGTAACATTATGCTCAAGTTTTGTATAAAGTACATTATTTATGCTGAGTTCTTTATCTAATTTTGCATACTCTAATTGTAAGGAGTTTAACTCACTTTCTAAAACTGCAAGCTTATTTTGATATTCTAAGATATGATTTTGACTAGAATTGGCATTAAAAATTACATAATTTTTTGTAACCATATGACCATCTTTAGTTATAATCTTTTGATTATCTACAATATAATCCAAAAGAGGTAATGCACAAAAAAAATTATCACACACTAAATATTGCGCTAAAATACTAGACACAAGGCAAAAATCATTATTTTTAATAGTAACAAAGCTATCTAAGTTGCAGAAAACATTACCATCTAAAACTTGATTTTCTGATCTATGAGGCTTACCTTTTATGTCAGAACCCCAAACAGCAACAATAGATTCAGGGCATACTTTCACTTTATTTAAATTATCTACCTTCACAGCTTTTAATAGGTCACCTAAAACAACCTCTACCGCAAGTTCATAACCTATAGACACCTCAATATTTTGCCATAAAAATCTTAAAGCATCAGAGGATATGTTACTCTGCAAAAAATCAAAACCTGAAGCTGATACAACTTGTTTTTGCAATAGTTCATTAATCGTAGTAAGTTTTGAATCTAATGCTGTAATTTCATTTTTATACAGATTCAATTGCGCGGTCTTAGTATTAATTTCTTCATATAATTTACCTTTAGACTCTTTCGCCTGTATGCGCTCAACCTCAATATGCTCTAACTCCACCGCCAAATCAGCAATATTATCCTTAATCAAAAAATAAGATTGATTAAAATCTAGTGTATTGGCTGCTTTTTCTTGTTCTAATCTTTTAACACGAATACTCAAACTATTAAGTTGATGTTTTTTATGTTCAACAGAATTACGCAATAAGTCTAACTCATGTTTAGTTGTACTAATCTCATCACTAAACTCTGTAACCACTTGAGCTGAATGTTTATATACATCTTCAATATGCTCAAAATTAATTAGTTTATCTTCCCGCAAGATTTGTTTTTCTTCTAGAATTTCAGAATTAAGAGTTATCTCACCAATTGTATTCTTGATTACTTGGTTATATTCATCAATGCTAGAATGCAACTCTAGCATTTCCTGCTCTAATTTATCTTTATCTAGTTGTAATCTTTGGTGTAGATTTAAGCGGTTTTTATTTCGTTCTTCCAACCTTACAATATTAGTTCGTAAGGTATTAAATTGATTAGTTAGATCTCCTAATTCTTCATCCTTTTGGGATTTTATAACAAGTTGAGAACTTAACTGATTATTAAATTTTATAACTTCAAGATCATCTTGTGCAATTTCAGCATTAACTCGTATAATATTTTGATTTACTTCTTTTAATATGGTGTCTGCTTTATCAATTTTCAAGAGGATACACAAAATTTGTTGAGTTTTTAAATCTTCGGTTAATCTTTGATATTGCTGAGTAGCTACTGCTTGCCCACGTAAATAAGTAACTTGTTTTTCTAGCTCATTACGAATATCTTCTATACGGGATAAATTATCTGTAGTATCCTTAAGCTTGATAATTGTTTCTTTACGTTTTAAGCGATATTTAGATACTCCTGATGCCTCTTCTAGATATAACATTAGCTCTTCAGCTTTAGCATCAATAATACGTGAAATCATCCCCTGTTCTATTACTGCGTACCCCTTAGTGCCAACTCCCGTACCCAAAAACAAATCAGTTATATCTCTACGTCTAACTACTTGATTGTTTATATAGTATTGTGATTCACCACTGCGCGAAATCAAGCGTTTTATTGCAATTTCGTCGTAAGTAGACCATAATCCAGATATAATTTTGGCACTATTATCAAAAACCAGTTCAACTGTTGCTCGAGAAATTGCTTTACGTGAGCTTGAGCCATTAAAAATCACATCTTGCATGGATTCTCCACGCAGCTGTTTTGCATTGGACTCACCCAAAACCCAACGAATAGCATCAATCACATTTGATTTACCGCATCCATTTGGACCTACAATACCAATTAGGTTACCACTTACATCTATAGTAGTGCTACTTGCAAATGACTTAAATCCAGACAGTTTAATTTGTGATAATTTCATAGTAATCTAAATAATGGGTTAATGTATATACTTGATATAATACTTAAAAAAATGCTTGCTATAAGGCGTAATTATCTCACAATATGTCACTCATATATATCTTTTCTATGCCCAACAGAGACAACCTCAAGAATCACAGGTTTGTTAAGCTTATTTAAGTATATGCTAAGTTGATTTGGAAGTGGCACTAGAGTTGTTTTAAATAATGATATAATATTGGTGGCTTTGTAGTGATGCAAGGCGGTATCGCTTCAAAGAAGCGGTATTGTCTGACTGAAGCGATGTATTTTAACTATTTTAGTATAGGAAAATCAGATGTTTTCAGTTATGCTGGGGTATTTAGTATGTCTAATAAAAAAATCGGAAGTCTACTTTGCGGCTAGCTTCCGATTTAGAATTGGAAAGAAAAAGCCCCGTAGCATGTAATCTTTAAACAGATTGCTATAAAAGCTGGCATCCTATTAGCGTAGGATGTCTTCACCCTAGTATTATAATACATACGACATGTGTATGTCAACTAATTAATTTTAACAATTAAAACAGTTTGTTACTTAAGGAATAAAAGATTAAGAAAAATAATCCCACCCCATGGTTTAATCAATATATAAATCAAAATCCAGCTAAAAAGGTACTTATAATTGGTGGTGGAGTTAGTGGTGCAGCAACTGCTTTTAGCTTAGCAAAACGCGGATATTTTGTTACCATATATGAAAAAAATCATGACTTAGCTTTGGAAGCTAGTGGAAATTACCAAGGTGCATTATTTGCTAATTTTTCTGGTAACGACACTCCTATGCTAGAATTAAGCTTGGCTGGATATAATTATAGCCATCAATTAATCAATCAATTACTGCGAAAACAAATTGATTTTGATAACTGCGGCTTAATTCAATTAGCATATAATCAACAACAAATTAAACAGCAACAACAAATCTTACAAACTGGATTTGCAAAAGATCTTTGCTATCAATTAAATAAAGAACAGCTACAACAGATATCTGGCATACCAATCAATTGTGATAGCGGTTTATTTTACCCGCATGGATTATGGCTTGACCCAAGAAGCTTAGTAAAGACCTTAAGCACCCATCCAAATATAACTATAAAACCAAATAGTGAAATTTATGAACTTACCCAATTAGATGAATTTAATTGGCAAATAAAAGATACTGCTGGTAATATTGATTATGCACCTAATGTAGTATTATGTAATTCTTATGCAATTAACAAGTTTACCCAACTTAGCCAGATTTATCTGCGAATAATCCGTGGGCAAATGAGCATGATACCTCAACTTAATAATTTGAAAACGATAATATGTGCTAATGGATATATTACCCCCAATAAAGGTAACTCATATGTGATTGGTGCTACATTTAAATTTAAAGACTTGGACAATCAAATTAAAATAGCTGAACATTTAGAAAATATCAACAATTTTAAAGATATTATGCCACAAATAACTAATGCCATTGATACAACAAATATTCAAGGCAAAGTATCTTTTCGCTCAAGCACCACAGATTATATGCCCTTACTGGGACCTATTGCTAATTATGATAAATTCAAAATAGCTTATCAAGATCTAGCAAAAGACTCTAATTATTGGATAGAAACCCCATGCCCATATCTAACTGGCTTATTTGTTAATGCTGCACATGGGGCAAAAGGGATACTAACTGCCCCAATTTGTGGTGAAATAATTGCAGATTATATTGACAATACCCAATTCTCCATTAGTGAAAAACTAAGATTTGCTTTACATCCCAATAGGTTTTGGCGTAAAGAAATAATAACTGGGGGCATTGCAAAATAGGTTTTCATATTAAAAACCAATATGAATTGCAATAACCCCGTTAAAAAAGGTTTCGTAATAACTATACAATAACAAATCTAATAATCTAAATTAATAGCTTGCTTAACTTCTTTTAGCGTCCTAGAAGCCACTGCAGAAGCTTTTTCTGCACCATCAGCTAATATATTACGCACCATATTATGATCATTTAAAAATGGCTCAGCATTTATTCTAAATTTATCTTGTTCAATATTAATTGCCTCAATTAGCGGAGCTTTACAATCTAAGCACCCAATTCCAGCTGTCTTACATCCATCTACCACCCATTTGCAGACTTCATCCGTACTATATACCTTATGTAACTGCCACACAGGGCATCTAGCTGGGTCCCCAGAATCTGTACGCCTAACACGTGCTGGATCAGTTTGCATTACTTTGATTTTTTTACTGGTACTATCCAAATCTTCACGGAGCATAATCGTATTAGAGTAAGATTTAGACATTTTTTGCCCATCTAAGCCCAATAACTTTGGGGTATTAGTTATTAATGCTTGCGGTTCAGTTAATATAACCCTGGATTTATTTTCTAAAAACGCCGAAAGGCGTGCTAACTCTCCATGCGATAAATTAATCGCATCTTGTAATAAAAATCGTGCTTTTTCTAATGCCTCATCATCACCATCTTGCTGATATTTTACCAATAGCTCTTCATAAAGACTAGCTTTTTTTGCTCCAAGTTTACGCATAGTAGCTAGTGCTTTTTCTTCAAACCCCTCTTCTCTACCATATAGATAATTAAACCTACGTGCCACCTCTCTAGTTAGCTCAACGTGGGATACCTGATCTTCACCAACTGGTACGTATTTTGCATTATACAGTAAAATATCTGCACTTTGTAATAGTGGATAACCTAAAAAACCATAAGTATCGATTTCTTTATGTGCAAGTTTTTCTATCATATCTTTATATGTTGGCACTCTTTCTAACCAACTTAACGGTGTTATCATAGACAATAACAAATGCAACTCAGCATGCTCTTTTACATGAGATTGCACAAATATTGAAGACTGTGCTGGATCTACCCCACAAGCTAGCCAATCTATAACCATTTCATAAATATTTGAAGCAATATTCTTAGTATCATCATAGCCTGTTGTTAGGGCATGGATGTCTGCCGCCATAAAATAGCACTCATGTTCGTACTGTAGTGATATCCAATTTTTGATTGCGCCGTGGTAATGCCCTAAATGTAGCCTGCCAGTTGGACGCATACCAGATAAAATTCGCGAATAATTATTCATATTTTTCTACCCAAGCTATTGAATTAAAGACACAATAAAACCAACTGTAAACTGAAATAGAGGCTGAATTACATAAGTTAAGCCACCGATTAATAATAAGAAAATTAAAATCCACATACCATATGGCTCTATCCTAGCATAAGTATTTGCTTGAGCTGGTGGAAGTAAAGAATAAAGAACTCTGCCCCCATCTAAAGGTAAAATTGGCAACAAATTTAATAACATTAAACTTACATTTATAGCAATTCCAGCCTGAGACATTAAACTTAATGGCATACCAAAATATCCAGTAATGCTAAAAGATAACTTTAATAGCAAAACCCAAATTAAAGCCTGAGCCAAATTAGAAATAGGTCCAGCAATAGCAATCCAAAATAAATTACGTTTGGGATTTTGTAACCTTGAAAAATTTATGGGAACAGGCTTTGCCCAACCAAAAATAAACCCACCCAAAATAATACCTATCAAAGGAAATAAAACTGTTCCTAAAGGATCTATATGATGCAAAGGATTAAGCGATAATCTCCCCATTAACTGAGCAGTATTATCACCATACTTTTTAGCCATATAGGCGTGAGCCGCTTCATGTAAAGTAATTGCGAAAATTAACGGAATAATATAAACCGCAATTTTTTGTATTATTGCTAAACCATTCATAACCTAATTACTACCCTTATTAATATCTTTTTTAAGAAATTTACTCACTATAACTACCCCACACACATTGCCAAATATATTGACCATCGTTCTGAACCTATCAATAATTCTATCCAATGGCAATAAAATACTTATTGCTGATAACGGAATATTAACAATTCTAAATACCACCACTAAACTTACTAAACTGGTTTCAGGAATACCACCTTCTGCCATTCCACCCAAAATACAAGCAATAGCTACTAATATTTGATACTCTATCGGTAAATTAACTCCTAATACCTGGGAGAAAAATAAAGCAGCAGCAACCTCATACATCATCATTCCACCGATATTAATTGAAGCACAAAGAGGCAACATAAATCTTGTAGCATTAGAATCAGCCTGTAAACTATCTGCAGTCTCCATTGCAATTGGTAATGTTGCAATAGAACTTGAGGTCGCAAAAGCAGTTGAAAATACTGGAATACTTTGTTTTATTACCTTTAGTGGGCTTTGTTTAGTTAATACTACAACTAAAATAAACTGCCATAATGCATGAAGAATAAGCCCCATAAATAATACAGATACAAAGCCTAATAATGCTTTAAAATCACTAGCTAGGTTACCTGCAGCATTAGACTGAGAAACGCCACTACCTACTAATACAAAAATACCTATAGGTGCTACAAACATTACTCCATGCAAGCAAGCATTAGAAATATCACGAATAGAGGTAAATAATTTTACAACTGGTTTTCCGTTTTCTTTGATAACCGCACAACCTATGCCAAACATAATAGAAAATATAACAACTGGTAACAACTCAAACTTAGCTAAAGAATCAAAAATATTATGTGGCACAATAGATAATAGAAAATTAGATAAATTTAACGTAGGTTTAGTTTCTACTGTATAAGCAGCTCCATGCAAAATTAAATTAGGATTTACCCCCAGACCTGGCTTGAATATATTAAATAAAACTAATGCAATCGTTACCGCAATAAACTCACTAAGTAACATATAGGTTACCGCATTTCTTGCTAAGGATTTTAACTTCCCCATACTCTCACCCATACCACCAATTGCAACAATTAAAGCAGAGCAAATTAATGGCAAAGCAAAAAGCTTAAGCAAATTAATAAAAATATCACCTAAAAAACTAATTGGAGCAAAAATACTTGGAGTAAGAATACCCAACACTATAGCTAAAAACACACCTAATAAAATCATATGTGTTGCGTACTTTTTGAACATCTTGAAACTTTCCTATACTCATCGTCTTTGAATCTAAATACTTCGAGTATATATTAAATGAACTGCTTATAAATGCACAGTTATGTTAAAATGTAATATTATCCACGTATGGTTTTAATATCTTCCTAAACTGTTCTTGAATTCTTTTTAAGCCACTTTCGGTATTAGCTTCAAAACGTAATACTAATACTGGAGTAGTATTTGAAGCTCTAACCAAACCAAAGCCATCTGGGTATTGGACTCTAAGCCCATCGATAGTTACAATGTCTATCGAATCTTTAAACTTTGCAGTTTTTTGTAACTTTTCTATAATTTTATACTGCTGCCCTTCCTCAACTAAAATATTTAGCTCAGGGGTTGAAATTGAATTAGGCAATGCATTTAAAAGTGCACTTGGGTCTTTTACTTGTGATAAAATTTCAATTAGCCTAGCACCAGCATAAACACCATCATCACAACCATACCATCTATCATTAAAAAATATATGACCTGACATTTCACCAGCTAATAATGCACCTGTTTCTTTAATTTTGGCCTTTACAAAAGAATGCCCAGTTTTACACATTATTGGCTGCCCACCATGCTCCTTAATCCAATCGCTTAGCAAGCTAGTTGATTTAACATCATAAAGGATTTTTGCATTAGGATTTTTATCAAGCACACTTGCAGCAAAAAGCATTAACTGTCTATCTGGATAAATAATTCTACCACCCTTGGTCACTACACCTAATCTATCGCCGTCACCATCAAACGCTAATCCGAACTCGGCATCGGTAGAATCCATTGCTTTAATTAAATCAGCTAAATTTTCTGGCTTTGAAGGGTCTGGATGATGATTTGGAAAATTACCATCCACATTACAAAACAGTCCTAAAACCTTAGCTCCCATCCTACGGTAAAGCTTAGGCGCTATACTACCTGCAACTCCATTACCACTATCAACAATAAAATAAACCTGACGATGAAGTTTAACATCGGATGTTATTTTATTAATGTATTCTTCACTTATATCTATTACAGAATATTGGCCCAGATTACCAGATATATAGTTTTTATTTTCCATACGCGTTTTAATTTCTTGGATTTTATCAGTTGCTAGGGTTTCTCCATCAATAACCATTTTTAATCCATTATATTCAGGTGGATTATGGCTGCCGGTTATCATCACTCCAGAATAAGTTTTTAATTCAAAATTAGCAAAATATACCATTGGAGTCGTAACTTCCCCAATATTATATACACTACATCCTGTGCTTAAAATTCCAGTAATTAAGCTTTTAGCTAAAATCGGACTAGATAGTCTTCCATCATAACCAACAACCAACCCTTTAACTCCAGATTCTAGTGCCATACCACCTAGAACTTTACCAATGCATTCCACAACTTCTGGGGTTAAGCTGGTTTCTACGACACCACGAATATCGTACGCTTTAAAAATTTCTGCTGGGTATTTTTTCATAATTTTATTTATCTCTAATTTAAATTGATATTATAAGTTATAATACTTACTTAATACATGTAACCCTTGATCTTTGACAAAACATATTTTATGAGATTACCACGCATTGTTAAACAATGCTCGCAATGACAAGATTCTATAAAATTTCAAGCATCAAGCATGTAGCTAACTTAGGGGTATTTTATCATAATATATGGCAGTGAATTTATCATAATATGCAAAAAATAAAATTTTCAATGCGTAACCTATTAGTTAGACTTAGCATAATTATACTAAGTCTATACCTAATTGCTTTTACTGCATCCATGATTACAACAGGAATAATGTTTATCAGCTTAAATCATTATAAAGACAGAATTGAAAAATTTATAATGCAAAAGACTGGCTTTATAGTCAATATAAAAAATATTCATACCAAACTCAATAACAACTACTTACCAGAACTTACTCTTGATGATTTATCAATAATTAACTCTAAAGAACTAAAACAACAAATAAAGTTCAAACAAGTTAATGTGATATTATCCTATGCAAGCATTTGGAACTTTAGCCTTATATTTAAAAAGATCGGCATTGCAAATTCTGCTTTATCTATAGAATATTTACCTAATGGGAATATAGTAATAAACGGAATTTTAATTAATGAACCTAATACTAACATTAACAAAAATCAAAAATCTTCTTTTGACTTTGAAAAATGGCTGCTAAAACAAAAAGAAATTACCCTACAAAATATACAATTAAGTTTTTGGGACAAAAAAAATAATTTACCCCAATTTACTTTACACAATATTAGTTTAGATATGTCAAATAGCATATTTGGAGAACACTCTATTAACTTAAATATTAGTAATAATTTTAATAAGAATAATTTTATTACCAATCTTAAGTGGAGTGGCGAGAAAATAGAAAATTATAAAAACTGGAAAAGCGCAAATCTAACAGTACAAACTTATGATGATCAAGATTTATTCTCTAAAAAAATTGGGAAATACTTACCGAAGCTTAAAATGATGGATAAATACAGTGCAAAAACCGCACTAATTGCTGATATGAAAAACGGCAGGCTAAATTCAATCCATGCTAATTTTGATATTAAAAACTTTTCTTATATTTTAGCTAAAAATAAAAGCATTATTGCATTCCCCAATATAGGTGGCAAAGTTGATATAAAGCTCGATGAAGACACCAACACCTATAGTATAAATGCACAAAATCTCAGATTATTAACCTCCGAAGGTTATCTATTAAACAATAAACAGGTTACTGGATTTTACATTATTGATAAACAAGGGGTAATTAGTATTTCGGATACTAATTTAAAAAACTTGAATAATATAATATCTATAATTCCGCTTACTAAAGATCTTAGCATAAGTGGCAACCTAAATTTAGTAACTAGCTCATGGAATGGCAATATTTTTCATCCTACTGATTATACTCTAAATGTCAAATTTGCAAATATTGGAATTAATTCAGCAAATAAAAACATCCCAAGTATTAATAATGTTTCTGGGGATATGAGTATCAATAAAGAAAGTGGACTTGTTAATTTAAACTTAAAAAATAGCACTCTTAATTACAAGTATATGTTTTATGTCCCTTATGAAATAAAAAACGCAAGTAGCATAATTAACTGGCAAAAACAAAAAGATCAAACTATAATATTCAACTTATTGCCTACTAAAATCCAGGCAAAAGATTTTAATGCTAACGCTTATGGAAAATACATTTATAAAGCCAATACAACTGGATATCTCGAACTATATGCTAATTTAGATAAGGTGGCGGCCACTCGTATAGGATATTATTTACCAACAGAACTTGATAACGCAAATCAATGGCTACAAATGGCATTAAAAGATGGTTATGCAACACACTGCTCACTTACACTTAAAGGTTGGCTAGATGATTTTCCGTTCCAAAATGGCAAAGGTATTTTTTATATTGATTCTGATATTGAAAATGCTAAACTCCTATATGTAAAAGGATGGCCAACCATTGATAACGTTTTTGGTAAATTCATGATTCGTAACCAGAAAATTATAATTACGACAACAAAAGCTCAAGTTAACAATAATAAAATCCTAAATGCCCATGCAGAAATTCCAGATATGACAGCAGACTTTCCTTATCTAACTGCAATTGGCAAATCCTCAGGCAGTACTAAGAATTTTCTAACCTTTCTAAAAAATACTCCAATTAACAAAATGATAGCCAAGCTACCTGAAAAAATTACTGCAACTGGTGATGGAACTGCTGATTTATACCTAAAAATACCATTTGTTAATCCAGAAAAAACCATGGTCAAGGGAACATATCAATTTAATAATAATAAAATTATCTTTGACTTACCTATACCTGTATTAAATAATGTTAATGGAGAGCTTGGTTTTACTAACAATGGTGTATCGGCTAATCTAATTACAGCTAATGCACTAGATGCAAATACATTAATAAAAGCTAACACTAATTCTAATGGTATTATTCATTTTGATATTATAGCAACTAAACTAAACTATAATAATACCTTACGGTTTTATCTACCGACATTTGCGCCAATTGTTGATGGCTATGCCACAACAGTATTGAGAATTGACATAACCAATCAAGGTTTAAAAAAAATCTCAGCAACAAGTGACTTAGAAAATGTAACCATAAATGCCCCTAAACCACTGCATAAAAAAGCCAATACAAGCAAGCATTTAGTTTTTAATATGATTAGCAATCAGCAAAATAATGGGTTTAATATTAATTTTAATTATGCGAATTTATTGTTAGGTGATATTATACTTAATAATAAGGGTAATGTAGCAAAAGCTAACTTAAATATAGGTGACATACCTAATAATGATACTGATATTGTCCAAGCATTAATAAATGTACATTCTAATTTTACCAATTTTTATTTTCTTGACTGGTTAAAAACCAGTAATAGCATTACTCGTAATGACATTACAAGTAATAGCGCTACTTCAAATAGCACAAATACAGCTAATAAACACGCCAACTCACAGCGAGGTATGCAATACACAAGAGCACACAATAATATCTCCACTTTTCCTATTAGTATCTCGTTGTATACTGATAATTTTTATATAAGCAATACTAACCTAGGTAATGCTTATGCTGCAACCTATATAACCCCCAATATAATTGCATTTAATCTTAATAGTAATTTAATGAATGGCTACGGAGTATATCAAACACATGAAAACAATCTCAATCTGTTTTTAAATTACGTGCATATCACCAATGATTACAAGAAAAATAACAGCAATGAGAGTCACATTAATAATAAAACTAATTATATAAACAATTATGCTCACGAGCTAAATAATACCTCTATAGAATCCATTGATTTTAAAAAACTATTTGAAACTGAAAAAACCAAAGCACAAAACTTCTCCCTATTAGAAACAACCCCATTAACTATACCAAGCAGCAAAATTAATGCGAAACAAATTTATTATAATGGCAGTGATATTGGTAGCTTAAATTTATCTATTTTATCTAAAGGACCTAATTTAATTATTCAGAGCAGCACATGGATTAGTCGCTACTCACAAACAAATTTTAATGGGACCAACTATTGTGCAAACTGTAGCATTCAAAAATCGTTAGTAGATCTAAATACCAATATTAAAACATCTGACCTAGGTAAGTCTTTAAATAATCTTAAATTTGAGGGGATTTTAGAAGGAGGATCGGGCACTATACAGCTCCAAACACAATGGCGAGGAACATTTGCTGATTTTAACCTCAAATCTATTGCAACTATAATTAACCTTGATATTACCAATGGAAAGTTTCTAAAAGTTGATACAGGCAATCTTCTAGGAAGCATTATAGGAATTATTAGCTTACAAAGTATCGTTAATCTTGCTAAATTCAACTTCAATAGCATTTTCTCTAATGGATTTACATTTAATACTCTAAATGCAAAAGCATATTTATTTAATAATGAATTATATTTAAAGTATTTGTATATGTCAAGTACTCTAGCTGCCGTTGGTCTTAGAGGTTACATAGACCTAAATAATAATGAATTAAATCTATATTTATCTATTACTCCACATGTTGGAATTGGCGTTGCAGTTGGTGCTGCTATTATAACTTTCAACCCTCTAGTTGGCATTGCTACCTATATAGCTGAAATCTTACTACGTAACCCTGTAAATAAATTATTTGCCTTTAGCTTTCATATTACAGGCAGTGTGAAAAACCCCAATATAACACAAATTAGTGCATCAAAACAGATACAACATAATATAAATTCAACCGTTGGACAATAGGAGGATTACGAATATGGATACTTTAAAAGTAGCAGCGATTCAAATGACATCTACGACCAAATGGCAACAAAATCTGGATACTGCAATTAGCCTAATACAAAAAGCAACCCAAGATGGAGCGAAACTTATAGTACTGCCAGAGTTCTTTATTAGGATTGGAGAGGGTAGAGACAAAGATTTTTTAGATATTATAGAAGAAATTGGAATAGGTAAAACCCAAAGCAAACTAAAAGCAGTAGCAAAAGAATATCAAATATACTTAGTCGCTGGAACTATTCCGATTAAGACTAAAGGTAATAACAAATGTTACAATACTACAATTGTTTATGATCCACAAGGTGAAATGATGTGTTATTATCATAAGATACACTTGTTCCGCTTTGATGGACTAGAACAAAAAATTGATGAAAGCGATTTATTCCTAAGTGGAGAAGATATTGTAACCTTTAATATAGATAACTTTAGCTTTGGGCTTTCAATTTGTTATGATTTACGGTTCCCTGAATTATTTCGTGAGATCTCAGGAGTGGATGCGATAATAATTCCTGCAGCATTCCTCAAAAAAACTGGAGAAGCTCATTGGGAAATATTATTGCGCGCACGTGCAATTGAAAACCAATGCTATGTGATTGCTTCAGCACAAACAGGACTCCATGAAAACAAGCGACAGACCTTTGGTCACAGCATGATTATTGATCCGTGGGGCATCATTAAAACTACGCTAAAATATGGAGAAGGCTTTATAATTCATGAAATGAATAAAAGCACTATCAATAAAGTAAGAGCAGATTTGCCAGCATTACAACACCGAAAACTATAAAATAGGAAAAAACTAGTGGACATAGCAAAATTTGATGATATTAGCATCAATTATAAAGTATATGGTATTGCTGATGAAGTAATCTTATTAATTAGCGGTCTTGGATGTGATCATAAAGTTTGGTCTTTTTTAATCCCAACCTTAATACAAAAACATAAGGTGATAGTTTTTGATAATCGAGCTGTTGGGCAAACTCTTGATAAAGGGCAATCATTTAGCATAAGCACGATGTCTAATGATTGCTATAGGCTACTTAAATACTTAAATTTTACTAAAGCACATATTGTAGGGCACTCTATGGGCGGTAGTATTGCACAGCAATTTGCCATATCTTACCCAGATATAACTCATAAATTAATAGCTATTAATGCAATAGCTTATACTCCTAAAAAAATATCATATTTATTAAATAATCAGAATAACCTCTGGCGCAAAAATAATTTACCGAAAGTAGAGATTATAAAAATGTTCCTACCTTGGATACTTTCTAGTCAATTTCTAGAAAATGATACTTACATGCAATCTTTTATAAACGCTAGCCTTAATGAAACAAACCCACAAAATGTAGATGACCATCTAAGACAGATTAATGCTTTAGTAAACTGTGATTTAAGAAATGAGTTAGAGCAAATCACCCATCAAACACTAGTAATTTCTTCAAAAGAAGATGCACTTGCTCCACCATATCTAAATAATGAAATTGCACAACATATCAAAAATAGCCAAACTGCCACCATTCCTGGCGGACATGCTAGCCAGATTGAGTACCCCGAAGTTTTAGCCCACACAATTTTAAAATTTTTAGACTAATATCAAGGATACAATTGAGCTTTGAGCTTGTGCGCCGCAATAAACAATTAACTTGACAAAGATTTTAGGATATGGATATAATACTGACTGCTAAGCAGTTTATACTCTTTTTTTATTGTAACTATCATTCATTAATTTACAATAAACTTAATAAAATAATTATTTTTTAAAGGTATCTTAATATGCGTAAATTATTATTATCTCTATGTGCAATTGGTTCTTTCTCTATGGCTTTTGCTAATTACCTACCAAATGGTAATTATTCTGGATTCTTAACATCAAGTAAAGGTACTGTAGATAGTGCTGATGCGAGTCAAACAACAATAATAAACGACATGGCTAATGTTATCATTCCTCAATTGCAAGATCTTAGAGCTAGTAAGGGCAAACTGTCAGGGAACATTATAAATATGGGGCAAGGAAATACCAATTGCATTAGCAACCCATCATTTTCAGCTACTGCAGCTGGAATCCCTATAACAACACACGATGTGATTCTAACTAACTGCGCATTTGATGAAGCAAGTAAAACTTTTACTGGTGATTTTAATGCAACTATCATATTTTTTGTTCCACAATCAGGTAGATTTTCCTTCACATTACAACAATAAAATATTTAACTTTTAGCACATATTTAGATACCATTATTTGCAATGTTATCTGTAATTAAAATTAACGAGGAACTAGGATTTGATATGAAAAAAACATTATTAAGCACAATTCTTGCAAGTGCAGCAGTCTTATCTTATGCTGATTTTGATTATACTAATTTCCAACGCTTTGATAATCAAATTGGGTTTGGAATGAACTACCAAAATGGTAATTTTAATACCAGCCAAAGCAATGGTAATGCAAACCAATTTAGCATTACTACACTAAACTTAGAAGTGGAAAAGCTATTTGATATAGGGTTATGGCTTGATTTTAATGCTGGGGTTGCGCAAACTTATACTCAAACAACCTCACCGAATAATGGCGGTGGCTCACCTCTTGGTTCATACCCTTATTTACAAACTCTAAATGCTAAAGTAGGTTATAACTTCCCGATTACCGATTCTTTTGCATTGGTTCCATATATAACTCTAGGAAAAAATGCAAACCTAACAATGTTTAATAGCGTAGCTGGTGGTTATACTAAGGTAAATGTAACTAACGACTTTTTCTATACTTTAGGTGGTGGACTTAGAGTGGAACTCCCTATAAATAAATATATTGATGTATACCTTGACCAATTAGTTGCTGCTAATATGGATCAAACTAATTATAATTTGAATGCATTAAGCGATCCAAGCTATATTGTAAGCCCAATCTCAGCTTCAAATACTCAATGGACTACTACCCTTGGTATAAAATTAAACCCGTGGCAAAAGCTACAGCTTGGTGCTAATGTGTTTTATACCAATTATAGTGGTTATAGTCAACAGTCCGTAGCTATCCTCAACAATAATATAACCTCAGTTCCTTCAACAGCGTTTGGATTTCAAATGTCTGCAGGATTTACTTTCCAATAATTTTATCTTAAAAGGAAGTAGCTGCTTCCTTTTAATTTAATTAAATACATGCACTCATCATCTTTGAATTTTGGATTTTACCAACCTGATTTATAATAAAACCATTGGTAATGAATTTTCAGATTTTTGCGAAATCATTGAAATTTATAGATTTTTTATAAAAAAATATTCTTTGTAAAATCAATATGTTACAAAATATTTTATGAAACCCATTGAAAAATCATTGACATAACCCAAATTATTTGGTATAAGTATGTCTTAGTGGGTTTCATTGTGTTCGATATATTTAAATTTTTAGGGAGTACATTATGAATAAAGCTCAATTAATAGATGTTATTGTTAAAAAGACGAAGATTTCTAAAGTTCAAGCTGGAGATGTTATAAACACGTTTATAGCTGCTATTAAAGGTTCTTTAAAATCAGGAGATTCTGTAACTTTAATCGGTTTTGGATCTTTCTCTACAGCTAAACGTGCTGCACGTGTTGGTCGTAACCCAAAAACTGGTAAAGAAATTAAAATTCCTGCAACTACCACGCCTAAATTTAAAGCGGGTAAAGCTTTCAAAGAAGCTGTTGCTGGAGCTTCAAGTGCTGCTAAGAAAAAGAAATAATTATCTTATTTGTAATTAGTAAAAGGTGTCGTTTAACTAAAACGACACCTACACTGTTTCAAACCCTAAGATAGATTGAAGCTTGAATTATGCAAAAAACACTCCTCAAACTCTTCTATGCCTGTCTAATCGGCAATCTAATCGTTAGCTGCGCAACTTCAAAACAAAACACTTCTAGTATAAACAATAATTCAAATATAAAATCTATACTACCAAAGGTTCCTAAAACCAGCTTACCAGGTGGGAATACCGATAACTGGAGATATATTGGCACAACAGATAATAATCAAATTGCAGATGAAATCGATAATAACAGCATTAAATCAATAAATATTCAAATCTATCAATTTTTAGATAGAAAGACTATAGTAAGTCCCAATAATTTTGTTTATGCAAATCAGCAGCAGCCATATAAATTTGCTTTAGGTTTATGGACTATAAACTGCATTGATAAAAAATATATATTAAATCAAATGTCCATATATGACACCTATGGTACTTTAATCAAAACATATGACTATACATCAGATAGTAATGTAAAGTGGTTAATCATTGGGGATAAGACTATTGCAGAAATGCAATATGAGTATATCTGCTTGTCGCAAAACAAAAACCTCGGATACTAGATGCTTAGCTGCTTGCTCTTGGTTTGAAGTGAATTGGTCGAGTTGTTGGTTGCTTCACAAAAGACTTTGTACTACAACTCTTGGTAGAAGAACAACCACTACAAATTGTACCGCACTTCTTATTACGCATATTTACAAAGGTTTTAAGTAAATAAATACTCGCAACAGATACTACTAACATGATACTTAAAATATCTAAAATATGTGCATTCATATGTAATGAATCCTTATTAAAAATTTAGATTGCCGCATCATTACTAATGAAATGATGGGCAATGACATCAGACACAATTAAAATTACTAGCTCATGCTACTTAGATGAGTAGGTATGTAGCATCTAGAATTGATGCAGACCTAGTAGTAATACTGTTCTATATACTATAAATGCCATAACATACGCCAATACTATTTGGTAGGTAAACATAATTATTGGCCATTTATACGAGTTTGTCTCCCGCTTTACTACAGCTAAAGTTGAAATACACTGCGGAGCAAAAATATACCATGTAATTAATGATAATGCTGTAGCTAAAGACCATGAGTGCTGCAAAAATAAAGTTAGATTTTGCCTTACTACTTCCTCATTACCACTAATTGCATAAATCGTACCCAGCGCAGAAACTGCAATCTCACGCGCTGCCATCCCAGGGATTAAGGCTGCTACAATTTGCCAATTAAAGCCAATAGGTAAGAAAATAAACTCTAAATAATGCCCAATCTTACCCACAAAACTGTAATCAATTGCAGGTAAGGTAGCCCCTATTGGAGCATGTGGAAAGGTAGATAAAAACCATAAAACTATCATTATAGCTACAATTATTGTACCTGCACGACGAAGAAAAGACTTGGCTGGCTTAATAAGCTCCATAGCTACATTGGCAATACTTGGAATCTTGTAACTCGGTAATTCCATAATAGAAATTTGCTTACCACTCCTTAAAAAGAAGAATTTTAAAACAAATGCTACTAATAAAACAAAGATTATCCCTATTGCAAATAAAGCAAACATTACTATACCCTGTAAATTGAATAAACCAAATACTGTTGTTGTAGGAATAAATGCACTGATCAATAAAGTATAAATGGGTAGCCTTGCTGAACAAGTAGTTAATGGACTAACTAAAATAGTAACCAACCTATCATTCCTATTTTCAATAGTTCTAGTTGCCATAATTCCTGGAATCGCACAAGCAAAACTAGATAAAATTGGAATAAAGGCTTTACCATGTAAGCCACAACTTGCCATTATCCTGTCCATTAAAAAAGCCGCCCTTGCCATATACCCGCTATCTTCTAAGAGTATGACAAATAATGAAATAATTAAAATCTGAGGTAAAAAAACCACAACCGCCCCCACCCCAGCAATAACACCGTCTCCAATAAGCCCGCCAATTAGAGTATTGGGAAATAATCCAGTGACGTAAGCTTGTAACCAATCAACGCCACTTTGCATCATATCTTTTGGAACCTCAGCCCAGCTAAATACGGCTTGAAAAAGCAAGAATAAAATCGCTAATAAAATTGTTATACCATAAAATGGATGTAATAAAACTGTATCAATCCGTTGTGAGCATAAAGAGGGTGTACCTTGAGTAATTTTTACATCTTCTAAAATTTCTGCCACACGAGCGTGGTAATTGCGAGATTCAGATAAGTCAGGGGCTTGCCACGTACATGTAGAGGCATGTAAATCTGGTACCAAATCATCCACAACAGCAACAAGTTCTGCAATGCCTTGCTTCTTAATCGCAGTTGTTTCTACTATATGGCAGTTTAGCTCTTGCTGTAGCTTTTGCAGATCATAGTTATACCCTCTACGCTTTGCAATATCTATCATATTAAGCGCAATCATAAGCGGTTTGCCAGTTTGTTTTAACTCTAACACCAAACGTAAACCATTTTGTAAATTAGTTGCATCAATAATGCATAAAATTAAATCTATCTGCTCTTCTTCTCCAAACGTACCTAAAACAACATCTCGGGTTATAAGCTCATCAGGACTGTGCGAACGTAAACTATAGGTTCCTGGTAAATCAACTAATGTGCAATTAATATGTTTTTTTGTAATAAAATACCCATGCTTCTTTTCAATTGTAACTCCTGAATAATTAGCTACCCGCTGCTTGCTACCAGTTAAAGCATTAAATAATGCGGTTTTACCACAATTAGGATTACCAACTAATGCAATATTAATGTTTTTGTGCATACTTTAGATAACCTCTTTAGTCAGAATAACACTCGCATCTCTTTTACGTAATGCTATCATTGTATTGTTATTATTAATTCTAACTGCTATTGGATCCCCACCAAACATTCCTTTATGTAATAGCTTCACATTAGCACCTTCAATAAACCCCATCTCTAATAAACGCGCCTCTACCTCGCCTGCAATAAAGCCTTTGTTGCTAGAAATACAGGATTCATCAATTTGTGTAATAACTCCCGACTGTAACTTCTTAAAATCTGATAATCTTTTCATGTATTTAATTGCCATATAAAATATATTATTTAAGTACTACATTATAATTGAGAATGATTCTCAATTGCAAGTATTTATCCTAGGAGTTTTATCGAAAATATACATAAGCTTTGTGGTTAAACATTGTATAATAACGTATATACTCATGAAATTTATGGAGAACTTTATGCAAAAATATATACTTAGCATCTTGTTATTTATTTCAAACGCATATGGTTTTGCCAGTAACAATATTGCACAAATTGAAGCAGACCGAGCGTACTCAACAAATAACCTAGGCAAATTAAATAATCTATACAAACTTAACCCACAAGATCCAGTTATTACATATCTAAATGCTAAAATAAATCTACTCAATAAAAATGCACCCTCATATGCAGAAAACTTTGTTAAAATAATGCCTGATGGTTACATGAAAAATGATATCTTACATCAACTATTAATCTTTTATTATAACAATGACTCTTTTGCTAATTATAAAAACAGCTACAACGCTCTAAATAACACCCAAATTTCGTCTAATGAAACCTGTGGTTTTGACATTGCTAATTTTAAATTAAATATTAAACAAAAAGCAATAACAGATCTTAACTGGTTAACTAATAACAATATTACTCCCTGGTGTGCAGAACTTGGGATGCTTAAATATAAAAATCACGAAATAAGTAGCAATGCGCTAAATCGTATGTTATATAATCTGGTTATTTATGGTGACTTAAGCACCTTCAATAAACTTGCACCACAAATAAAAACTAAACCAATAAACTTTAATGCATATCAAAATTCATCATTTAGTAAATTACCGCAAAACCCTTTCATTCTTACATACTATATTAGCCTGCGCGCAAAAAAAACTCCTGATAAAGCATATGATATGCTAAATGCAATAGCAATAAACCCAAACTCCAAAAGTATTTTGGCTAATTATATTGCCTTACAGCTTGCGCTCAAACAAAATTTTACCGATGCAATTAGCTTATTTGAAAAGTATTCTTCAAATAATTTAAGTAATGATATTTTTGAATGGAAAGCACGTAGTTATTTAGCAAAGAATAACTGGAATAAGCTAATACTTACCATTAACAATATGCCAATAAGGTTACAAGAAAAAAACACTTGGTTATACTGGATGTCTCAATCTTATAAAAACCTAAATAGACCAGAGCAAGTAGCACTATCTTTAAAAAAAATACCCTTGGATTATTCTTATTATTCGATGTTAGCCCAAAGTGAATTGCAAACTGCGCCTATATTTAACAATACGGTTTTGAAAAAAGTAACTTTAGAAGACACTGATTTTACAGATGATATTGAATTTGCACTACATCTATACCGACTGGGAAAATCTAATAACTGCAATACGCTTGTTGTTATTGGGACGTATCAATGGTTTTATTTATCTAGAATAGCAACTACACAACAATTACTTCAAATGAGTATTACAGCAAGAAATAGTGGTTATTATGATTTAAGTATAGCAGCGGCTAATAAAATAAATATTCGCTATACGTACTTAAGCTTCCCTAAGCCTTATTTATCTTACTATGATGAATACTCTTCAAAAAATGGTATTAGTAGTGCTTACGCCCTAGCGGTTAGCCGTCAAGAAAGTAGATTTAATGCTACATCAGTTGCTTTTGATGGTGGACAAGGATTAATGCAAATTATGCCACAAACCGCAAAATATATATTTAAAAAAGCTAATTATGCCCCTTGCTCACGAATTAACTACGAATGTAATATAAAAATTGGCACTTGGTATTTGGGTAACCTTTTTAGCAAATTTGGCAGTTTTATCTATGCAAGTGCTGGATATAATGCTGGACCAAATCGAGCTAATCGCTGGCAAAACAACCTATCTGGGCTGGACAATCGCATTCAAATTGAGTTAATTCCTATCCAAATCACGCGCGATTATGTACAAAAGGTTTTAATTAATAAAGCCATTTATGACAATCTTGACCAAACTACTGGCATTAATTTATTGCAATTTATAACTACCCTTTCTGATTCACCACATAATATAAATATATTAGATGATGATAAAACAGACGCTGATAAGTTATAACCATGAAAAAATTACAAATATATAAAGTTGGCGGTAGTATTCGAGATAAATTATTAGGCATTCCAAGTAATGATAACGACTATGTAGTTGTGGGTAGCTCTATTGATGAAATGCTTGAGCTTGGATTTAAGCAAGTTGGTAGAGACTTTCCAGTATTCTTACACCCCCACACTCACGAAGAGTATGCTCTTGCGCGCAGTGAGAAAAAGTCTGGCATTGGATATAAAGGATTTAAGTTTCAATTTGAAAAAAATATAACTCTTGAAGATGACTTAAAACGACGAGATCTAACCATTAATGCTATCGCACAAGATAACCAAGGCAAATTAATTGATCCATTTAATGGAATATCAGATTTACAAAATAAAACTATTCGTCATGTATCCATTGCTTTTAAAGAAGACCCTTTACGTGTAATTCGAGCTGCCCGCTTTAGCGCCCAATTTGATTTTAAAATTGCTCCAGAAACTTTCAAATTGATGTGTAAAATCACAAAAGATCAAAATGAACTGCAAAGTTTGCCTAAAGAACGCATTATGCTAGAATTAACTAAAGCTCTAAATAATCCTAATATAATGACTTTTTTTGAAATTTTGAATCAATGCGGTGCATTAATACAAATACTGCCAGAATGTCACATTTTACTCACTAATGAAAAACTAGCACGTATACTAAAAATTGCATTTAATGTAATAAATTCTATATCAACTACATCGACTAATGATAAGCTAATTATTTTACATTATGTAATTAACTTGCCTTATACATCTGATGAATATCTACCTGCAATAGAAAAAAGTATACTTTCTCATGAAGTTAAAACATTAATACTCATGCTATTAAAACTATACCCAACAATCTTAAAGCTAACAGGAGTGACACCTAAGGATATGGATGCAGAAACTTTACAACAAATAATCATGGTTATGGACCCAATTAGACAAAAAACACGTTTTGCATATTTTCTAAAATTAGTGCGAGCTATTTCCTTTAGTGATAGTAAAACAGGTGAAATTAATAAAATAATGTCTTTATTTCATAATATTACACAACTATTTAAAACAATTAATTATAGCGAATTATTTGAAAATGGTATTTCTAATGATCATGGTCAGATAGTATACAATAAGAAGTTAGAAATAATTCGCAAATATTTAAAACAATAATCAATTCTGAGGCAATATTAATATGCATAACGTAATTCCCATGTTAGATAAACATGTAACTGAAATTAGTTTAATTCTGTATTTCTTTATGATATTTGGGGTAATTGCATCAAGTATCAGCGGAGCTATCCGTGCAATAGAAGCTAGAATGGATATAACAGGAGCTATCTTACTTGCTTTTTTAAACTCTAATGCTGGAGGAACAGTGCGAGACATTTTACTTAACGTTCCTGTATTTTGGATACAAGATCAGTTTTATATCTGGCTTACATTTATTGTTGGAGGGTTATCATTTATTATAATATACTTTAAAAATAAAGTTATTGGTAGCCGTAAATTACATAAAATTTTAATTATTACTGATGCTATGGGAATTGCTGCATTTTGCCTTGCTGGAGTAGAAAAATCCTTAGCCTTAAATCAAAATAACGTAATTGCAATTATAATGGGAATCTGGACTGCTATTGGCGGTGGGGTAGTTGCTGATATTATCTCTAATCGTGTACCCTTAGTTTTCTCACAAGAATTATATACAACCGTTGCATTTTTAGGAGCTGTATGTTTTTTATTCCTTGCGGGATTTCTAGAAGTTAATCATGCAATTGCAGCTTTTGTTTCTGCATTCCTTATGGTTGGGTTACGCTTGTATAGCGTTAAGAAGAAATTAAAACTCCCGCTTGTAAAAAACTAACCTTTATTTTTTTTAATAGATTGAACCTTAATTATGCAACTCAAAAATATTTGTCTTCCAGTTAAAATATATAATTCTATGGATGAATTATCCCAAATAGACCAAGATTTAATTAAAAAGTCTATGCAAGCTATGCAGCATTCATATTCTCCTTATTCAAATTTTAAAGTGGGAGCTGCTGCTATTTTAAATAATGAAAATATCATTATTGGTAGTAACCAAGAAAATGCTAGCTATGGAGTAACTATCTGTGCAGAAAGAGTACTTTTAGCTAATCATTCTAGTTTAGACACACCAACTCTAATTAATACTATTGCCATTTCTTATAAAAGTAAAAATGGATCTGATAATCAACCAATTACCCCTTGTGGAATCTGTAGACAAGCATTATCTGAACAAGAATTTAAACAAAAAGATGCGATTAGGATTTTATTAGTAGGAAAAAATGAAATCTGGGAATTAGAAAATGCTAACGGATTATTACCGTTAGCATTTGATAGCAGTTTTATGCCAGCTTAGCAATTAGATAAAAATATTATATTGCGAATCCTCGTGGAGGATTCGCAATAACACTCTAATCTGTGCTTGCAGTATGTGCTGATGAATTATCCATAAAAGATGGATTAACTTCAGCCGAATGACTAGCACTATTATCAACGGTAGCTTTTACTGACAAACGCATTCTGCCTCTATCATCAAACTCTACCACCTTAACTTTAACGCTTTGTCCTTCTTTTAAGAATTTACGTACATCATCTACACGTTCGTGAGCAATTTGAGATACATGTACAAAACCTTCACGTCCACCAAGTATCGCTACCATAGCACCCATATTTCTATCTAAAATACGTGTAACTGTACCATCATAAAGTTCGCCAACTTTAGCATCAACAACAATATTTTCTATCATTGCTTTAGCTCTTTCAGAACCTTCACGTTGAACACAAGCAATAGTAACTACTCCCTCATCTGTAATATCTATAGTAGCACCAGTTTCTGCAATAATAGATTTAATTACTGATCCACCTTTACCTATTACATCTTTAATTTTTTCAGGGTTAATTTGCATAGTAAATAAGCGTGGCACTCTATCGGATAATACTTTAGGATAAGGCATCGCTTCTTTCATTAAATGTAAAATGTGCAATCTACCATCTAAAGCCTGCTGCAAAGCAATATGCATAATTGGGCGAGTAATACCGTCAATTTTAATATCCATTTGTAATGCAGTAACTCCTTTATCCGTTCCTGCAACTTTAAAGTCCATATCCCCCAAGTGATCCTCATCACCCAAAATATCAGTTAGTACTGCAAATTTATTGTCTTCAAGAATTAACCCCATAGCAACACCTGCCACATGATTTTTAACTGGTACTCCAGCCTCCATCATACATAAACATCCACCACATACACTTGCCATAGAAGATGAACCATTAGATTCTAAAATCTCTGATACTATACGCATACTATATGGAAAAACCTCAGGATTTGGAATAACCGCTTTTAATGCTCTTTTAGCTAAATTACCATGACCAACTTCACGACGTTTTGGAGGCCCCATTCTACCAGCCTCACCAGTTGAAAATGGTGGGAAGTTATAATGTAGCATAAAGCGTTCAGAATAAGAACCACTGATTGCATCAATTGTTTGTTCATCAGTTCTTGTACCTAGAGTAACTACTGCTAACGCTTGAGTCTCCCCACGAGTAAATAATGTTGAACCATGTACACGTGGCAAAACACCAGATTGAATATTAATTGGGCGTACTGTTTTAGTATCACGCCCATCAATACGTGGCTCACCACGTAAGATTTTCCCTCTTACAATTGCCGCCTCTAAACTATGGAAGTAATCATTAACTTGATTAACATGATCAGTAGTGCTACCCTCAGGTACAACGGCAACAGCAACCTTTGCTTTTATTTCTTCTATTTTAGCAGAACGATCTGCCTTTTGTCTAATATTATATGCTTCTTGTAGCTCAGTCTCTGCAAGTTCTTTAATTTTTGTTATTAGATCTTCATTTTTACTCGGTGCTGTCCAATCCCAAACAACAGGATTAACTTCAGTAACAAATTCTGAAATTGCAGTAATTGCAACTTGTGACTGCTCATGACCAAACATAACTGCATTTAACATAATATCTTCAGGTAATTCTTTTGCTTCACTTTCTACCATTAATACCGCATGTTTAGTACCTGCAACAACTAAATCTAATTCAGATTGCAACAGTTCTGTACTACTAGGATTTAATACAAATTCATTGTTTATATAACCCACACGAGCAGCAGCAATAGGACCCTTAAAAGGTAAACCAGCTAAGCATACAGCACAAGATGCTCCAATTAATGCAGGAATATCAGCACTCACCTCTGGGTTTAATGATAATACTTGCACTACAATATGTATCTCATTATAAAAACTATCAGGGAATAAAGGACGAATAGGCCTATCAATTAAACGAGCAACCAATACTTCATGTTCAGCAGGTTTTGTTTCACGTTTAAAATAACCACCAGGGATTCTACCAACTGCATAAGTTTTTTCAAAATAATCAACAGTTAAAGGGAAAAAGTTTTGTCCAGCCTTAACTTTTTTATTTGCTGCAACAGTAACCAATACTACTGTTTCATCCATATTTACTAGTACGCTACCAGTTGCTTGACGGGCTAATACGCCAGTTTCTAATATTACATTATGCTTGCCGTATTGAAATGTTTTTGTAATTTTTTTAAACATCTAGTATATACCTTTCTTTTTAATATTATAACGGTAATCTAAAAGAAGCTATTTATTAAATACACGTTTTGTATACTCAGGATTGCTTTAATCACTAATGTATTCAGAAGACTTGCAATGACGAGTATTTAATAGATAGCTCCCAAGACTCTTAAACTACCAAGAATAAATGGTGGAATAATTTCTTATGCCACCATTTTGTTGTTACTTACGCAGACCTAATGTTTTAATTAAATCAGCATATTTTGCATTGTCAGTACGTTTTAAATAATCAAGCAATCTTCTACGTTGTGAAACTAATTTTAATAATCCACGACGAGAATGATGATCTTTAGCATGTACTTTAAAATGCTCAGTTAGGTCATTAATACGTGTAGTTAATAGTGCAACTTGCACCTCACTTGAACCCGTATCGCCTTCACTTCTTTGAAACTTTTTAATGATTTCTTCTCTTTGTTGAACTGTAGTAGCCATTTTGACTAATTCCTATTTACAATAAAATTTATAAATGCCAAGTAATGCCAAGTAAAAGGTATGCCCCTAAAACTGAGCTTTACTCCCGTATCAAAACAATTAAAATATAGTAATATTTAAATATAAATTGAAGTAAGTATTATCGCATATTTTAGTAATTCAAGTATAGGTTTAAGATAAATTCTAGCAAATTCCATGATGATGCTCTTATATTAATGGTATAATTTTGCGGTTTATTATGCGTTTATAAAAAATTCTTTTTACAAGGTAGAAAACACATGCAAAATATTATCTGGTTTAAAAATCTCAGAATGAAAGACATAAACGAAGTTGGTGGAAAAAACGCATCCTTAGGTGAAATGATATCCCAATTACATAATCAAGAAATTAGAGTGCCTGATGGTTTTGCAACAACAGCATATGCCTACAAAAAATTTCTACAACAAAATAACTTAAAAGATAAAATAGACGAAATGCTTAACAATCTAGATATAGATAATGTTATTGCTTTAGCTAAAGCTGGGCGCCAAATCCAAAACTGGATTTTAGAAACCCCACTACCAGAAGATTTAGAAAAAGATATTGAAACCGCCTATAACCAAATGTTAAAAGAGTCAGGTGCTAATTCAGCAGAAAACCAAATATCTTTTGCAGTACGATCATCAGCAACTGCTGAGGATTTACCAGATGCATCCTTTGCAGGGCAGCAAGATACATTTTTAAATATAAGAGGCATTGAACATATAAAAACCGCAATTAAGAGAGTGTTTGCTTCTCTTTATAATGATAGAGCTATTTCCTATAGAGTGCATAAGGGATTTGATCATTCCTCAATTCAGCTATCAGCCGGAATTCAAAGAATGGTGCGCTCTGATTTAGCTAGTTCTGGAGTAATGTTTACTATTGACACCGAATCTGGTTTTGATCAAGTTGTTCTTATTACCTCAAGTTATGGTCTTGGCGAATGTATAGTACAAGGAATGGTAAACCCTGATGAATTTTATGTATATAAACCAGCATTAATTAATAAGAAAATGCCTATAATTCGTAAACATATGGGTAGCAAAATCATGAAGATGGAATTTAGTAATGAGGCTACAACTACTAAATCAGTACAAACAATAAATGTCCCTGAAAAGCTACGCAAGCAATTTTCGATTAATGATGAACAAATTGAAGAACTTGCAAAATTTGCAATGATAATCGAAAAACACTATAACCAACCAATGGATATCGAATGGGGTTTAGATGGAATTGACAATAAGATATATATATTGCAAGCAAGGCCAGAAACAGTAAAATCTCAAGAAAATAAAACTGGTAAGCAAATTCGTTATCAACTAAAAGAAAGTGGCGAAGTCTTAGTTTCTGGTAGAGCTGTTGGGCAAAAAGCGGCATCTGGAATAGTGCGTCTTATTGATAATGCTAGTGAAATGCATAAAGTACAAGCTGGGGATATTTTAGTTACTGATATGACAGATCCCGATTGGGAACCCGTAATGAAAAAAGCTGCAGCTATAGTTACTAATCGAGGTGGCAGAACTTGCCATGCTGCAATTATTGCGCGAGAACTTGGAATACCAGCAATTGTTGGCTGTGAAAATGCTACTAAAATATTAAAAAATGGATTACATGTTACTGTATCTTGCTGTGAAGGTGATACTGGTTATGTATATAATGACCTACTAGAAATTAATATACAAGAATTAGATACTGGTAAAATGCCTGATTTGCCTGTAAAAATCATGATGAATGTAGGTAATCCTGAGCTAGCATTTAATTTTAGTAATATCCCAAATTTTGGAGTTGGATTAGCAAGATTAGAATTTATCATTAATCGTCAGATTGGTATCCATCCTAAAGCTTTGTTAGAATATGACTCAATTCCATCTCAACTAAAAGAAGTAATCAAAGATAAAATTTCAGGGTATGCCTCGCCAGTTAACTTTTATGTAGATAAATTAGCTGAGGGAGTAGCAACTATTGCAGCAGCATTCTACCCACAAAAAGTAATTGTGCGATTATCTGATTTTAAATCCAATGAATATTCTAACCTCATTGGTGGAAAACTATACGAACCAATTGAAGAAAATCCAATGATGGGGTTTCGTGGTGCATCGCGCTATATTGCACCCAGCTTTAGAGAATGTTTTGAACTAGAGTGTTTAGCCATTAATAAAGTACGTCACCAAATGGGGTTGAATAATGTCACTATTATGATTCCTTTTGTCCGTACTACTAAAGAGGCAGCAGCAGTAATTGAACTTTTAAAAGAAAATGGGCTAGAGCGCAATAAAGATGGGCTAGAGGTTTATATGATGTGTGAAATCCCATCTAATGCCATTCTCGCAGAACAGTTCTTAGATTATTTTGATGGGTTTTCAATTGGTTCTAATGATATGACGCAATTAACCTTAGGGATTGATAGAGATTCCAATGGAGCCATTGCAGCATCTTTTGATGAAAGAAACGAAGCCGTAAAAGCAATGTTGCATTTATCCATACAAGCGTGCAAAAAACGTGGTAAGTATATAGGAATTTGTGGACAAGGACCATCAGATCATCCAGACTTTGCTAAATGGCTTATAGATGAAGGGATTGAAACTATATCGCTTAATCCAGATACAGTTGTTGATACTTGGTTGTACCTTGCCAAAGAACTAAACAAAGCCTAAAACACTCCCCTACATCGATTATTGCTATATTTTTTAGTTTCTTATGTACATAGATTCACACAGCTACCCCACGCGTGGGGTAGCTAAAAAAATATAGCAATAATTGCGCATCTGGTTGGTTGCTAGATATTTACGCTTTTAAAGGGGAGTATTTTTGTTTTACATAGTTTTCAACCAAGCTTTGAAAATCCATAGCAATGTTATCACCCTTTAAAGTGATGAATTTTTCACCATCAACAAAAACTGGGGCAACTGGCGACTCATCCTTACCAGGTAAACTTATCCCGATATTAGCCAATTTTGATTCCCCTGGTCCATTTACTACACACCCCATAACAGCAATCTTCATATCTTCAACCCCTGCATAGCTTTTACGCCAAACTGGCATTTGGTTTGTTAAGTACTGCTGAATATCCTGTGCTAAATGCTGAAAATAATCACTAGATGTTCTACCACAACCAGGACATGCAGTTACAGCAGGCGCAAAGGCACGCACACCAAGAGATTGTAATATTTCTTGGGTAACAATAACTTCTTGGGTTCGGCTTTCACCTGGCTTAGGAGTTAAGGAAACACGTACAGTATCCCCTATGCCCTGTTGTAATAAATTAGCAATACCAGCAGTTGAGGCAACAATACCTTTAACCCCCATCCCAGCCTCAGTTAAGCCTAAATGTAACGGAAAATTACATTTTTGGGATAAATCTGAATAGACTGAAATTAAATCCTGTACCTGACTTACTTTACATGAAATAATAATTTTATCAGCAGATAAGCCGTATTCGATAGCTTTTTCTGCACTTTGCATAGCTGAACTAACTAATGCATTACGCATGATTTGATCTATTTCTAATGGCATCGAAAGTTTAGCATTAGCATCCATCATCTGTGCTAAAAGCTCCTGATCTAATGATCCCCAATTAACCCCAATGCGCACAGGCTTATCGTATTCTATTGCTTGATGAATCATATAGGCAAATTGCTCATCTCGCTTGCTACCTTTACCAATATTCCCTGGGTTAATTCTATATTTATCTAAATATTTAGCACAATCTGGGTTTTCAGCTAGAATCTTATGCCCATTAAAATGAAAATCCCCAACTAAAGGAACATTAATACCCATATCACTTAAGCGATGCTTAATTTCTTTTACTTTACTACCAGCATTAGATGTATTAACTGTGATTCTAACAATTTCTGAGCCTGCTCTATATAAATCAGCTATCTGAATTGCAGTTGCAAGAGCCTCCTCAGTATCAGTATTTGTCATTGATTGCACAACAATTGGGTAATCACTGCCAACATATATGTTACCAACTTTTACATTTAGGGTTTTTCTTCTAGTAATACTTAACATGGAATATACCTTCCTAAATTATATTCATTAAACCGATAACAATGCCCATTTCTGCTGGCGTTTAGTCTTATCAACCACTTTACCTACCAACTGCCCACAAGCAGCATCTATGTCTTCACCACGGGTTTTGCGAATTGTGGTTATCAATCCAGCATTTTGTAATACTTTTTGGAATTTTAAAATATGCCCAAAGGCTGAACACTCAAAACCTGAATTAGGAAAAGGATTAAAAGGAATTAAATTAAATTTGCATTCAATATTTTTCACTAGTTTTATTAACTCATGCGCATAAGCCAAATCATCGTTGACACCTTTTAACATTACATACTCAAAAGTAACGTAATCTTTTGGTGAATTATCTAAATAACGCTTACAAGCCGCAAGCAAATCTTCAATTGGATATTTTTTATTTAAAGGGATAATTTTATCCCGCACCTCATTATTTGAAGCATGTAGACTAATTGCCAAAGATACAGGGCAATCAAAGGCTAACTTATCTAAAGCACTAATCATGCCACTTGTTGATAAAGTTAATTTTCTTTTCGATAAATTATAGGCATTATCATCAAGCATAACACGCATTGCTTTAACAACGTTCTCATAATTAGCTAGCGGCTCCCCCATTCCCATCATTACCACATTAGTAACGATCTTTTCCCCTTTAGGATCTTTACCCAACCTTTTATTTGCCCACCATAACTGCCCAACAATCTCACCAGCTGTTAAATTACGATTAAATCCTTGACGACCTGTTGAGCAAAACTGGCACTCTAATGCACACCCAACCTGAGAGGAAACACACAAAGTACCTCTCCCAGCATCAGGAATAAAAACTGTTTCAATCTTATTACCATTACCAACTTCCAATGCCCATTTATATACCCCATCTGAAGCTAGTTTTTCGGTTACAAGTTTAGGAACCGCTACTTCTGCAAGATCTTGTAACTTAGCTCGCAAGCTTTTAGCAATATCAGTCATATCCTCAAAGTTAGATACACCATAAACATGCATCCAACGAAATACCTGCTTAGCACGGAATTTCTTCTCACCAATGCTTTCAAAATAATTAGCCAGATCTTCTAAAGTATAATTGAGCAAATTCGTTTTCATAATAATTTTCTACTTAAATTTTTAGATTGCTACACCATTATTTTACAATGGTGTGCAATGACAACATGGTTATCTAGTACGTGGACAAATCTCTGATTTTGTAAAGAAATATGCGATTTCAATTGCAGCATTTTCTAAAGAATCAGAACCATGAACTGCGTTTTCATCAATACTATCGGCAAAATCAGCACGAACTGTTCCAAGTGCAGCATTCTTTGGATCAGTAGCACCCATAACATCACGGTGTTTTAAAACTGCATTTTCTCCTTCTAGCACTTGTATCATAACAGGTCCAGAAATCATAAAGCTTACCAAGTCATTAAAAAATCCACGCTCTTTATGTACTGCATAAAAGCCTTGAGCTTCTGCCAAAGTTAAGTGCTTCATCTTTGCTGCAACAATTTTTAAACCATTTTTTTCGAATCTAGTATAAATCTCGCCAATCACGTTTTTTGATATCGCATCTGGTTTTAAAATAGATAGCGTTTGTTCTATAGCCATTAAATAACTCCTAATTAGTCTAATAATTTAAATAAGGTATATATTATACAGTATTTTATAAATAAAGTAAATTAAAATAGACCCCTGACAGGGTAAAGGCATCTTAATCAACTGTTATTGCATTTTTCCCCGACAGCTGTCATTCCCAACATAAATATTTTGCTCTAAAAATGTGAATTGGGAATCTAAAATGTTTTAAAGTGCATGAGTTGCGTATTACACTCAAGCGTGATGCACGGAATGAAAACTGTTGACTTTATGATAATTTTTTGATGCATTTACCCTGAATCCCTAAATTCAATTTATAAATTCAATATATAATTTGACATAACCTGAGTAGTAACGATTCAGCATAATAAATCTAAGCTTGAGTGGATTTTTTCTGTTTGTTGACTGAGTAGTTGGTGATTAACACTCCTGATATGATAACTAACCCTGCACATAAAACACCAATACTGATGCTTTTTCCAAGTAAAACCACGCCAATTAAAACCGCGGCTAATGGTAACATATTTAAGAAAACTGCGGTTTGCCCTACACCAAGATAATGGATAGAATCTGAATACCATTTATAGCTAAGCACGGTTGCAAAAATAGATACATAAACCGTAGCTAACCAAAACATCCATGATTTATGAAATATTTGGTGTACCCCTTCTCCTAAAAACAAAAATGGAATAAACAGCAATACAGCTCCAAACAATGAACCAAAAGTAGTAATTGTAAGTGGGTTTAGACCTATAGTAGCAGCTTTTTTGTTTAAAATATTATAAATGCTCATAAAAACCGCAGCTAAAACCGCAAAAACCTGTCCAAGAGACAAGTTTTTAACTAAATCGGTACAAATTAACTTACCGTTACATTTAGTCGCAGTCAAACTTATAACAGCAATAGTACCTAAAAAAGCAATAATTACCCCTAAATAAGCTAGGCGCTTAACTTTTTGTTTTAAAAAAATATGCCCAAGTAATACCGTAAGGCATGGAGTAAATGCATAAAGAATTGCAACATCATTTGCATCAATTAATGCTTCTGCTGCAAAAAATACGATTGTGTAACCAACAATACCAATAGCCCCAATCCAAAATAAAATAACCCAATGCCTATAATCTCGATTAATCACCATTGGTCGATTTTTATAATAAATACAAAGTAAAACCGTAGCAGCAATTAAAAATCTAATAAAGGCAATAGTAAAAATATCAGTATCACTAACTAAAAATTTAGCAACATGATATACACCGCCCCAAATTAAAATTACACAAATTAGCTTAACATAAGCTATAATCTTATTATTCTGTCTCAAACTTGAATGCCTTAAATTTAACTGTTTCACTTTTATTATCCTCGTTTAATATACTCTTTAAAGCAACACTTAATCCCATTTGCTGCAGTTATGCTATTTTCTTTAATTAAGTTCCATTGTGTATAATCAATTTGTGGAAAATATGCACTGGGATTTTTAACTTTGATATTTATAACTGTAATATACATCTTATTAGCTAACCCTATAGCTAATTTAAAAATCTCTCCACCGCCAATAATAAACACCTCGGATTCATTTTTATTTATATCCAGCGCCTCATCCATATTAGCAACAGGAACAACACCTGGCACACTAAATTCCTTATTATGTGTAATTACAATATTTTGTCGATTCGGTAACACTCTACCAATTGACTCAAACGTTTTACGCCCCATAATTATAGTTTTACCCAGGGTAACTTGCTTAAAAAACTTTAAATCTTCGGCGATATGCCATGGTAACTGGTTATCTACCCCAATTACATTATCTTGATTCATTGCGACAATTAAACTAATATTTTGCATATTTTGTGGTTTATTCTATAAAATTAATGGGTTTTCCAAGCCTTACATAAAGTTGTTACATTATACTTAATCATATTAATATAGGTATTTGCTGGCTGATTAGGTAATGATAAGGCATCTGAATATAACTCTCCACCTATCTTAGCTTTAGTATCTTCTGCTATTTGCCTTATAAGCTGGTTATTTGTCATATTTTCTAAAAACACCACTTTTATATTACTTGATTTTATCAATTTTTCTAGATTAGAAATGTCTTTTGCAGATGCATCACTATCCGTTGAGATTCCTTGAGCAGAAATAAATTTAACCCCATACTGCAAGGCAAAATAATTAAAAGCATCATGCGTGGTTATTGCTTGTAAATTACGTGGATTGATACCTTTAAACTGCAAAACAACCCATTTATTTAATTGAGTTAATTCAGTAATATAATTCTGGGCATTTTGCGTAAAATATTTTTTATTCTCAGGAGAAATCGCTACCAAAGCAGATAATATATTTGGTACATAATAGTTTGCCACATTTAAAGGATTGCTCCATACATGTGGATCAACCCTAATTTTATTAACATTATCTTGAAGCAAAAGAGGATTAATGCCCTTTGTTACAACTACTTTATAACCATGGTAAGACTTCATTATACTATCTAACCCAAAAGCCTCTAAGCCTAAACCATTTACAAATAGTATTTTACTTTTTGCAATTGTATTTAAATCACTTGGCTTTAGCTCATAGTTATGTGCATCTTGGTTAGCCCCAACTATTGATACAATCGTTACTTTATTCCCGCCAATGTTTTTAACTATATCACCTAGCACTGAAAAACTTGTAACTACTGTAATACTCTGTGCGTAAACTAATACTCTAACTAAGCACAATATCAAAACTAGAATAGTTTTATTCAATTTAATCTCCATATATCCATATTAGATTGCAACAACCTTGCTAAACAAGAGGTTTCGCAATGAAGAGCAATAAATTGCCACAGCCTCCCACCCCAAATATTCCACTCTAAGATTATTTGCAATGACAGGCCATAAATTTTAAAATAATAAGAAGCAAGCAATTTTGCGATTTTCACTTACTAAAAAGTTATAAGTCCTACATAATGCTTGAACTGACATAACCTCATAACCAATATTATTTTTCTGCAAAAATTGTATAATTTTTATATCTGGATAAATTACTCTTACTCCAGTACCAAAAATAACCAAATCTGGTTTAAATTCAAGAACAATGCTCAAATCCTCTACTTTAATATCTGATATATTTTTAATATCAAAATCATGAACTTCATTATTAGTAACTATTATATTTGTTTTATACTCTTTACGATTAACTGTTACTGAATTATCAGAATAATTAGTAAACTGGTTATCTGTAACATAATGCACATTCATTTCCATAATAATCCATTAACTCCATATGCAAAAAAATTTATAATAAATTATAATGTAAAGAATATTTTATCCGTAAAATCGAAATAGTTTATATCTGGTTGCATTAATAATCCTTAAGGGTGCTACAATTTTGGCATAAGGTGCTTTAGCCCCCCCATCATTTTCATCATTCCACCGCCACCAAATTTCTTCATCATACCATTGATCTGCTCAAACTGCTTTAATAGCTGATTAACCTCTTGCACACTTGCACCACTACCTGTTGCAATTCTTTTTTTGCGTGAAGCCTTTAAAAGATCAGGGTTTCTACGCTCTTTAATCGTCATCGAGTTAATAATTGCCACATGTCTTTTTACTATTTTATCGTTTATTAATTGTGGAGCTTTTTCAGCTATGTTTGCTGGTAGCTTATCTAATATTTTACCTAAGCCTCCCATATTATTCATTTGCTCAAACTGCATTTTAAAGTCTTCAAGGTCAAATTTCTTGCCTTTCTTAACTTTTTCCATCATTTTTTTTGCTTCTGCCTCGTTAACTGATCCTTTAACTTCATCAATTAACGATAACAAATCCCCCATACCAAGTATGCGAGAAGCTAATCTATCTGGATAAAAAGGCTCTAACCCATTAGTTTTTTCTGAAACTCCAATAAATTTTATTGGCTTACCAGTAATCTTACGAATAGAAAGCGCCGCCCCACCACGTGAGTCACCATCCATTTTAGTTAGAATAATTCCCGTTAACTCTAATACATCATTAAAAGCTTTAGCAGTATTTACTGCATCCTGACCAAGCATGGCATCAGCAACAAATAAGGTTTCAACTGGTTTTAATTCTAAGCTTATTTCTTTAATTTCAGCCATCATGTGTTCATCTATGCTTAAACGTCCCGCGGTATCAACAATCAAAACATCAAAATAATGTTTTGTTGCATACTCTACAGCACCCTTAACAATATCTAATGGTTTTTGGCTAATATCTGATGCATAACACTCAATACCTATACTCTTAACTAATAACTTTAACTGTTCTATTGCAGCAGGGCGATACACGTCAGCACTTACCACCAAAACCTTTTTTTTGTCTATTTCTTTTAAGCGTTTAGCAAGCTTACCAACTGTTGTAGTCTTTCCCGCCCCTTGCAGTCCTGCCATTAAAATCACAGCAGGTGGTACGCAACTTAAATTCAAACCATCATTAAACTGTCCCATTAATTCAGTTAATTTAGTATTAACTACGCTAATTAATTCTTGCCCAGGTCTAAGGCTTCCCATAACTTTTTGCCCTAAAGCCTCAATCTTTACTTCTTCAATAAAAGCTTTAACTACAGGAATTGCAACATCAGCTTCTAGCAAAGCAATTCTTACCTCACGTAATGCATCTTGAATATTACTTTCAGTTAAACGCGCATTACCCGATATAGTTTTAACAACACCACGTAAACGATTGGATAAACTATCAAACATTCATTAATCTCACTTTCATCAATTTTATTACCTATGTCAAATCCAGATTTATGGAACAAACATTAATTTCTTAGTTCAGCAGGAAGAGCAAAGATCATATGCTCCTCAACCGTAGTTAAAGTTTCAATATCATTAAACCCATAACTATTTAATTTTTTAATAACACCTTCAACCAGCACTTCAGGTGCTGAAGCTCCAGCTGTTAAGCCTATACAACTAGCCCCAATTAGTGATTCTGCGCTAATCTCTGTTGCAAAATCAATCAAAAATGATTTTACGCCTAGGTTTTCAGCTAATTCTTTCAGTCTATTAGAATTAGAGCTATTTTTACTACCAATAACAATTACCAAATCGCAAACTTCTGCCATTTTCTTTACTGCATCTTGACGATTTTGGGTGGCATAACAAATGTCTTCATTTTTAGGCTTGCGTAAATTAGGAAAAGCTTGCTGTAATTTATCTAAAATAACTTTAGTTTCATCAACAGATAAAGTAGTTTGCGTAACTACTGCAATTTTTTTAACATCACTAGGAATAGGCAAACTCTTAATATCTGCTTCAGTTTCAATTAAATAAATATTATCTGATACTTGCCCCATTGTTCCCTCTACTTCAGGGTGTCCTTTATGCCCAACCATCACAATAATATAACCATGTTTATGCAGATTTTTAATTTCCACATGCACTTTACTTACCAATGGACAAGTAGCATCAAAAATCATTCTTAATTTTTTAGCCTCAGCCTCTTTTCTGACTGATAAGGGCACCCCATGTGCTGAATATATTAAGGTACTATTTTCTGGTACATCAACTATAGATTCAATAAATATTGCTCCACGCTCTTTTAAATCATCAACAACATATTTATTATGTACAACTTCATGTCTCACATAAATTGGTGAGCCGTACTTGTCTAATGCTTTTTCTACAATAGCAATAGCTCTATCTACTCCGGCACAAAAACCTCTAGGGTTAGCCAAAATTATTTTTTTATCTTTCAATTAATCAACACCTTTTCTTGTTATCTTTATTTAAAAATAGCCCCTCTATAATTAATAAAGCAACACCTATACAAATAAAGCTGTCAGCTAAATTAAAAGCTGGCCAATGATGACTCATATAATACCAATCTATAAAGTCAGTAACTTTGCCATGTATGATTCTGTCAACCAAATTACCCGTAGCACCACCTAAAACAAAACTTAAAGATAAGCCAGTTAATAAGGTATATGATTTACTTAAAATAAAATTAATTAACCAAATTGATACAATAAATGCAATAGCCCCAAAAAATATCTTAGGCCAATTACCTGTTTCTGAATTTAAAAAACTAAAAGCAGCTCCACGATTATAAGCCAAAGTCCAGTTCCAACAATTGTTAATTACTGCCTTTAACTCATATAAAGATAACTCTTTACGTGCAATATATTTTGTAATTTGATCTAATATCATTATAATTAAAGATACTATAAGTAAAATAAACCTACATCTTGTAGTTAAAGTGCCTTTAGTTGTCCATTTGCATGTGTTCATATATTCTTTACCCCTGCATACTAATTAAAAATAAGTTTGAAACATAATTTTAACATATATCACACCCCCTAAATTATAATAAAAAATACTACAAATCAAAATTTCCTGTAAAATAACTAGTTATTCATAAATACTATAACTCTCTAATTGGAGACATTCTTAATGAAATTACTTGTAATTATATCTACTCTCTTATTAAATAATATCGCCTTGGCTACTGATAATTTTTATATTACTGGTGCTTTTGGATATGGCTATATAAGTGGTAGCTCTTATTACGAAAGAGCTAATGATTATGCATATACCATTAATAGCAATATAGGTTATAACTTTAATAGATATTTTGCTCTAGATACAGGGCTTACATTTATACCAAGCAATAATAGCATTCCAAATTATTTTATTACTGACATTGCAGCTAAAGCATCTATTGCACTTGGTGATTTTGCATCAGCATATATTCATTTAGGACCTGGTTATGTTACAAGCTACACTAATAGTAGTATGGGTCTATTTACTGGAATCGGGGCAGCATTTAAGGTATCCCAAAATATAAGCATCAATATTGAAAATTATGGCATAATCTTTGCAGGTGATCTAAATGTTATAAATACTTTAACTCTAGGCGCAATTTATGACTTTTAGATTTATATATAGATTAGTAATCACTTTAATTATTTTGACTAAAAGCCTGTTAGCAGCAGATATAAATGAAAGCTCCACCCAAATAATACATATTAATAGCGTACATAATGATACAGCTAATACCAATAACGACGCTAGATGCACTAGCTATGAATGGTGGTGTGATATTAGGTATGGGGTTAGCATGGCAGAATCTTCTGGCACTAATGGTATAATGATTAATGGATATGCTTACCATTTGTCAATTCCAGCACACTGGCCTACCGCATATAGTGATGATGGCAACGTAAATGAATTAGCTCTTGGTCTTGGTTATACTAGAAGTTACTATAATCCTAAGGATAATTCTGAATACATGTTATTTGCTATGGCATTTGCTGATTCTTTTTATAAACCAGAAGTGCATGTTGGATATATATATCAAAAATATTTTAACTTAACTGACCCAGGTAATTTTAAATGGGGAATCGGATATTCTCCATTTGTTTTTGTAAAACCAACTTATACAGCTAATGCACCTATTCCAATCCCAGGGGCTGGAATCACAACCTCAATTAAATATAAAAAAGCTTCAATAATGCTTACTTATGCTCTAAATTTACTGTTGAATATGAAAATAGATTTCTAAATAATATTGGAGCGTAGATAATGATAGATTATAACTTGTCTTTTTGGTGGCAACTTGCTAGTCTTAGCTTAATCATTGTATATATTATTTTAGTTTTTAGGAGTGTTACCCCTTTAGTTGCAACATCTATTGGGGTTGGACTAGGATTTATATTTAACCACTCTACCCCCTTAGAAATGGGTCATACCTTACAAAATGCATTAGGCTCATTTTTAGCTCTTGTTGGTCTTATTATCATGTTAGGCAGAGGATTAGCTGAAATCTTAAATGAAACTAAAGTAAGCAACACTTTAGTACATAAGATTATCTATAGCATTGGTATAAACACCCAAACAAAAGTCAAAATTGGAGTTATCCTTTCATCACTCGTAATTGTTGCAATACTTGGCACTCTTGCTGGAGGAATTGCAATAATAGCACCCATATTACGCCCTATTGCTGCAGATGTTAAACTATCACGCCCAACTCTTGCAGTATTAATGCAAGCTAGTGGAGAAGAAGCCTTGATTCTAGGACCTTTTACCCCTCCAGTGATTGCAATACTTGAGCTTAGTGGGTTATCATACTATCATTTATTATTATTTGCCGCATTACCTATCTCCATAGTAACCTTAATAACCACATGGATTAGTGCCAATAGATTACAAAAAAAATATGCAAATGAGTTATTTGATACTGCAGCCAGTTTAGAAAAATTTGTACCTACTATACGCCAAAAAATCACTACTTTATGTTTTATATGTGGCTTTATTTTTTGTGTTACTTATGGAATGATAGTACATGCAAAAACATCTTATGTAATATTTGTTATGATATTTCTTGCATTATCTACTGGATTAGTTGGTGGATTAAGTTTGAATAAAATCTTTGAACTGTTAATTAGTGGAATGCAGAAGAATCTGCATTTATTTGTTATTTTCTTATTATTAGACCCATTTTTAAACTTAATTCAAAGTGCTGGTGGATTTCATGCGCTAACCCAAATATTTATACCATTAGAAAATTTGGGCGGTAAACCTATGCTAAGTATCTTAACTGGTTTAACTGGTGCATTTGGCATGCCAGCTGCCGCTGCTGCTGTCATAAAAATGCTTTATAGCACATTTTCTAGTACAGCAATAGCCATGCAATTATCTATGACTACTTTTGCTTTCAGTATATTATTAGCTACCAGAATTACTAATTTTGCTTATCCTGGTGCAAATATGTTTGCCTCTATGGGATTTGCAGAAAGCACTAATATCAAAGCTATGATTCGTAATGGTCTAACCATCACAACTGTTCAGGTAGTGTTTTTGATTATTTATAGTTTATTATTTAGTGGATAGGGGGTTTTGCAACATTGCTCAAAAGCAGACTTTTATAAAAGTCTGCTTTATTTTAGAATGTGAATATAATTAATTAGCGAAGAAGGTTTTTATTTTATCAATAAAAGATTTTGATTTAGGATGATGTAGTGCAGAGTTCTCTCCACCACTATCCTCACCAAACTTACGTAACACAGCCTTCTGCTCATCTGATAATTTAACTGGAGTTTCAACATACATATGGCAATGCAAATCCCCATGGCTTGCACCACGAATAGATTTAATCCCCTTATCACGAACTCTTAATGTACTGCTTGTTTGTGTACCCTCAGGAACTTTTAATTTAACAGCTTTACCATCAATTGTCGGAACATTAACATCCCCACCTAGTGCAGCAGTAATAAAACTAATTGGGACTTCACAATGTAAATCTTTACCCTGACGAGTAAATATTTTATGCGGTTTTATCCGTATATGTACATATAAATCCCCATTAGCTCCACCATGTCCACCAGCTTCGCCTTCACCAGTAACACGCAAAGTAGAACCATCATCAACCCCAGCAGGTATATTAACTTTGATTGTTTTATTTTCTCTAACTAACCCTGCACCTCTACAAACAGGGCAAGGCTCTTTAATTACCTTACCTGCGCCTAAACAATCTGGACAATCTTGCTGGATTGAGAAAAACCCTTGGGAAAACCTAACTTGCCCAGCACCATTACATTTTTTACAGGTAACAACATCTTTGCTATTTTTAGCTCCACTTCCATGACAAGTACCGCATTTTGCAGTTCTAGGAAAAGACACTTCCTTTTCATAACCAAAAGCTGAGTTTTCAAGAGTAATTTCAATTTGAAACTCTAAATCACGCCCATGCATTGCGCTACTTCTCTGACTACCCCCGCTTCGTCTGCCTCCACCAAAAATATCGCCAAAACCACTGAAAATATCTTCAAAACCACCAGAGTTAAAACCACCATTACCGCCTCCACCACCACTTGCAGCAGAAAATCCAGCATGTCCAAATTGATCATACATCTGTTTTTTTTCTGGATCAGATAAAACAGCATATGCTTCTTGCAACTCTTTAAATTTATCCTCAGATTTTTTCTTATCCGCATCAGGTAAAGTAGAAACACGGTCTGGATGATATTTCATCGCTAATTTGCGATAAGATTTTTTAATCTCATCATCAGGCGCACCCTTAGCTACACCTAGTACTTCATAATAATCACGTTTACTCATATATTATATAAACTCTAAAACAAAATAACACTCAAAATACTTCAAGTATACACATAAATATATTATTCCATTTAATATATGGAATAATATTACACCTTATTACCTTTAATTACAGATTAATATAGTGCTGATTTTTATAAATTCAAGAGGATGACCCATCTTTTATAATTAAAACCCAACTACTCAGATACTATAATACATAGCAAACTCTATAGGATGGGTAGTCATACGATACAAGTTTAATTCTTCTGTTTTTAATTTGATAAAAGAATCAATTAAACTATCATTAAATACCCCACCACGTTTTAAAAATTCACGATCTTTATCTAAATGCTCTAAAGCCATTTCTAAACTAGAACACACCTGAGGAACTTTTGCTAACTCAGAGTTATTTAACTCATATAAATTCATATCCATAGCTTTACCTGGATCAATTTTGTTCATTATTCCATCGATCCCTGCCATTAGCATAGCGCTAAAAGCCAAATATGGATTAGCTAATGGATCTGGAAACCTAACTTCTATGCGTTTACCATTATCACTTGAAGTATGCGGAATGCGAATTGCTGCCGAACGATTTTTAGAAGAATAAGTTAATATAACTGGAGCCTCAAAACCTGGGACTAGCCTTTTATATGAATTGGTTGTAGGATTAGTAATTGCATTTAAAGCTTTTGCATGTTTGATTATTCCACCAATGTAATACAATGCTGTTTTAGATAATCCCGCATAATCTTTACCAGCAAATAGGTTTTTACCATTTTTCCAAATAGATTGATGCACATGCATACCCGAACCATTATCTCCAACAATAGGCTTGGGCATAAAAGTTGCAGTCTTACCATATTTATGAGCAACATTTTTAACTGCATAACGAAAAATTTGCGACCAATCTGCTCGCTCAATTAGAGTACTAAACCTAGTACCTATTTCTGACTGCCCAGATGTTGCAACTTCATGATGGTGAATTTCTGTAGGAATCCCTAAATCTTCTAATACTAAACAGATATCCGAACGTAAATCCTGTAATGAATCTACAGGAGGTACGGGGAAATAACCACCTTTAAGACCAGGCCTATGCCCTATATTACCACCATCAATATTTTTGCCTGATGACCAAGCCGCCTCTTCCGATTCAATTTTAACAAAACATCCACTGTGGTTACAATCCCAACGAACTGAATCAAAAACAAAAAATTCCGCTTCTGGTCCAAAATATGCCACATCACCAATCCCTGATTCTTTAAGAAAGTTTTCAGCACGTCTTGCAACACCACGAGGGCATTTTACATATATATCATTAGTGCTTGGGTCAATTACATCACAAGTTACAAATAACGTATTATGCTCATAAAATGGATCTAATTTTATAGTATCAACATCTGGTTTTAACAACATATCAGAGCACTCAATGCCCTGCCAGCCAGCAATTGAAGAACCATCAAAAGGTTGCCCATTATTTATTACATCTTGAGTAAATGCATGAGAAGGCATTGTGACATGATGCTCTTTTCCTAATGAATCAGAAAACCGTAGATCTACAAATTTGATTTCATGATCAGTAATTAGCTGTTGGATGGCTTTAAATTGCATTATGTAACTCCTGGCAATAAGTTTTATAGGTGCTATATTGATTATATCAAAGGTGAATTTTATCATATATAACACTATAATATAGTATAATCTAGGTAATATACAGGGTAAACACATCTTAATCAGCTGATACTGAACTGTTCCCTGACAGCTGTCATTCCCAACATAAATATTTTGCTCCAAAAATGTGAATTGCTGTCATTCCCAACATAAATATTTTACTCCAAAAATGTAAATTGGGAATCTAAAATGTTTCAAAGTGCATATATTCCGTGTCACACGCAAGCGTGATGCACGGAATGACAACTATTGATTTTACGATAATTTTTTGATGTGTTTACCCTGAAGAATATACTACCATGTTTTAAATTAGGAACTTAATACTTTGAATTACCCTCTAAATAATATAAAAATCGTCCTTTGTAACCCATCTCATAATGGCAATATTGGTTCTGCAGCCCGCGCTATGAAAACCATGGGTATTTCTCAATTAATACTAGTATCTCCAACTGTAACTCTGGATGATCATTCTTTAGCTCTTGCTAGTAATGCAAAAGATGTCTTAGAAAATGCTCTAATACTTGACTCACTAGATCAAGCACTTAGTGATACCACCATAGCAATTGCACTAACCTCTAGAAAACGTGAGTTTAGTCATAGCCTAAGCACTCCCAAAGAAATTATGCCAGAAATATTCTCCAGCATTAATAATAATGAGAAAGTAGCTATTGTTTTTGGAGCTGAAAGAACAGGTCTTAGCATTGAACAATTAGAAAAATGCAACCGCATGGTAACTATTCCAGGAAATCCCGAGTATTTTTCATTAAACCTAGCTCAAGCAGTACAAATAATGTGTTATGAAATCTATAGCAACTATAATCCATCGTTAGAACACCTAAAAAACAACATTACTAAAGCCAGTGCCATCGATAATCAGGGAATTTTGAATCACTTAGATGAGGTTCTTAAGAAAACCAACTATTACAAACATAAAAATGAAACCCGTATAGTTAGGCATTTACAGCATATAATTCATAAAGCAAACTTAGAGCGTGATGAAGTGGATTTAATCCGTGGGATATTACGCAGAATTGAACAAAAAATAGTTTAATATCTTGAAATTTTGATAATTAAACCCATATTACTTATTAAGTAAGGTCGGCACCATATTGAGTGCGCAATAATAGTAATTATTTTTAATTTATAGGGATTATTATACATGAGTAATAAACAAACTTTAAGCTTCCAAACCGAAGTTAAACAACTGTTACAATTAATGATTCATTCATTATATTCTAACAAAGAAATATTTATGCGCGAGCTAGTATCTAATGCCTCAGATGCTATTGACAAATTAAGATTTGCGCAAATCAAACAACCAGAATTAAACCACGGTGAAGAGCTTTGTGTACAAATTAGCTTTGACAAAGATAATAAAACCATTACAATTAGTGATAATGGTATTGGTATGAGTTATGATGAAGTTATTGAAAATGTAGGTACTATTGCTAAATCTGGCACTAAAGCGTTCTTAGAAAAATTATCTGGAGATGATAAAAAAGATGCTAATTTAATTGGGCAATTTGGAGTTGGCTTCTACTCTGCTTTTATAGTTGCAGATAGTGTAGAATTAGTAACACTTAAAGCTGGATTAGAAAAAACCCTGGCGGTAAAATGGATATCTGATGGTACTGGTGAATATAGCATTGAAGATGTAACTAAAGATACTGCTGGAACAAGCATAACATTGCACCTAAAAGATGGTAATGATGATTTATTATCTGATTGGCAATTACGCTCATTAATTCGCAAATACTCAGATCATATTAATTACCCAATTAAAATGCAAAAAATGCCAGAACAAAATGAAGAAGGCAAAGAAATTCCTTCACTTGAACTTGAAACAGTAAATCAAGCTAATGCATTATGGACTAGAAGCAAAAATGCTGTAACAGAAGAAGAATATAAAGAATTTTACAAACATATATCACATGACTTTAACGCACCACTAAAATGGACACACTCACGCGTTGAGGGTGCTCAAGAATACACTCAACTACTATATATTCCAAGCAAAGCACCTTTTGATTTATATGATCATCAACGCCGCTATGGTATTAAATTATATATTAAACGTGTCTTTATTATGGATGATGCCGAAAAACTTCTACCTAATTACTTACGTTTTGTAAGAGGAATTATCGATAGCCAAGATTTGCCATTAAATATTTCTCGTGAAATATTACAATCATCTAAAGATATTGATGCTATCCGCTCTGGTTCAACTAAAAAAGTGCTGTCTTTAATTGAAGACATAGCTAAAAATGATTTTGATGCTTATGCCAGCTTCTGGACTGAATTTGGTAATGTAATCAAAGAAGGTATTATTGAGGATCATGCAAATAAAGAACGTATTGCTAAACTACTACGCTTTAACTCAACACGTAATGATAGCAATGTACAAAATGTTAGCTTAGATGATTATATTGCACGCATGAAAGATGGGCAAGATAAAATTTATTATATCACTGCTGAGACTTACAATGCTGCAAAAAATAGTCCACATCTAGAAATCTTTAAACAAAAAGATATTGAAGTATTATTATTAACTGATAAAGTTGATGAGTGGATGGTTGGACAATTATTTAACTATGAAACTAAAGAGTTGGCATCTGTTGCTAAAGCTAATTTAGACCTTGGAAATCTAGAAGACAAACAAGAAGAAGAAGCTAAAAAACAACAAGAAGAAACCTCTAAACCAGTTATTGAAAAAATCAAAACCGCACTAGGAGATAAAGTAAAAGAAGTTAAGATAACTAACCGTTTAGTAAATTCTCCAAGCTGCTTGAGTGTTGATAATAACTCTATGAGTATTCATCTTGAAAGAATGTTGCGCCAAGCTGGGCAAGCTGTTCCTGAATCAAAACCAACACTCGAAATCAATCCTAATCACCATTTGATTAAGAAATTAGAAAATCAACCAGCTAATGAAGATTCAACTGATTTAGCTTTTGTAATTTTTGAACAAGCAGTTCTTGCAGAAGGTTTACAATTAGATGATCCAGCAGGTTTTGTGCAAAGAATGAATAAATTAATTAGCTAAAAAACCAACTCCATTTTTTAATTATACGTCATGAATAGCAGCCTTATGTACTATTCGTACACAGCGCCACTCATCATTTAGTCTAATTAAATCTGGCATTGGTATCAGTACAATTATTCAAAAAGCAAGGAAACTATTCCTTGCTTTTATTCTGCTAAAATAGCGTTTAGATTATCCAAGAAAATTTTTGAATCAGCAAAATAATTAGGATAAGCCTTTTTAATTTGCTTAATTGAATCCATCTTCACCATTAAAATATTCATTGAAGGATCATTGATGTATTGCTTTTCAAGATCAATATAAAAATTTTGGGCTTCAGGTTGGTTTTTAAAAGAGTATATTCGTATTTGTGATTGTTCAATCATTAATTGCAAAACAAAAAATCCACTAACTGCCATCACTTTATCATTTTTATTAGCAGAAACTATTTGTGACACAATAGCATAACTACATAGTTTACGAGTAATATTTAGTTTTTCCCGCAGTTGTTTAATTCGCGGAATTCTGTCTATAATATTATTATCATGCACTAGTAATTTCTCAAGACTTGCAAACTCATCAGCAACTAAATAAAAAAACTCTTGCCAATCTTTACTTCCTTGCCCTATTTTTAGCTTTTCCCCTTCAAATGAATCAATAATTTCAACTGCGGTAGCCCAAGCATGCTGTAGTTTTGTTCTTATCTGAAGCTCAATTTTAAGCCCATTAAATTCAGGTTTCTTACTATTACATTTATAGATTAAATGAATCCCTCTATAACCATCAGCTTTAGGGTAAGTTATGTAGTCTTTAGAATTAGGTAATATTAACTTACTTTTTTTAGCCCTGCAGATAAAGCTCTAAGTTTGTCATAATCACTAAGAATTACCCGACAGCCACCAATATCTTGTAACCTGGATAACTTAGTTTCTGGCAATCGCTCTAATTTATGCAAGATGGAGCTAACTCTTTTCAACCGTTGCCCATAAATTGCATGATTACCTACTTTATCCGTTTGTTTTTTCAATAACTTAAAAGCAAGATTTAATGGATATATATGCTTATTCCGCCAAGCTGCCAATGTATCTAAAGTATCTTCATCGTTTTGCCTCCGACGTAAACTCTCACCTGCTTTGTCAACACTCTTTTTAGAAATTTCCATATGTTTTTGTTTCTTAATTCAATTTATAGTATTATATAATATTTTACTGTAGAGTATTACAGTTTTTAACTGTATAAGTACAGCTACTAACTTTAAAGAACTACAACCATTAACTGCATTTCTTGATTAACATATTGTATTTTATTAGTTATTTTAGTTTGCTAATAAAATTATTTTTTGACAAATATGCCGTAAGTAGAGGTAATTATAATATTAGCCAATACCTTATATGTTACGATTATAGCAATAGCTAAAAGAATGCTTCCCGATAATCCATGCTTGTAGAACATTAAGGGCATAGACATTGCAGAAGTTAATATTTCTGTAGCCGTTATTGCTATAAAAAACCTTAAGAGCATAATTACAATATTTTTAGGTTCTTTTTTGCTCAGATAATTATATAACAAGATATTAAAGACTGAACCAATCCCCATAAAAAACCATGTTGCCATCATAATATGAGGTAAATCTTTAAAAACCGTCCAATAATCTGCTCTATCTCCAACCCACGCTAAAAATACTCCACCAAAGACTAATAAAGTATCAAATATAAACCCTGCAAATACCAGACTATTAGCAGCTACTCTACCATATTTATATTGTACAATATTACTAATACCAAAAGTTATCGGAAAAAATGTTAACCCTATAGGGAGCTGCTGAATTGTACCAACCATTTTAAACTGATGAGTATCAAAGAAAAAACAAGTTGTAATAAATAGTGATATAAAATAACCTAGAACTAAGCAATACTCTTTAAACTTATCTAGATTTATTTTTCCTCTAATTTGATTTAGCATTTGCATATCCTGTAATTGTTAATTAAGGTTATTATTATACTTTAATTATAACGATTATTAAATTAATTTATGAAGTTATGTGCGCAGTCGCAAATTGTAAAATGGGACCATAATTATGTAAAGCATGATAAAATCAGGGTTGGAATGTTATTCTGGTATTCTAAAATTAATTGCAATTGTTAATGGATGTATAAATTTATGGAACCTCTAGCTCATTTTAAAAAAATGCTAAATTTAATAACGTAGTACTAAAAAAAATGAATAACCTCTTATTTAATCTAAGAAGTTTAACAGTTACAGATATTAAATTAATAGATGGACTAATTCATTGCTCTTACAGCTTAGCGTTAGCAACTCGGATACATAATATACCAATAACTGGGCAATATCAATTACCAAAAATAATAATAAACTCATTTGCCTTTAGATATTTCCCTGAAATAGAAAAAGATTTTATACTTGCTTGTAAAGCATTCAATGATACTCTACGTTTTGCCAAAGAATATCCGCATCACCAATTTATTAAATTATCAATGGGAAAAGAAATAATTATTATGATATACAACTCCTCAAATAAAAATAATTTTAGAGAATTTAAAATTAATGATTTATCAAAATTTACAGGTCTGTGCAGACGATATAAAACTCCTACTGAAGTTGAAAAAATAATGATAACTTTATTTAAAAGGTGCATTAATGCCTGAAATTAAAATTTACTCTTCATTATTTGCCACAAAAATAAATTATGTTTTAGACTTGATTGATGTAGCACCTATTCAACATGGAAGGGCAAAAGCCATTATACGGGTTTAGGATCAGATGTTGAGTTAGACTTACATATAGAAAATTCTGCATTACGATTTATGGGAGATGCTGACTGTTCTCCACTAGGACTTTTATTATTAGGAGTTAGGGAGCAGAAAGAGTCCACGCCATATACAAATATTGTCGATGTTCGCTCAATTCTAAATGACATAACTGAGTGCAATCTTAATATTTTGCGAGGGAATAATTATATAATAAGAGTTCCTTATCGTTGGATACCAGCTTTTAGTGGTGATAATCAGAATACAAAACCATGCCCTATGATCACTGGGGAAGGTGATTTAGTAAGGATTAATGCAGTATTTTATCCAGATATGGTGCTTGCTTTGACTCATGAAGCAAAAATAGCATTCGACAATTTATATTTTGCATTACGTCATAAAATGATAAAAATAAACATTACTCCAGGAAAACTCGTATATATTGATAATAGGGTTGCATTACATTCTAGGGATAGATTTACAGCACAGTATGATGCCAATGGTGCAGCATATAGATGGATACAGCGTCTATTCATTATGCCAAACCTATGGCCTATGCAAAACTTTTCTAAGGTCGGACCACGAGTATTTGACCCAGGAAACTCAGCATATCCAAATCTTGCTATCAATAATCAAATACTATATAATGATGCACTTAATGATTTTGATAGTAATTGTAGTCAAAATATACAATGATATTTTTTATAATCATAACTTGATAATAGTATAGAAACAAATTTTTTAATATAGGATACATAAAAAATGAGCAGTCTCAAATCTATAGGAAACAAATTTTTTAGTACATCATTTAAAACTTACAAATCAGATCATATTCCTAAAGGAATCTTTAAGGCTTCTATTGCTCCTAGACCAATTGGTTGGATCAGCTCTGTATGTAAAAGTGGTAACCATAATCTAGCACCTTTTAGTTATTTTAATGCAGTATGTGATATCCCGCCTACGATTATGATTTCTACAACAGATCAACATATTGAAGGTGGTCCAAAAGATACATTACAAAATATAGAGTCTACTGGGCATTTTGTCGTTAATATTGTTACTCAACAATTATATGAACAAATGAATTTAACATCTGCAGATTTACCTCGCCATACAAGTGAATTTGATTATGCTGACATTAAATGGCTAAAATCAGATTTTGGAGAATCACGAAGAGTAGAAAACTCACCAATACAATTTGAATGTAAATATTTTACTTCAGTGCAGTTACCTCAAGAAAATAAGACATCTGTAAACAAAATGATTATTGGGACTGTAATTGCTGTGCATGTTGACTCCAATATTCTTGATGAAAATGGAAGAGTTGATTATGCAAAGCTAAAATTAATTGCAAGAATGGGCTACAATGATTATTTAGCTATAAACCCAAAAGATATTTTTGTAGGCAAAAGACCAGCCGCAAATAATATACTGCCGAAGGAGTAGCATATTATTATGAGTGATAATACTTTATTCATAAATAATAAGCCAGATAAATATCCAATACAATTTTGGCTGCTTATGATCTCATGCTTTATAAATTCCATGGCTCAGATGATAACAGTTTTTATTTCGTTGTTTTTACATAAAAACAATTTCTCAATGGGTGATATTGGGATTTTTATTAGTCTTTTTGGAATAGGTCGTGTTATAGGTGGATATGTTGGCGGATATATCTCTGATTATATTTCTCCACTTAAAGTTACTCGATATAGCTCTTTGCTAAATGCAATTGCAATTATGCTATTTTTATTGTCAACGAATTATTTTTATATTGGCATAATTCTTTTAATCATGGGATTAGCAAATAATTTATTTCGTCCAGCTTCTTTATTGCTGATCTTGAGTTTTGATAAGATTGGGAAGCCTAGTATAATAATTTCATATCGCAGAGTTTTTGTAAATCTAGGGACTGCTATTGGTGTTATGGTTAGTGGTATATTATTTAACTATAATCCAATTCTTGTTCTTTATGACAAATTCCCAAACATTAGTTTTTTTAGAAGTTGCAGCTCGGACTCCAGGAGCAATTACAACACCTATTTATGAAAAAATGTTTAATTTCAATATGCTTAATGCGGATTTAAATATTCAACTTAATTTACCCGTAGATCAACCTATACATAATGGGAAATACGTAATTAGGGGAATTTTCCCAATAACTAAGGGGAAAGTAGAAAAGGTAAATATTCCAAGTACAATAGGAAAAGCAGATATTCAATGGAAGGTGCAACAAGGTGATATTTTAAACAATTGCAGAAGCTTGCGTGATATTTCTGCTAAAATAATGGTATCTAATGATAATTATTCTTCAGCTTATAAAGATTTTAAATATCTATCAAACTTTGGCATTATTAGTGTTTGTGGTTGAAAACTGTAATTAGACGGCGGCTTAACTGACTTATTTCAAATTTGATTTATGGCAAAAAGCTATCGTCTAAAATTTGTTGCATGGTCCATCCACATGTTTCTGGAAAAACAGATTCATCTAATTTTGTTTCATCTGCTGCTTTTAAAACAGCTTTAATGTAGGCATTAGCAATGTAATCAGCACTACTTGCTTTTAAACTAGGGTTATCATCCAAATGCTCTTTAAGTTCAACCCGTTGTTCTTTTATGGTTCTAACCCAACTTTTACTTTGATAAGTAGGCTGATATTTCCACTTTTAATAATTACATTAATAAAATCGTTAATCTATTTACCTAATTCGGGGCGTTCTGTAGCCCCCATAAGCTGTAATTCCTCTTGCACATGAACTAAATCTAGTTTACCAATTGTGCCATCTTCGATAAATTTAGCTTGCTTTTGAGTCCAAGCATAAAAATCACTGTCATATAAACTTTTAGGCGTACCATATATACCCCCCCCCCACTTTAAAATCCACACATTAATATTATACAATATTTTTAAATATTTCATCATTTTTCACTTAACGACGGAAACCTTACCTATCATAGCTGAAAAGTCCTTAGGCAATTTAGCTAAATTATCCAGCATCTTTTGTGCAGCTTCTTCATAAATTTTAGCAATTTCTGCATTTATGGTAACTAACGGCACCCCATTATCTCCAGACTCACGAATACTCATATCTAACGGTAATTTCGCTAATAAATCTAAACCAAACTCAGAAGCTAATTTATCCCCACCTAGAGTCCCAAAAATAGGCTCAAGATGCCCACAATTACTGCAAGTATGCATACTCATATTTTCTATAACACCAAGGCATGGAATATCCATTTTTTTATACATGGCAATAGATTTCATTACATCAACTAATGCGACATCTTGTGGCGTAGTTACCGTTATCACTCCCGTAATTGGCATTTTTTGACACATAGTAAGTGCAATATCCCCAGTACCTGGAGGCATATCAATAATCATCACGTCTAAATCTGACCATTTGGTATCATACAACAACTGGTTTAGAGCCTTTACAACAATAGCACCACGCCAAATTGCTGGCTGTTTTTCGTCAATTAAAAATCCAAAAGATAAAATCTCTATCCCATATTTATTTAACGGCAAAAAGCAATTATCCATAACCTCTGGCTTAAATGATTTTTCTGCAACAAGAGTTGGAACTGACGGACCATAAATATCCGCATCCAGCAATCCAACCTTTAACCCCAACCCTTTTAAAGCAATTGCCAAATTAAACGCAGTAGTGGATTTACCAACCCCTCCCTTACCAGAAGTCACAGCAATTATATTCTTAATATTCGAAATCCTAGTTATACCAGTGCGTACTTTATGTGGTATAATACCTGTTATTTTTGATGACATAATAAATTCTCCCACATAATTAATATATTAATACTCTAAAGGTTATACAATTGAATAATATACTCACACAGATTGAAGTTCCAATGAAGCAAAGAATGATGCAGCCTACATATAGTAGGCAAGAAATGATGCGCAATATTGGAGATTCAATATGAAAGAGTATAAAACTCTTATCGTAACTTGTGCCCTACCTTATGCCAATGCAAATCTACATTTAGGTCATATTTTAGAACATATCCAAGCTGATATATGGGTACGCTTTCAAAAAATGCAAGGCAATAAATGTTATTTTATTTGTGCTGATGATACTCACGGTACTCCTATAATGCTAAAAGCCCAAGAATTAAACATCACCCCAGAAGAGTTAACGACACAAATATATAAAAGCCATGTTGAAGATATAAAAGCCTTTGATATTAGTTTTGACCACTATTATACAACTAATTCGCCAGAAAGCAAAGAATTAGTCTACGATATTTATAACAAATTAAAAACCAATAATAAAATAGCCACCCGCAATATTCATCAACTATACGATGAAGAAAAACAAATGTTTTTACCTGATAGATATATCAAAGGAACCTGCCCCAAATGTAAGGCAGAAGAGCAGTATGGAGATAACTGTGAAGTATGTGGAACATTCTATTCACCAACTGACTTAATTGATTATTATTCAGTAATATCGGGTACTAAGCCTGTGATTAAAAAATCTGAACACTACTTTTTTAAATTAAGCGAATGCGGTGATTTTTTAGATAATTGGCTAAATAGAAATAATCGCTTACAGCAAGAAGCAATTAATAAAATGCATGAATGGTTAAGCTCTGGCCTGCAAGACTGGGATATATCACGTGACAAACCTTATTTTGGGTTTTTAATCCCTGGCACAACTGATAAATATTTCTATGTATGGCTAGATGCCCCAATTGGTTATATGGGTAGCCTACTTAACTTTTGTAAACAAAATAATTTGGACTTCCAACAATTATGGAATGATCCACAAACTGAGATCTACCATTTTTTTGGTAAAGATGTATTATATTTCCATGCTTTATTCTGGCCAGCGGTATTAAAATATTCTGGATACAATACCCCTACGAGTTTATTTGCACATGGGTTTCTAACACTCAATGGACAAAAAATGTCTAAATCCAGAAAAACATTTATTAATGCCAAGCACCTAATTGAATCTAAAATACCAACTAATTTATTTCGCTATTATATAGGAAGTAAACTAACAAGTAAAGTTGAAGATATAGATTTTTCTCTGGATGATTTTGTATTTAAAGTAAATTCCGAATTGGTAGGCAAATTTGTCAATATCGCGGCCCGTAGCTCTAGCTTTATGGATAAACTATTTAACAATAAAACAGCCACGACTATTAAAGACACCTCGCTACTTAATAGAATCAGCTCGCAAGAAAGTGAAATCGCAGAGCATTACACTAATCGAGAATACGCTCGTGCATTACGCCTAATTATGTCATTAGTCGATGAAGTAAATATCTATGTAGATAATATAAAACCATGGGCATTAGCCAAAGACCCACAACAACTTGAATTATTACATGAAGTATGTAGTATCCTAATCAATGCCTTCCGCCTGATTACTATTTACTTAAAACCAGTCACCCCACAACTAGCGTTAGATATTGAAAAATATCTAAATATCAAAGAACTACAATGGAGCGATGTACACTCATTGTTATTAGACCATAATATTAATAAGTACACTCATTTAATTACAAGGATAGATACAAAAATGACAGAAAACTTAATGAACTTAGCTCAAAATGAAGTAACCCTTCAAACTACAGCAACAGAGGCAACATCTAATGAAATTACACCAAGTAGCCAATACGAACCAATTGCTGATATAATTGATTATGATGATTTTAGTAAATTAGATTTACGTATTGCAAAAATAGTTAATGCACAATATGTTGAAGGTGCAGATAAACTATTACAATTAACCCTAGATATTGGCTGTGAAACCAGAAACGTATTTGCTGGAATAAAATCAGCTTATGACCCAGCAACACTAGTTGGCAAACATACAGTTATGGTAGCAAATCTTGCTCCACGTAAAATGAAGTTTGGTCTTAGCCAAGGAATGGTATTAGCAGCAAGCTTTGATGATAAAAATAGCGGTGTTTATATATTAGAACCGCATGACGGAGCTAAGCCAGGAATGCGCGTCAAGTAAGATAACTACTTACCTGCATCAATTCTTGCTATATTTTTTAGATCCTTATGTACATTAAGTACATGGCGAATCTAAAAAATATGCTCACAATTGCGCATCTAAGTAGTTAAACTGCTCAATATCTATAATTGTGCATACTTGTAATATTAACTCATAGAAAGTAAAAATTCATATGAAGAAGATTGTACTAGCTTCTAGCAATCAAGGTAAAATTAAAGAATTCAATCAGATATTTGCACCTCTTGAGATTGAAATAATACCTCAAGCAGAATTTAATGTGCCAGAATGCGATGAACCATTTTTCACCTTTATTGAAAATGCATTACACAAAGCACGTTTTACAAGCAAATATACTGATTTGCCAGTTTTGGCTGATGATTCTGGATTATGTGTTAATGCATTAAATGGCAGCCCTGGAGTATTTTCTGCTCGTTATGCTTACCCACTTAACAGAAGCCACAATAACGAAAAACTAATTAAAGAACTATCTAAATATACAAATAAGAGCGCTTATTATTATTGCTGCTTAGTTTTAATCCGTAATACAAATGATCCACAACCTATCATTGCTGATGGCGTACTTAATGGACAAATAATAGACCCCCCTCAAGGTAACAATGGATTTGGATATGACCCACATATGTTTTTAGTTAATTACAATAAAACTGTTGCAGAACTTGACCCAGAGTTAAAAAATCAAATTAGTCATCGGGCTGAAGCAATCAAGAATTTACTCGAAAAACTTGTATAATAAAAAAATAAAACCCTCGATTTACAGTTACTATACAGGGCTCATTACAAGAAATTACAAGATTTCGTGGTAACCTTCTTATTTTTATATATTATTCCAGTGGGATATGATCTGCAATCTTACTAGGCTTATCTAAAACAAATGGTACCCAGATAATCAAAACCAAACCAAATAATGAATAAATAAATACATCTATATTAGCAATAAAAAATGCTTGTTGCTTAATTAGCATTCCCATTATTGCAGTATTACCCGCCATATGACGCAGATTCAATAAATGTTGATAACCAATATGGTATGGTGATACATATTTACTCAAATCATGCCATGATACCTGTTGCTGACGTGTAAGAATAGTTGAAGCAATTGAAGTACCTATCGAATTGCCAATATTACGAAAGAAATTAAATACACCAGATGCATCACTATTAAACTCTGGCGGAAAATTATTATACATTACCAACATAATATTGATAAAGAAACTCATCATACCAAAACCCTGTAACATAGCAACCAAGATAATTAACCCCGTATGGTGAACTGTGGAAAATGTAGTAAGTAAATATGTAGCACAAGCAAAAACACAAAGTCCAAAAGCCATGACAATTCTTGGGTCAAATTTCTTACCTAACTTCATTACAATCGGTGCCGCAATAAATGAGGCTATCCCTCTTGGAGCAGTAATATACCCCGCAACATCTACTGAGTAGCCATATCCCTGTTGCAATAATGTTGGGAAAAATGAGAAAGTTCCAACCACTATAATCATAAATATCCATACAGAAAAACAGGACAACACAAAGTTTTTATACCGAAATACCTTAAAATTAACTATCGACTTCCCAAGTAGACCACGCCAAATAAAAAACCCAATAAAAATAATCGCTGTTATAAGTACAATAATTAACTCTGAGGACTCAAACCAATTTTTTTGATTACCCTCATCTAAAAAGAACTCTAAGCAGCCAACTCCAATTAACATAAATAAGAAGCTTATGTAATCTGCCTTGACATCTTTTATTTGATCCTTCGCCATTAATAAATACACGACTAAAAAGCCAAAAATACAAATAGGTACATTAACATAAAATATCCAGCGCCAACTAGAATATTGAGTAATTGCACCACCCATAACAGGGCCAATAATTGGACCTAGTACAACACATAAGCTGTACACTGTCATCATCCTACTACGATCATCGTCCTTAAAATTATTGATGATATATGCTTGTGCCATTGACGGTAAAAATGCACCACCTACACCTTGTAACAACCTAAAAAACACCATTTCATTTACTGATGTGGAGGCACCACATAAAATAGAAGACATACCAAACAAAGCAGCAGAAATTAATACAACTCTTTTTACGCCATATTTATTAGTAACAAAGCCAGTTAATGGAATAAAAATTGCCGCAGCAACAATATAACTAGTAAAAGTAAGCGATATTTCATTGATATTCGCCCCGAGAGACCCCATAATATCAGGCAGTGCTACAGATACTATTGTTAAATCAATAATCTCTGCTAAAGCTAAGATACTCAACGCCAAAGCCAATATCGAACGCTCTTCTAACCAAAAACTCCCACGCATATATAATCACTCTAAAATTTTATGTTTTTATTATCTTAAGACTTGTTTAGTTTTTAAGTTAATAATCTTTGATGGATTTTTAGCAAATCCAATTACCCCAGGTAAAACCAATACCTTATTACCAAATTTACGCAAGCATTCTCTATAGGTTTTGATAGATTTCAACTGTGATTTATTCGCTGAGGTAGATACAATAGCTGAATCAAGGTAGTTGCATAATTGGATTACCTGTTTTTGTTTACTAACTCTGACTGCCACAGATTTATGCTTACCACTTAAATTAGACGGAATATTAGGTTTTATATCTAGAATCAAACTAAAAGCTCCTGGCCAATATTGCTTAAGCTCAGTAGCTGTATCATCATCAAGTGGCTTAATCAGCTTATCTACCTGGTGATTCTTACCAGCAATAACAATAAGACCTTTAGTTTTATCTCGTCTTTTTAATTTAATTAAACTCCTAATCGCTTTATAGTTATATGGGTCACACCCTAAACCATAACATGACTCAGTAGGGTATGCAATTACCCCACCCCGTATTAAATGCAACTTTACTTTTTGTAATAAACCTATCTTGTATACCATTATCGTCTTATAATCTTAATAAATGTAGTAAAAATTATAATTATATCCTCAATAAATGACCGACCTTTTACATATTTAACGGCAAAAGCTATCTTTTGAGGCATAATCTCTTGAATATATATTTGTCGTGGATTATCTGATTTAGCTAAAATCTCATTTTCATCAATCATTTTAATTGATGCCCAATCAGTAATACCAGGTCTCACAGAAAAAATAATATCTTTATCCTCTTGGGGATAAAGATCTACGTACTCTGGCACTTCTGGTCTAGGACCAACTAAAGACATAGTGCCATATAAAACATCAATTAACTGTGGCAACTCATCTAGTTTGGTTTTACGTAATAAATAACCAATTTTCGTAACACGTTTGTCCAAACCAATGGTTATCTTAGGTCCAAGTGTTTCAGCATTAGTCACCATAGTACGGAATTTATGAATCGCAAAGATTTTACCATATAAGCCCACCCTGTTTTGCCGAAAAAATACAGAACCTCTGGATGTTGACTTAATTAAAATAGCAATTATACAAAAGAATGGCAATAATATAACTAAACCAAATATAGAACAAATAATATCAAATAATCTTTTAACTAACATTACTCATGCTTTTTCTAAGGATTTTATGAAGAGTATCAATTACATAACTTTGATCATCTTCAGTCATCTTGGTATATATTGGCAAGCTTACTGCATTTTCATAATACTTAGTAGCATGCGGGAAGTCAGCATTATCCAATTTATATTCATTTTTCCAATAAGGCTGAATATGTAATGGGATAAAATGCACACTAGTACCAACTTTATGCTCACTCATCTGATTAATAAAATCATCACGAGTAATATTAGCCTCTGGTAATAAATTAATTAAAAATAGATGCCACGAATGTACATCTGTTTCTTTATTTATAACATTTGGCGGCATTTTTATTGGTAAATCTTTTAACTCATTTAAATAACGCATTGCCATTGCAAAACGCTTTTGATAAAACTTATCAGCTTTAGCTAACTGGCTAATACCCAAGCTACTAGCAATATCCGATAAATTATATTTAAACCCAGGAGCTACAACCTCATAAAACCAAGAAGGCTTGGTTGATACATATCGATCAAAAGCATCACGGCTAATACCATGCAATCGCATAATCCTGCAACGCTTAGCAATTACTGCATCTTTTGTTACAATCATCCCACCTTCACCAGTGGTAATAGTTTTTGTAGCATAAAAGCTATAAACAACTGCGTCAGATTCATGCTGCCCAATAACAATATCATTAATTTTACTAGGTAATGCATGAGCTGCATCTTCAATAACTTTTAAATTATGTTTTTTAGCAATTGCTATAACTTTAACCATATCACAAGGCAGACCTGCCATATGTACTACAACTATAGCTTTAGTTTTCTTCGTTATTTTTTTTTCGATTTGATTTATATCAAGATTTAAAGTATTAGGATCAATATCAACAAACACTGGATGCGCACCTAAATAGCGCACCGTCTCTGCCGTTGCAGTAAAAGTTAAAGTAGTTGTTATTACTTCATCATCATGAGTTATACCACATGCCTCAAGAGCTAAATGTAACCCAGCAGTTGCTGAATTAACTGCAATTGCTTCAACATTACCACCAATAAACTGGGCAAATTTTTCTTCAAATTTTTTAGTTTTGGGACCTGTTGTAACCCATCCCGAACGTAAAGTATCTACAACTTCCTGAATATCACTCTCATCTATTTCAGGCAGAGCAAAAGGTAAAAAGCTTCTTTCTGTCATTTATTCTCAATTCTTGATTTTAATTATAAAGTTTTAATCAGCATATTTTACCAAATATTGCTACTGTATATGTAGGTTTTTGACTTTGAAGCTAAATATTATTTTAAATAATTACAAATAATAAAATTGCCACGCATTGCCATCACTTAAGTATGTAGCACATAAGTGTGTGCTATGCTCACAATGACAAAACAACTAATTACTTTTATTTATATACTCGTTTGACTCATAGAAAGCGCATAAGGCATATTATGTAACATTTGTACAATTTCTAATTGCGAGCCACACATTACTAAAAATATAATTTTTAAAGAATTCAGTATGTTTTATTCTCGAGAGAAACTTTTATATCTTTTTTATAAAAAATAGTTGCAAATCTTTTTAATTGTATGCCATAATACGTTCCTCGCAGTATAAAACCTGCAAACAAAACGGGGGCGCTTAGCTCAGTTGGTAGAGCATCTGCCTTACAAGCAGAGGGTCATAGGTTCGAATCCTGTAGCGCCCACCATACATTCCTCGTGGAGCGGTAGTTCAGTTGGTTAGAATATCGGCCTGTCACGCCGGGGGTCGCGGGTTCGAGTCCCGTCCGCTCCGCCACGTACCAAAAATCTATTAAACTACACATCAACCTCTATACATTAGATAGGTGCTGAAACAAGTTCAGCATGGGTTCAGTATGCCAAACACAAATTCAACTATTAATTAAATCTACCCAAGTTCAAAGTGCTATATAATTTTCTATGAATATCCCTTTATAAAACTACTTAGATGCGCAATTATAGCTATTAATATGTTATAATTACATCCTTATGGTTATTTTTTATATTTAGGATATATTTAATGAAAAGAAAACAATTTGCCCTGATTATTGCCTTAGTTAATATCGTTTTTTCGCAATCTGCTTTTGCAGCTAGATTTGGCGGAGGAGGCAATAGAGGAATGCAACGTAGCCAACCTACATATAATAGCAATAGAAATAATAACTACTCGGGGCAACAAAATTATAATAAGAGCGCTCCTACTAATAATACAGCTAACAACGCTCAGCCACAACGTCAAGGAATGGGAGTAGGAACTGCAGCCGTTCTTGGAGCCGCAGCTGGTGCCGCTGGTGGATATATGCTAGGTAGCCATAACTCTTCACAGCAACAAGCTAGCCCACAACAAACAGCAAGCGATACAATAGCACAAAATCAAACAATTGAAAAATCAATAACAAATAGCCAAACCCCTTGGGGCATTATTGGTATTCTGGCAGCGTTGTTAATCTTAGGATTGATGTTTTTCCGCAAAAAATCCAACCCAGGATTTCCAAACTCAAATAATAACTACCCAAACAATAATAATTTTAACATGCAAAACAATCAACAAAATGATGCTAATAAACCAAATAACTTTCAACAAAAAATGCAAAATATGGTTGGTGGCAATAACAATCAAACTAATAAAAACAATATTGACAATAATGAGCGCATGGCAGATGGCATAGAAAATATTTATTTTCTACGCCAAGCTAAAGGAGTGTTTTTACATATTCAAAGCATGAATAACCCTGATAATTTAACAGAAATTGCAAAATATCTAACACCTGCTTTGTATAATGAAATTAAAGACGAAATGGCTAATAATCTAACTATTGCTGATTTTTCGGTACTAAATTGTAGCCTAGTATCTTCTAATATTGAAAACAACCAACTATTAGCTTCGGTTGAGTTTAATGGTATGGTTAGCGAAAATCCAGACGAAGCACCAAAACCATTTAATGAAATTTGGAACTTTATCAAGCCAGATATTAAAAACAACAAATGGTTAGTTGCAGGTATACAACAAAAAGAAACACCGCCAGTTAAATAAATACAATCGTTACTACTCAGTTGTCATTACGAGAAATCGTAAGATTTCGTAGCAATCCATATGTTTTTATTAAACTACTATAGATTGCCGTGGCATTCTGCTAAGGCAGTGTGCCTCGCAATGACTATATTGTTCATTACAAAGCATAAAGAATAAAATACTATGGAAAAAACATTACTGTTAATTGATGGCTCTTCTTTTATATTTCGTGCATTTCATGCAATGCCAAATCTAACTTCGCCAAGTAAAACCCCAACTGGGGCAACCTATGGCATAATAAACATGCTAAAACAAATGCTAAAAAAATACGACACTCCTTACTGGGGATGTATTTTTGATGCCCCTGGTAAAACCTTCCGTGATGAAATTTACCCTGACTACAAAGCTAACAGATCATCCACCCCAGAAGAACTAATTCCACAATTTAAAGATATTTATGAGGTGATTCCTGCTTTAGGAATCCCAATGATTATTCATAGTGGAGTTGAGGCTGATGATGTTATAGGCACTATTGCTATTTCAGCTAAAGAAGCAGGATTTAAAGTAGTAATTGCTACTGGCGATAAGGATTTTGCTCAACTGGTTGATGAAGATATTACACTGATTAATACCATGAACAACGAACTACTTGATTATAATGGGGTAGTTGATAAGTTTGGAGTAAAACCTACACAAATTATTGATTACCTTGCCCTAGTGGGCGACAAAGTAGATAATGTGCCGGGTGTTGATAAATGTGGACCTAAAACAGCTGTTAAATGGCTAACGCAATACCAGTCCTTAGAAAATGTAATGGCTAATGCAGATAAAATTAGTGGGGTTGTAGGTGAAAACTTACGTAAAGCATTAGATTGGCTTGGCACTGCAAAAACTTTAGTTACCATTGATACTAATGTAGATTTATCCCAAGTCATTCCAAATGGGGTTAATCACCTTGTTTTAACTCCACCGCAAAATCAAACATTGTCGGAGCATTACTTAAGACTGGGGTTTAAAACTTGGTTTAATCAAATATCCACAATAGATTCTCTCCCACAAAATAAGAGTAAAGCCTCTCATGTAAATACATTGCAACCAGATCTGCTAAGTGCTACTGATACCATAGAAGAAAAAAAACCTAATCAAAAATTAAACTCTATTGCTGCATCATCTTTGGCTACACACGCTACCGCTATAACAAATACGGCCGCGGCTGAAAAACCAAGAATTATTATTACCAATAAAAATCAATTACATCAATTAGTCATACAAATTATTAAAAATAATGATCCTATTACTATGGCTGTGATTCCAGCGTATAATAACATAAGCATATATTTAAAATATATATTTATTGCCACAACAACTGATGTATATATAATTCAGCAACAAGACCATACAAGTAATGATTTATTTGACCAACCTGTTGCTGAAAATGCTTATCACTCCGAACTGAACATGCTTTTTGAAAGCAAGGTGGATAAAACTTTACTTAATTATAAGGATAGTTTGCATGTTATTAATAAATGCAATATGACTCTAAATAATGTGAACCATGATATAACACTAGCTCATTATATTCTTAATTCCAAATTATCACATAAGCTTAATTTTATCTATAAAGAAATGGTGGGTTTAGATGTAGTTGAACTACCTTTACTTAATACAAAAACCAGCAAAGAAATACAACAATTATCTGATAATCAAGACTTAATTATTAACAACTATTCTACTTTAGTAGAGCAAGCACAACAAGTTGAAAAAACCATATGTAAAAATATGGATGCTGAAGAATTAGAGTTATATCAAAAAATAGAGTTACCATTAGCTAAAATTCTGGTAAATATGGAAAACGAAGGTATTACTCTTGATACAGCTAAATTTAAAATTTTAGAAACTGAAATCAGTGCACAATTAGCTATTCTGGAAGATAGAGTCTATAAAAAAGCACAATGCGTGTTTAATATAAACTCAACCAAACAACTGCAAGATGTACTTTTTAACCAGCTACAACTACCAGTTAAGGGAATTAAAAAAAATACTCATGGATATTCAACAGATGAAGCTTCCCTACAAATTTTGGAAGTAGAAGGTATATCAATTGCCTCAGATTTATTAGAATATCGTGGATTAAGTAAATTACTTAATACTTACGTAAGTAAATTACCACTATTAGTTGATTCTGATAGTAAGGTGCATACTACCTATGATCAAGCAATTGTGGCTAGTGGTAGATTATCTTCTCGGGATCCTAATTTACAAAATATCCCTATAAAAAGCGCTTGGGGGAAAAGAATACGTCAATGCTTTATTGCTAAAGCGCATCATGTATTAATTTGTGCCGATTATTCTCAAATAGAACTCCGTATATTGGCTCATTTTTCTCAAGATGAGAACTTAATTAATGCCTTTAATACAGCTCAAGATGTGCATAGTATAACAGCTAGCCAACTTTTTCATAAAGAAATTAGCCAAGTATCACAAGATGAGAGACGCTATGCTAAAACTATTAACTTTGGACTTCTTTATGGCAAAACTATTTTTGGACTAGCTAATGAACTCAAAATAGATAGGGTAACTGCAAAAGCTTACATTGATGCATATTTTGCGCAATACCCTAAAGTACTTGCATATTTAGAAGATATTAAAGATTTTGCTAGAAATCATGGCTATATAAAAACCTTATTTGGCAGAAAAATATATCTATCTAATATTAATGCAAGTAATAAAATCATTCGTGAAGCAGAAGAACGTGCGGCTCTAAATTCACCAATGCAAGGTACATCTGCAGATATAATCAAGATTGCTATGGTAAATATCGATAAATGGTTAACTACTAATCATTTAAAGAGTAAAATGGTCCTACAAGTACACGATGAATTAATTTTACACGTTCCAGACGATGAAGTAAATATTATCCGTAATAATTTATCACAATTAATGGTTGATGGATTTGATAGCATGTCTGTTAAACTCACAACGGAAATAAAAGTGGCTCACAACTGGAACGATGCCCACTAAATATTTAATAAAAAGGAATTTTAAATGATACATAATAACAATTTTTTATCACTTGTTGAAGAATATAGACCACTTATTAAAGAAGTAGACGTAGAATATGTAAAAACCAAACTAGATAATAAAGAAGATTTTACATTAATTGATGTAAGAGAAGACCATGAATGGAATCGTGGGCATATTCCAACAGCTATACATATGGCAAGAGGAATTATAGAAATCAATATTGAAAAAATAATCCCACAAAAAGATACCCACATTGTATTATACTGTGGTGGTGGATTTAGATCTGTATTGTCTGCATATAATTTGCAGAAAATGGGCTATAATAATGTAGTTTCTATGGATGGTGGGATTAGTACTTGGATTAATTTCGGATACAATATAACTCTTTAGATGCCTACGATGAATATAATATTTTATTTAAAAGTTTTCTTGCATTAACGATAATGTCTGTTGCAAGTATACCATTATAGCCACCATAGCTAGAGACTAAATCATCTGCTGCACACCCTTGAATGTAAACTGCGAATTGTAGCGCAGAAAGCAAATTAAGTCCTTGTGCAATAAAAGCAGCAATCATACCACTCAAAGCATCGCCCTGGCCTGCATTGGATAAAGAACAATTACCATTGGCATTAATAAATAAAGTTTCTTTATCACAAATTAAAGAACCATGACCTTTTAATAAAACACAAGCATTAAAACGTTTTTGCAATAAAGATATGGCAGAAATACGGTTCTCTTGTATTACTTCAACACTTATATCAAGAAGCCTACTTGCTTCTTTTGGGTGTGGAGTGATTATAACATTACTTAATAAATTAAATTTAGCATGCAAGTCTCGATGAATTGCCAATAAATTCAAAGCATCTGCATCAAAAATTAATGCACATTTCGGCTGTAATTTAATGATTTTAATTAAAACTTTTAAGGCCATAGCATCCAGACCTAAACCAGGACCAACAATTAAAACTGAATAACTATCAATTACTTTTAAGATTTTATTAATAGAAGTAATTATTAATTCTGGCATTAATGGGTCAATAACTGGGGAATTATCTCCAGCAAAACCCAGAGTAACCTTACCCGCACCCATAAACATAGCTGCACGACCAGCAAGTAATAATGCCCCGTACATACCTGTTCCACCACCAATAATAGCAATAGAACCAAAATCACCTTTATTCGTATCTTGGTTCTTTCTGACTAATTCTTGATAATTAATCTTATCTAACGAGTTAAAAGAATGTGCAATTTGAGGCATATCTAACTTAAACTTATTTTTCATACGAACTCCTAAAACAAAACATGCGTATTAAGTTAAATATAACAGATTGCTTTCGGCATATCTGGCCCAAATCTATTTTTTACAACTATACTTTATAATAATTTTTGTAGTTCTCCAGATTCATACATTTGAGCTATAATATCCGAACCACCAATAAAATCACCATTAATATATAATTGTGGAATTGTTGGCCAATTCGCATATTCTTTGACCCCTTGGCGAATATCTTCATCTTCAAGCACATTTACAGCGAATAATGAGCTCTTATTAACCCCACATGCCGATAAAATTTTTATAGCACGCCCAGAAAAACCACACATCGGGAACTGTGGAGTGCCCTTCATATATAATACCACTTTATGTGTTGTTACTTGGTTTTTTATTGTTTCTAATATATTATTCATATTTTTAATCTCTTTCTATAAAAAATATTATATGTTTTATAAGATTGCTACACAATCCTACGGATTCTTCGCAATGACACTAATACTTACTCAAAGTTCAAAAACAATGAGTGTACTACCAGCGTTTGGATAAGGTGTTACTTATACCCAACTGATCTAAAATCCTACTTACTATAGAATTAATTATATCTTCTATAGTCTTAGGATGCGAATAAAATGCTGGTACTGGTAGTATAATTGATACCCCTAGTTCAGCTAATTTTTGCATATTTGCTAAATGTATTGCACTTAATGGTGTTTCTCTTGGTACTAATATTAAATTTTTACGCTCTTTTAAAATAACATCAGCAGCACGAATTAATAAATCATCGCCTATGCCTGCTGTAATTTTCCCCAAAGTTGCCATTGAGCATGGGCAAATAACCATGGCATCACTTACACTACTACCTGATGCCATCGGAGCGTACCAATCATTATTACCATATAAAAACAAGTTTTCGCTATTAGTTAATTTTAACTCATTTACTAGCGTTTCTTTTGCTTGATTAGGATTACTATTCATTGCAATTCCTGTTTCTTGCTTAATAGTTATCATTCCTGCTTGAGTAATTATCAGGTTAACCCTAATGCTTTCGTTAATTGCTAATAACTCTTTTAATAAAGCAAATGTAATTGGAATACCACTAGCACCTGTTATACCCAATGTTATGTTTTTTTTCATTATTTCCAACTTTCACACTCCTATAGTGAATTAGGATTACCGCGCATTGATGCTCAAATAAGTGAGCCTCATGCTCGCAATAACATCTATAATTACTTATTTTTTATTAAGATGTAGATGTAAATGCTGGCAGTTTTTTATTTACTTTAACATTTTTTAATTTTATATAATTGGGAAGGCCATCAATATATGGCGGGTGGTCTTCTCCTTGAATTAATGGTGCCAAGTAATTACGACATTCTTCAGTAATATGAAAACCATTTTTATTAATAAAACTCCTTGGCATAAACCTTTCATAATTAGCTACATCTTCAAGCTTAGCATAATCAATTATCCAAGAATATGGCTCTTGTGTAACTCTTTTTATATAAGGCATTATAGCATTATGCCCACTTAAAGCTAATTTAACTCCAGCATCACCCACAGCAATAGCTTGTTCTACATCAACTCTTGCTGCAATATGCCGAGCTGAACGTTGTAAATAATCTGCAATCGCATAATGGCATTTATATTTTAGTTTTTTATGTACCATCTCAGCTAATAAAGATGCCACACCACCTAATTGAGCATGACCAAAAGCATCACTTATTCCAGAAGCACTTAATAACTCCCCAGCATTATTTTTTATCCCTTCTGAAGTTACAATAACACAATAACCATAGCTTTTAACAGTTTGTTCAACTATAGATAAAAACTTACCTTCATCAAATACTAATTCTGGAAATAAAATAATATGTGGTGGCATAGATGAATCGGTAGAAGCTAAAGCACTACTTGCAGCAATCCAACCAGCATTGCGCCCCATTACTTCCATTATAAATACTTTAGTTGAAGTAGCACACATTGAAGCCAAATCAAAACCAGCCTCTTTAATTGAAGTTGCTACATATTTAGCTACTGATCCAAAACCTGGACAATTATCCGTAATAACTAAATCATTATCTATAGTTTTTGGAATATGTATAGCCTTAATCGGATAACCTAATTCATTAGCAATTAGAGACACCTTTAAACAAGTATCTGCAGAATCATTACCACCATTGTAAAAAAAATACTCAATATTATATGCCGAAAATACTTCTATTAATCGCTCGTATTCTTTACGGTTTTTTTCTAGGCTCTCTAGTTTATAACGACATGAACCAAATGCTCCTCCTGGAGTATAGCGTAATGCTTTAATATCTGCATCAGATTCGTTTGCTGTATCTATTAAATCTTCATGTAGAATACCTAAAATTCCATTATATGCAGCATATAATGTCCCAATTCTATCTTTCATATCTCTACAAGCGTTTATAACACCAAAGGCAGATGCATTTATAACTGAAGTAACCCCACCAGATTGGGCATATATTGCATTTTTTAACATTTCTCTCCCCTTATTAATGAATGCTTTATGGCACTAATTAAGCTAGTACTACTAGCTTTACCTGTACCAGCTAATTCTAATGCTGTGCCATGATCAACTGAAGTTCTAATAATTGGCAAACCTAAAGTAATATTGATGCCATCAGCAAAGCCTGAATACTTAAGGACAGGTAATCCCTGGTCATGATACATCGCAAGGATTACATCAAACTCTGTATGCTTTAAAAATATGGTATCAGCAGGATAACTACCATTAATATTATAGCCTTTTGCGGTAAATTCATTAATTACTGGGTTAATTATAGCTTGCTCTTCTGCACCTAAATACCCACCTTCACCTGCATGTGGATTTAAACCACATACTGCAATTCTAGGGTTTTTAATGGAGTAATAGTGCTTAAATGCATTAATAATAATTTTTAGGGTTTGTCTTAAAGTATCCTTAGTAACATATGATGACACATCCTTTAATGGTAGATGAGTTGTTAATAATGCAACTTTCATAACACTATTAGCAAGCATCATAACAACCTTATCACAATTAAATGCATGAGCAAAGTATTCTGTATGCCCTGTAAAATCATAGCCACTTCGACTAATTATCTCTTTACTTAGAGGAGCTGTTACAATAGTATTACTCTTACCAGCCTTACATAAATTAATTGCTATATTTAACACTGCAATTACATAGGGGGCATTTTCTAATTTAAGTTTACCAATCGTATCTAAATTATTACACTTTATATGTAATACAAATAGAAAGTGATTATACTTCTGGTCTATTGAATATGAAGATAGCTTATCCAGATCATCTAGAGGAATAATGCTTATATCTTTATTTAATAGCTTTGCACGTATAGTAAGTAACTCATAATCACCAATAACTACAATCTCATAATCAGAGCTACGTGGCATATAAGCTAAATCCAAACAAATATCTGGACCTATGCCTCCTGGTTCACCAGATGTCACTAAAATAATCTTTTTGTTATTCATTAGATTCATCATCAGTTATCATTCATTTTAATATATGCGGAATCACGAATATTGCGTAACCATTCAGCGTATAATAAGGTTGCTTTAACTTCTCTTAGCTCTTGACGAATTGCCGCTTTTTCTCTATCTGTAGTTTGATCTGAGTTTCTTACATTATCAACCATTAATATATGCCAGCCAAAAGGCGTTCTAATTGGATCGCTAAGTTTACCAACTGGAATATTTAGCATTGTATCCTCAAAGACACCAACAGTATCTCCACGCCCAACCCAACCAATATCTCCACCATTTACACTACTTGTATCTTCTGAGTATTGCTTAGCTAATTTAACAAACATTTCTCTTTGAGAAAGCGAATTATTATTATACTTATCTAATATAGCTTTTATCATCTCTATTTTATGATGAGCTTCATCATCACTACTATTTTCATTTACTTTAATTAGAATATGCCGTACATCATATTGCTTTACTATTTGTTGAGTATTAAAGCTCCTAATATCATTTACCTTAAAAATTAAAAACCCCATTGGTAATCGGATAACTTTTGTAATTTGCCCATTTTTTAACCCCTGTAAGGCAGAAGAAATTGCCCCAGGCAATGCAACATTACTTTTCCAGCCCAAAATACCGCCCTCTAAAGCATTCGGCGCATTTGAATACTGAGCTGAAACATCATTAAAAGGCTTACCATGGGTAATTTCAGAATAAGCCTGATTTATCGAAGCTGTTTTTGCTTGCAACTCTTTAGGCGTAGCTTGCTCAGGCACGCTAATAATAATATAAGAAAGATTATAGTCAATACGTTTTTTATATGCCTCACTTGCTAAAATTCTATTTACTTCTTCATCACTCACAACCACACGAGAATCAACTTCTCGCTGTTTTAACTTCTCCATTACTATTTGACGGGAGGCTTGTTGTTGGAGGTCATTATAAGTAATACCACCTCTTAAAATTCTTTCCTTAAATTGTTTTAAGCTAATTTTTTGGGCTTTAATCATATTATTAATAGCATTAGAAACCTCAAGATCCGTAGCTTTAATCCCCATACGCTCAGCTAAATCCAACTCAACTTTGTCAGTAACCATTTGATTAAGAATACTATTTTTAAAATCCTGCGTCTGAGGAATTGCAACACCTTTTTGTTTATAATTACTTTGCATTAGTTTTAATTGTACATTAACCTGATTAGAAGTAATAACCCCTTTATTCACAAATACCAAAATCCTATCCAAGCTTTGTATATTATTCTTACCCGAACTATCACCTGTTAATACCCTAGGTTTAGTTTTGTTTATAGGTCTAGACTCTACAGCTAAATTATCTGCAAATATACAATTAATTAAACCTATGCAACATATGATAATTTTAAATCTTTTATTATTTTTAAACATTTTTAACTTCGTATCCGACAAAATATAATTATGGGATTGCTATGTATTTAATAAGTTCTTGACTTCTCAAATCATCACAATGACTAATTAATGAACAACAGTTACTGGGACATACCCAGGAATATTCATTCTTAAATCACTAGTAGGATCAGCAGTACCAACACTTGCTAAGCCACCTAAATTAAGCTGCACAAAATATGCTTGAGCATATTGACTCATATTAGTTAGATACTGTTCATACATTAAATTAACTGACCAACAACCAGCATTATACTCAATGCCACCTAATAAATTTAGAAATTGGCTACGGGTAAAATCATAATTTGAGCGGGCATTTAATAGCCATCTTTCAGAAAATAACGGCCACTGTCCAGAAACATCCAGTGCATATTGATTCTCAGTAAACAAAGGTTGGTAACCCTGCCCTGCTGACCAAGCATAATAAAATATCGGCAATTGGTATTGATAGCTAAAACGGGCATTTAATACTTTATGTATATCTGGGTTATAACGTAATTGGAAGGAATACGCATCAATATTCTCATACACATTATCATATTGAAAATTTGCATTTGTAGTAATATTATAGCTCCAATTATTACTTAACTCAGTTATAAAATTAGGGTTTGGTTGATAAAGCTGCCCAAATTGGGTATAACTACCATAAAGTAAATTATTATTAGGGGTAATATAATATCTATAACCCATACCAAGGTTCATAAATTCTTTGCCATTATTATCATTTAATATACGAGAGGTTGCTCCCATCGTAATATCATTAGCGGAATTAATTCTATCATACCCAGCGAATCTATTTTCACTAAATAACTGATTTAAATTTGGCGATGCCTGAGCTGTATCAAATACAGGAGTATTAGCTTGGCTTATTTGCGGAATGTACAGATAATATAACCGAGGTTCAATTGTTTGAATATAGCTAGAATCACTCAGAGTAATTGGACGATCAAATATTAATCCAGAATCCACTGAAGTAATAGGAATACCTCTATTAATACTAGATGCATTTTTTTGAAAATTAGTAAATGAGTCTAATTGATAAAAAGTATCATTATATCCAAACTTAGGTGTTATATGCCCCCATGTGTTTTGTAATGGCAAAGTAAGACTTGGATACAATACAAACCTTTGCCCATTCTGTAAAGCTGACCCAGCAGTTGCCATAACACTTGAAGAAAAGTTAGTATATTGGCTTACAAATCCGCCATTTAATCGGGTGTTAATCAAAGGAGTTTGATTAACATTAAAATCTATTTGTGGCACAGTTGAATAAATTGATGGTGACTGCGGCTGCCCAGAAGGGTTTAAAGTTTGATACCCCTGTAGTTTAACTCCAAAAAACCCCCAATTTGGAGTATAATGTAAAAATACTGAACGCTCCAAATTGATATTGTCTGTCATAGTATTAAAATTACCAAAATCAACAAAATAATCATTATCAGATACTTGACTAAATTTATAACCTACTGTCCAATCTGGCGCTATCGAATGATTATCCATTAAATTCCAGTAATAGCGATATTCTCCAGTTTGCCAATCATGAGGCAATTGCTCCGTATAAATTTTCCCAGCACCCTGCTCTGTTAAATAACGAAACTCATCACTAATTAAAAACCCTGAAAGATTATATAATTTAGGCTCAATTGTCATATCAAAATCTGGGGCCATATTCCAATAAAATGGAGTGCCAACAAAAGATCCTGCATTCATACTACCAAATTCAGGCATTAAAAACCCAGATTTCCTGAACCCTAAAGGAAAACTAAAATATGGAGCATACATCACTGGTGTAGATTCTGCATAAAATACCGCATGGCGAGCGTTACCTTCCCCATTTTGATAATCAAAATTCATTTCTTGGGCTTTTATATGCCAATCTGGATCATTTGGGTTACAACTAGTAAAATACCCACTCTCTACTTGATATTGCTTTTTATTAAGAATATTAATCTGTTTACCTGTTGCATACATATTAGTGGTAGTATCTTTTGCATTAGCATCTTTTATTACACCTTTATCCAAATCAAAATAATAGTCAATCCACTTGCCTTGCATCACATTATATTGCCTAGTTAAAACAACATTACCACCCACTGAGTGTGAATTTCTCTGATTATAAATTAACCAATCAGCAGTTAAAGTTTTATCTTCTTTATACCCAATAACATTTCCGCTTGCGTAATGCACTCCACTTTCTTGCCCGGTGATTTGGTCCGCCTTTATTGTTGCAGCCTTATAGGGAGTTGGCGTCAGTAAAACATAATCTGTGCCAGTTTTCTCCATCCAATAATCATTATGACTAGTACAACTAGGAAATGCAGTGGCTGGCTTTATCAGATCTGTTAATCCAATAGAGCTAATATCTAGATTATCTGCAAAAATACTTTTTGACATAACAATAACAGCTAAAAACAATAACTTTTTAAAATTTGACATGTTCTCTCATTAGGTTAAATATGATTTGAATAAAAAATAGCAAATTATATCAGAATATAAATAGCGGATTATATCATATTTAGCTCCAACTAGTTATACTACCCAGCATCTAAAATGAAGAAATGATATCTGGATCACAATAACCAAAATATGGTAAAATCACGGAGATATACCTCTAATCGTCTTTGATTTCTATTAGAATAAATAAATCTTGCAAGAATAAACGAATATACTAAATAAACAACCCAGATTACAAGTAATAAACTCACAATAAGGTGAAAAATGGTAACTACTACATCCAACGATCAAGAAATCATGTTAAATCGCGAGCTGGGTTTAATTCAATTTTATCGTCGTGTTCTAGCCCAAGTAACCGATGATTCAGTCCCACTTCTTGAAAAAATAAACTATCTATGCATAGTTAGTAAAAACTGTGATGAATTCTTTGAAGTACGAGTAGCAAGACTACTTAAATGGAACAAAGATCATCCGAATAAATTACTTCCTGATGGCTTAACTGCAAATAATGCTTTATCTTTAGTAAGAGGGGCAGTTGTATCCTTATACGATGATATATATCGGGTATACCATAGTATTCTTATCCCACAACTTAGAAAAGCTGATATTGTTATTCTCCCTCACGAAGAATGGAATACAGCACAACAAAAATGGGCAAATAAGTACTTTATCAATGAATTAAAACCTGTTCTAACCCCTATTAGTATTGACCCTGCGCACCCATTTCCAAGGATACCTAATAAAAACCTCCATTTTGCCGTTGAACTTGAAGGGATTGATCAATATGGCCGCAACTCAAAAATAGCCATAGTGGAAGCACCAAGAATATTGCATAGAGTTATAAAATTACCTGAAAAATTATCAGATGGCAAAGATACTTTTGTACTATTGCAAGATATAATAAAATTACACGTTGATGAATTTTTTTATGGCCTAAATGTTAAAGGATGTTATCCATTCAGAGTAACTCGTAACGCGCAGATAAATTTAAAGAATGATTCTAAAAACTTGCGCTTAGCCGTTACTAATGAAATTCAAAATCGAAAATATGCAGAGTGCTCACGTCTAGAATTGGATATTACCTCAGGTATGCCAAATAACAAATTAATCAATATCCTTCTAAACCAATTTAATATTAGCGAACAAGATCTTTATCTTGCTCAAGGACCTGTAAACCTTTCAAGGTTACAAGATATTACTAAAATGATCAAACGCGATGAGCTAAGATTTGCCGCTTATACTCCAGGAATTCCAGAGGAACTAATTGCAACTCCCGATATATTTGCCGCCATGTCTAAAAGTGATATACTAATTCATACTCCATATCAATCATTTGAACCTCTTATTGAATTAACTCGGCGTGCTGCAGAAGACCCTGATGTGCTTGCAGTAAAAATGACAGTATACAGAACTGGGACTGATTCTGAACTTGCTCAAAATCTAATTAAAGCCGCCAAAGCTGGTAAGCAAGTAGTTGCATCTATTGAATTATTCGCGCGGTTTGATGAAGAAGCAAATGTAGAACTAGCTAAAATGCTCGAAAATGCAGGAGCTCACGTAGTATACGGCGTAATGGGGTATAAAGTACATGCAAAAATGCTATTAATTGTGCGTAAAGAAAACGGCATATTAAAACAATATGTGCATTTGGGAAGTGGCAATTATCATCAAGCAACAGCTAAAGTATATAGTGATTTTGGGCTACTTACCACAAATCCTGAGATTGTACATGATGTGGATAATTTATTTGCGCAAATCACAGGAGTTGGTAAAAATGGTATACTTAAAAAAATATATCAAGCACCATTTAACCTATTTGAACTGATTTTGGAAAAAATTGAGCATGAAACAATAAATGCTCTAAATGGCAAACCAGCAAAAATTATTGCTAAAATGAATTCCCTACTTGAAAACCAAGTTATTAGAGCATTATATAAAGCATCCCAAGCTGGGGTTAAAATTGATTTAATCATTCGTGGTTCTTGCGCTCTTCGGCCAGGAATCCCTGGGTTATCAGAAAATATTCAAGTACGTTCAATTGTGGGAAGATTTCTTGAACACCACCGAGTATTTTGTTTTTATAACTCGGGAGCCAATGATGTTTATATTTCTTCAGCTGATTGGATGAAGCGCAATTTTTTCCGCAGAGTGGAGACCTGTATTCCTATCTTAAACAAAAAAATTAAACGCAGAATTATTACCGAAAGCTTAACCTTTTGTTTGAAGGACAATGTTGGGGCTTGGATCATGGATAAAGATGGTAATTATTCTTTAGTTAAAAATAAAAGAAAAAAGTTCTCATCACAAGCAGCTCTAATGGAAAAGCTTGGAACTACAAATACTAAGGATACAATTTAATGAATTTACTTAAATATACACTTTTTTTCATCTTAATTACAATCATCTCAGCATGTGGGTTTCATTTACGTGGAGTGCAAGGAGAGTATAAATTTCCCTTTAATAAAGTTTACCTTGACTGCAACAATGTTTTTATTTGCGAGAACTTTAATACTGCAATTAAAACCCAATACTTGGCAAAAATAGAAGTTAAAGCAGAAAGCGCTGATGTAACTATCCAGCTATTTGATGAACAAACAAGTAAAGATCCACAAGCATTTAATGCAGCTGGGAGAATTGCCGCCTATATTTTAACTTATCAAGTACAAGCTCAGGTACTCCAAAAAGGTATTCAGCTAGGAGATAATATAAAAATATCAGTTCGTTCGATTATGAACTATAACGATAGTTTAATTCTTGCTGTAAATCAAAATGAAGCAACCTTTTGGAATAATTTACATGAAAATGCAACAAATCAGTTAGTTCGTAGACTAATTTACTTTAAATATTATAAGCCACAAAATGCAAATAACCCTAAATGAATTTCTAAAACTAGAGTCAAATAATACCCCTAAATTACTATTGATTAATGCTAGTGAGGAATGCACCCCATTAATAATCTACGCTTTAGATAATCTAAAAAATAAATTTGGTGGGGCATCTAATATAATTAAATTTAATGTGGATCGCTTTTTTAATTTTCAAGAAATCAAACAAATCTTAAATAGTAAATCATTATTTGATGAAAATAACTATATTGAACTTAATTATAAAACTAAACCTACACTTGAGCATCAGGCAATTTTAAATGATATTTACCCGATGTTATCATCGCAAAACACTCTGGTAATTACCACTGAAAAGCTAAATAAACGTGACTTAAGTTCAAAATGGGTAAATAGCTTATCCCAATACGGTATAATTTTAAACCTTGATGAGAGTAACTTTACCACACTGATTAATCATGCATTAAGCCCATATGAAATCACTCTTGAAAAAGATGCGCTACAACTATTATTAGAACAAAATCAAGCAAATGCTAATCAAATAATTCAAGAATTAACTAAATTAACTTTGAGTTGCCCTAAAGGATCCAAACTAAATATTGAAGATATAAAAACCCATACTACTAATAACTCTCAGTTTAATATCTATAAATTATCTAATGCGTATTTATCAGGTAATTTATTACAATGTTTAAAAATACTTGATAACATCTATCAGGCAGCTGAAGATGCAATTTTAATACATTGGATGCTTAATGAAGATCTTAAAAAATTAATCAAAATTAAAGCCAAATTAAAAGTTAATAATAACGTTGCACAAGTGATACGTGAAATTGGTGTATGGGGAGATGCGGTGAATCTGCTACCTATAGCACAATCAAGATTAAGTTATAATGATTTAATTTTAATTTTTGAACTAAATAGCCAACTAGAATTTATTATCAAAGGGGTGAAAACTGGTAACATAAAACAACACGTAACTAGCATTCTAAAACATTTATGCAATAAGGAAGCAACCTAAATGACATTTTCACAATTATTTACTTTTCATAAAACAAAAATATCCTACCCGCAAGAGATTATCGGCGGAATAGCTAATTTTATGGCAATTGCTTATATTATTATTCTTAATCCCGTGATCATGAATGCTAATGGTAAAGGATTCCCAATATCTCCAACTGTTACCGCTACAATTATATCTATAGTAATCATGACAACCATAGCTGCTTTTCTAATAAAATTGCCTTTTATACTTGCACCAGGAATGGGGCTAAACACCATGGTTAGCTATACCCTAGCAGTACACGATAAGCTACCAACTCCCATAGTTTTAGGTATCATATTTTGGTCTAGTGTTTTATTACTAATATTTTCGGTAACTAATCTACGCCAAAAAATCATTAATGTAATTCCTTTATCAATACAAACGGGGTTATCAGTTGGCATTGGGTTATTATTGATTTTAATCGGTATAAAAAATGCTCATGTTATTATAAGCAACCCAGAAACATTGCTTTCAATGAATAGAATGAATGTTAATATTATACTTTGTTTTTTAGGGTTTATTTTAGCTAGTGTCCTTTTTATTAAGGGTAAAATGTATGCTATGATACTTCCAATCATAATTATAACAGTAATTAGTATCCTTAATGGCTCAAGCCATTTGCCACATAATCTTATAACTATGCCAGATTTTAGCCTATTTCTAAAGATAGATTTTCTTGGAAGTTTAAAACTAAGCATCCTGCCTGCAATACTTTCGTTGTTTTTAGTTAATTTCTTTGATGCAACATCATCCGTAATTGGACTACTATCCCAATTAGAATACAATAGTAATGAGAGTAAACAACTGTATAATAAAAGAGCCTTACTCACTGATGCTATTGGTGGGATTATTAGCGGAATTGCAGGAACTGCTCCCAGTGCTGTATTTGTTGAAAGTTCGGTTGGTATACATAACGGAGCAAAGACTGGATTTGCCTCAATAGTAACCGCAGTTATTTGTATCCCATTTTTATTTATATCTCCCGTAATCAGTATAATACCCAATATTGCCACTTCTCCCATACTAATCTTAGTAGGAATACTCATGGTTAAAAATATTCGCAATCTCAATCTAGTGCACTTAGAAGATTTTATTGCCGTAATATTAACCATTATAATGATGCCGCTATGCTTCTCTATAACAGCTGGTGCTGTTGTGGGTATTATTAGCTATACAATATTAAAACTACTTTTAGGAAAATTTAAAGAAGTAAACCCTGGTCTTATAATTTTGGCGTTATGTTGTAGCGGGTGGTTTACTATTTAGATATAGAAATTATCTTTATTTAGGATCAAACAGGAATTTGTGTACAATCATGAGTACTAGCACTGTAGCTGGATTAAGGAACAACTAAAGTGCCAGTACTACATAATAACTTATAATTAATTAATATTTCAAGTTTTATTTACACAAAATATTATAGTTTTTCATTTGCCCTACGCGCACATTGCTTTTAGATTTAAAATTAATTAATATTTATTTTTAAATAAGCAGTATTTTTGCACTTCCAATAAATATATAAAATTTAAAGCCACTCCAATAACTACCATAAAATAAAACTCGACACGCAATCATAATTAAATCTATTTTTTATATGCTATTTTTACACACCCTCTAAGCATTGGACTAGATCTTGGGAAATCTCCGGATTGATTGTATAAAAATCTTGCATCTTCATTAAAAAACTCATCAATAGTTCTGATATTTTTATCCGAATCTGGTTCATCATGATAATATGAAAATTCAACTATTTTTGATAGATAACTTAAAAATGATTGTTCCAATAATACATTATTGTCTAAACTATCTTGATATGCTTCAATTACAAATTTAACATCTTTAATAAAATTCATAATGCTTTTTTTTGAAGTCCCTGGTGCTTCAAATTCTAACTGAGGCAATGTAGAATAGTTATAAAAATAATAACCTGAGTTTTCCTGAGATGGATTAATGTATTGTGGCTCCATAATAATATGAGAGTAATCTTTCAAACCATAACCATGCGTATAAGCAGACTGAATTAAATTAAGCGGAAGAGAGTTATCATTTATAGCTGGGCTAAAACATAACTCATCACCATTGGCTATTGCAAATAGCTGCTTAGCTAAATTAAGCACTGGAGCAGTAAACCTTAGAGTGCGTTTTTGCTCTATATATCCTAAAAATCTACCCCATTCAACTAAACGGTATGAACCTGAAGAAGCTATATACTTAGCTGATAAATAATCAGATAACGCTACCCATGATGGTGTATTTATTTCTTTTAGCGCAGCATTAGAAAAAAACAAGACCTCACAATGCCAATTTGTTTTTTCTGCTTTAGCTATATCCTTAAAGACCAGGAAATGCTCATGAAATGATTGCGGTCTATTCTGGCTTATCTTATATGCAAGCTTTAAATCCCGATGACGCATTACATCACTAATTTTAGCCAACATAAATGAATTCCTAGCACCAGCTACCGTATTTTCAAAGGGGTTCAAATAAAAGTTAATATTATTTCTATTTACTATAGAAGATAAACCCAATATACCACCTGGAGATAAAACCTTAAGTGGAAAAGGCTTATTTTCTGCCGTTAGATATATTTCTGCAGTTTTATCAAGTACAATACCCACAGGACTCTCAATAGATTTTTTATAACTAATTTTTGATACTAAGTTATCAGGCATATTAATATCGTTATAAGCAATTGAATTACCATCTGTAGTTGAAAAATATAACATTCCATTTTTTATTATATCTACCCCAAAAGGATATGTGGCTTTATACATAGTGAAATCATCACTAATTGGAAGACTATCAATAATTGCCGCTAATTTAGCATCCACATTTTGTAACAATAAACGCGCCTCACTCCAATCAAGTTCCGTCACGTTAAGATTCACATTATTTTTTGTTTTAAATTCTAACATAATTATTTAGCTCCCCGTATATACTTCTTAAAGTCAAGAAAGCTATCGTTTATATGATTCAAATAGCTTGGCATATTTTCTTGATTTATTCTATCACCCGTAAAGAGAGTCAACTTAGTATAACCTAACTCATGTAACTTTATCGCTAACCCAATACCATTCATATCACCTAAATTATAGGCAAAGCAAATCTTCGTATTTTTGGGATATGTCTCTATTGACTCAAGTAATTCTTTATGGGTTTTATAATGCTCAATTCTTTTATCTCGAAACATTAGTAGAAGTTTGGTAGAAAGAGCAATATTTGGCTCTAAAAGCACCAAATCTAACCTTTTGCTCGCTTTTGGCGCATTAGCATAAGTTTTCTTTTTATCTAATATGATTTTTACATTATTTACTATCACTTTAGGGATTATTTTAACGCCAGATGCTTCCGCTTGCTCAACTACAGTATGGTTATCATAATGGCTAGTAACTAAAATTGATTGATTAACTTTAAATTGCTTAATAACATCCAACCCAGTTACTCTAGTATCGTTAATTAGCTCATAATCACTAAGCACCGTTAATCTATCCAAATCAGATTTTGATAGTTTTTTCATATGCTCCAATGCCATATATGCTGTTCTAAAATGCATTACCTGTATATCAGGTGCTTCAGACAGAGCCTCTGCTAACTTTCTATCCCAAACCCCGTGAATTGAATCATCATCATCTAGAATAATTACCATATCTCTGCTTCCAAGTACGACATCTTGAACCAACCATGATGGCGCATCCACCCTTGGGAAATCCACTAAAATCTCAGTGCCGTTAGTCTTTCCTAAATTTATATTTAATTTGCCATGGCCTGCGTCTATAGTCTCTAGAATTTGTCTAAATCCTATTCCATGCCCAAATTCTTTACCCTGTGTAACACAAATATTATTTAGAATTTTGTCGCGAACTTCTTTACCCATACCAGAGCCATTATCTTTAACCGAAATAGTCACTAAATTAGAATCACACGTTAATCCTAAAGTCACCACTGGAGCTTCAGTATTAAATAATGCATCCACCGCATTATCCAATAAATTTGATAGCATTCTCTTAAAATTACTGCTATTTAACTGAATAAACACTGGTTCTATATTTCTAGGAATATTTAAAACAAACTTAAACGGCTCACCATGATATTGGTATTTCTTTTCATTAATAACCTGCTCTAATAGACTAAATACTAAAATATTGCTTGGTAATGTTAAGTAATCAGAATCTTTGTTTTTATATTTATGTAAAAGATTATTTGTAATATAACTAATACTTGAGACTACATCCCTTATAATGCTTCTATCTGACTCAGGGATTTTAGTTGTTTGTTGCACAATATTTTGTAAGCTTATTAGAGGTGACTGAATATCATGAGCTACACTTTCAGCTAATTCTTGAAATTTAGCGTGTTGTTGGGCCTTTGTTTCATGTCTTTCATTTTCTATCTGTAGGCGCTCTTTTTCTTTACGATCAGTAATATCAATAGAAGTACCAATTAGACCAATAATTGCACCATCATCATCGCGTAATGGAGATCTAATTGAAGTGAAATATTTAGTCACCCCAATAACTGGAGTTGCAATTTTTTCTTCAAACTCAATGGTTTGCCCAGTGTATATTACCTGATTATTATTTGCCGTTAACGTATCTGCTACATCTTGGGGGTAAAAATCACCATGTTCTTTGCCTATAATTAGTTCACGAGTAAACCCAACCCCAAGTCCCTTAAATGCTGCATCATTCGCACCTAAAACCACTCCCTGTTTATCCAGCCAGTAAAGTGGCGCAGGTAGCATGTTAGCCACCCTCTCCAACTCGGCAAATATTTCTACTGCTGTTCTTTTTTGCTTCATTTAAATTAACCTTCTAAAAATTAATAACTTTATCAAGATATGTCGTAAATTGCTCATGTGTAATAACATTCCAATCAAAACCTAAAAGTTGTAGAATATATTGCGTTTTATGTTGCACATAGTTTCGCTCTGCAAACTGGTGCACCCCTTCTGAACCTATCCAACCATGTGCTAATAAAAAGCGGGATATTATATCCATATTGGTAGCATTTTCTAAATCAGCAATAATATATTTGATCAATTCAGTATTGGATAATACTTCCACTTGCAAATCAACACATCCCCGCATATACTGCACCAAATCCAATAAATATGGATTAAATGGGTGATAAATACTATTACTAGAACATCCTTTATTAAATAATTTTACTATAGCTTCTGCAGTTAAATCAACCGGTGATAGTGCTATTTTGCTACTAGCTAAAACTCTCTTGGAGTAAAATAGGTACTTAAGCCAATGAGTAAAGCCAATACCTCCTAAATTCTCCCGAACAGACAAGTCTGGAACAGACAAGTCTGGAACAGACAAGTCTGGAACAGACAAGTCTGCAACAGAAGAAGATTTTAACATAAAAGCTAGGTTCCCTACTCTATAAATATTGCTATTTACCCCATATTCCCGATATAAAACTACTTGCTGCTCCGCTTCTAGTTTAGTCTTTAAGTACACATTATCGTCTATAAATTCTAAATTACTGGGTAAACTCTGCTCAGTGTAATTATTGCCCCAATCTTTATAAGATGATTCATTATGTTTTAAAAGAGATGCTGTAGAAATATAATGAAAATCTTTTAATTTAGTTAGTTTTGATAGTTCCAATAGATTAATAGTTGCTTGCACATTAGCCATAAAAAATGTTTTATAATCGCCAATTAAGTTAATCAATGCTGCCGCATGTATTATACTATCAATTTTATTAATCAACTCTTGATATTGATGTTTTGCTAACCCAAAATCTTCTTTTTCTAAATCAGAACGAAAGATAAATACTCTGGAATTAATCAGCTGTGTTTTATTTAAATCTTCATAAAAATATAATTTATATTTATTTATAACCCTCTCTATAGCACTTTGTGCAGAATCACCACGCACTAATAAATAAATGTTATAATCTGTGGTGATCAATAATTGATTAAGTATATTAATCCCTAAATATCCTGTTGCTCCTGTTAATAATACATTCTTAATATTTTTAGGGGTAAGATCTGGATGCAAAGTTACAACACTCGTCATGTAACTTTGTATATTACTGTTGATTTGACTATATTTAGCTTGTTCTTGACCTTGTAATTTAAGTATATTGTGCTGCTCGCAGCTATGCATAATTTCTAATAAATGGGTTTTTATGTAGTCTTTAGAAACAGTAATATGCTGAGCCAGTGTTCTTGGCGTTTTAAAAGTAAAAATATCGCTAACATGTATAGAGAAATCGTTTCGTAAAATCATCATCAATTTTATTGCTAATACTGAATCTCCACCTAACATAAAAAAATCATCGGTAATACCAATACGTTTTTTACCTAGCACTTTAGCAAATGCTTTACAAATTAATTCTTCTTTTTCGGTTGCTGGGGCAATATACTCATCAAAGTTTATGTTTTGTGGATTAGGCAAAGATTTTGTATCAACCTTACCATTTGTGGTTAATGGGATTGCGGATAATTGCACAAATACCTCAGGCACTGAATATTGAGGTAATAATTTGCTTACAAAGCTTTTTAAAGAATCTGTTTCTAATTTACTATCCGATACATAATATGCCACCAAACATTTATTGACTACACCATCATCTACAACACTACCAGCAACTATATCAATTAAATTAATTAAACTTGTTTTAAAAGTATTAACAAACTTACTGAGTTTTTCTTGATTAATTTGGCTATTAATAGTAAGCATAAGATGCTCATCTATAATGCCGCCATCGATACTTAAAATATTATGTTGGCGGTTAGTTGAAGCAATATTTTGCCCACTTGGATCATTTGTAATTGACCAAGATGATGTATTATCTTCATCGTGACTAGTCTGCCCTAAGTTAATTTGCCCTAGATAGTTAAAGCTAATTAATGGTAAATTATCCTCATAAGCAAATAGTACTCCATAACCAATACCCTTATTGGGAATATTTAGTAAAGTACGTTGTACCGAGTGTAAACTAGTTGTTAAACTGTTATTATCTACTATAGTTAATTTAACTGGAAACATAGAAGTAAACCAACCAACCGTACGGGTGAGATCAATGCTTAGGTTAATTTCCTCTCTACCATGACCCTCAAGAGTAATGTATACAGTGTCTAACGCAAGCAATTCTTTTAGAGCAAAGGTAAATGCTGTCAGCAAAATATCCTTAACTTGATTATTAGATGAAGATAAGCCCTTAGTAGTTAATTTCTCCGTATATTGCTTGTCTAAAGAAATGCTTGATTGATATGTATATGGAGTAGCTAATTTAAGCAGTTGTGCATTGAATTCTTTATATCCAGAAATTATGTTTAACCAGTACTCTCTTTCATTAGCATAAGCTGTGCTAGAATGTATACTATTTACCCATTGTCGATAGCTTGAGCCTTTTTTACCTAATAAATCTGGGTTATTTATTAACTGCTTTAAGCTGCCATTTTTTTGTGCCATCCATAAACTAGTATAAAGCTTTTTTAAGTCATGGAGAATAATATACCAACTAACTACATCGATAATTAAATGATGAGCTGCAATATACACTCTACTACTACCATCGCTATAACCATAGATATAGCCAAAACTACTTAATGCTCCAGTTTTAATATTAAAGTTATTTTGCCAATTAGTCATAATTTGATAAAGTGCATTGTTAAATTCTAGGCCACCTTCTGGGTAAGGGATTTGCTTAATGTCTAACTCATATAATGATAATTCCTGTGTATCGTTTGCATAATATTGGGTATATTGTATACCAGATGTATAACCATTAGATACTTTATCAGTTTTTTTATATCGCAATCTAAAGCTATCATGATATTTTACTAATTTTTTGATACAATCTAACAATATGCTTTTATCCAACCGTGGAGTTTTAATTAAAAATGATTGGTTCCAATGGTTAATATTAGTAAAATTTTGCTTAAAAAACCACTCTTGAATTGGCAGCATTTCTAATGCTCCATTTAATACCCCTTGTTCAGAAATAAAAGCATTGCCTGATCTTCCAATATTCTCAGAGTTAATGCATGCCGTTGTAGTAGCTATTGATTTTTTATAGTCCACAGCATGCACTGACACCTGTTTAATCTCTGGGTATTTAGATAAAGCCGCCTCCACCTCTCCTAGCTCAATGCGATAGCCTCTAATTTTTACTTGGAAATCATTCCGCCCAATATACTCAATATTGCCATCGGCTAAATATCTAACCAGGTCTCCTGTTTTATACAGTACTGTATTACGCTTTAATTGCTTATCTTGCTCACTACAAAAGGTATTGATAATAAATCTCTGTTTAGTAAGTTCAGGATTGTTCAAATACCCTCGAGTAATCCCTTCTCCACCAATAAATAACTCCCCAATGGCACCTATCGGAAGTGGGCATAACTGCGCATCTAGTATATAATTACTAACATTTGCAATTGGTTTGCCAATAGGGATATTATTATAAAACTTATCCACTACAAAATCATTTGATTGTACAGTTACTTCAGTAGGGCCATACGCATTAATAACTTTATATGATTGCTTGATATACTTGTTTAGCTTATCTCCGCCTACTATCAAAGTTTTTAGGCTGGCATTTCTGAGAGTAAAAAATATTTGAGCGATTTGTGAAGGTAAAAACGCATAGCTAACTTTATAATAGGTAAAGACATCATTAATTTTAACTGGATCTAGTTTGTATTCTTCATGGATAATGCATAATTTTGCACCTGATATAAGAATAGGAAACACTTCGATTATTAATGCATCAAAGCAGAAACTACCATACTGGCTGCCAACGCTAACAGCACTTAACTGACAACTTCTAATTAAATAATTAACATAATTTATGGTGCTTTTATGCTCTACCATCACCCCTTTAGGGTTTCCAGTAGTACCACTAGTGTAAACCACATATGCTAAACTTGTAGGGCTAAGCACTTTGGATATGGAGATTAGGGGTTTTATATCTTGCGTTATTAATCTATTATGTAAATTGGCACTATCAATAATAAGTATATCTTGCTCAATATTAATATGGCTATCATGAGAATGGTTACTATCTTGTGAGTTGCTATTTTGACAGCAGCTAATTATATTGCTTAATTTACTTGCATGCACTTCATTTACTAAAGTTATTTTGGCTGCAGAATCTTTTAAGATATAGCTTATCCTATCATCTGGATAATTTTTTATATCAATAGGAACATATGCGCATCCTGATTTTAAAACCGCTAATATAGCAATTAGCATATATTCTGATCTATCTAAACATAATGCAATTAAATCACCGGGCTTCACCATATTATTAATTAAATAATGTGCTAACTGGTTAGCTTTTGTGTTTAATTCATTGTAGGTAAGCCGTATGTCTTCATATACAACCGCTATATTATCTGGGGTTCTTAATACCTGCTCCTCAAATAACTGATGGATAGTTTTATTATCTGGATATGGCTGATAGGTGTTATTCCAATCATAAACTACTGTGTGATACTCTGCATCAGTCAATATCTGATACTGTGATACTAATTTACTTGCATTATTTTGCTTAAAATCTGCTAATATTTCCACAAATAAATTTTTATAATGATTAATAAATTGATGGAGGATCGTTTCATCAACACATCTATCATTATAGCGCACTCTATAGCATACTCTATCTTGATGCCTCTCTTGTTCAAACAATAATTTTGTGGGTAAATCAATGTTAAAGTCTTTATTCATATTTAACACATTTACGTTGTTCAATTTAAATGGTGTATCTTTCAGATTAGTTTGTATAAAAAACACATCTAAAATATTACTGTTTTCACCGGTAAGTATATCTGATATTGGGTAATATTGATAACTCCCTTGACTATTTTTACCAGCAATAAGAAACTCTTTATATTGTGCGATTAAATCTAGAATAGTAGTATTATTTTCAAATTTAAATGGACAAAGGATAGTATTAATTCCAGCCCCATAAAGCAACCTTATATGCTCTTTAATAGCAATGGGGTAACTAATAGCAAACTTTGTTTGTGAAGTATAGCGATGTACTAACATAGCAAAAACCACTAATCCGTAACTATACATGCTGCTACCATATTGCTGATTAAATTGGTTTAGTTCACAGATTGTATTATCGGCAAAATCAAACCTAATTTCTTTTATGGGATTATCGCTTTGTTGATACTTCGACTTTTGTGCGAGAGGATTTGTCAGGCGAAGAAAGCGTAAATCTATAGCTTCGGTATCAGATATTAGATTTTGCCAAAATTGCTTACCTTGTTGAGCAATAGTTTCTAGTTTACTATGTAACCCTTGTGTTCTGGTAATAATTAAATGCTTCTGTTCTTCAAGATTTGTGTTTATTTTATATGCAGTATCATTGTAATAATTAGATATTTCAGTAATTACCTCATTACCTGAACCCCCATCTATGAGTAAATGATGCCAAACTAAAATAAAACGATAATTGCCATCTGATTGCTTAAAAATTGCAAAACGATATAGTGGCTCTGACTCTATATTAAAAGGTTGCGACACATGGGCATATAGCTGATCGTAGCTTGCTACATCTGCAAACACCTCTAGGTGTCGGATTGTAGAATTTGCTACCCAGTAAGGCTCACCATCAATAGATTTAATGTGGCTATTTAAGATAAGATAATCAGCGATGAAGCGTTCTAATGCTTGCTGTAGTCTTGGAATATCTAGAGTATTAGCAATTGTTTGGTCAAAGACAATATTATATTTATTTGATAGTGGTTCAAGTTTCCACTCATTATAAAATATTTTATGATATGGAGATAATCTAATTAAAGTAGAGCTATTCATCATGATACGAGCCTTATAATTCATTTATCAACTAATAAATTTATTGGGGTAATATGTAATTTAACACATATAAAATAATAATCAAAAAATTTAATTAAAAAAACCCCACGGTGTTTTTTGTGGGGCGCAATATAAAGACTAAAGAGTCTATAAAAGATTCTACTCTCCCAGACTATGTAATTCTTCTTTGAATTTTTGTGCATCTTTTTTATGTAATGTACGGGTTCTATCTTTATAATGGGTTATATTCCCAGATAACTCATCTTTTAGTAAATCTATTGCTATATAAGTATCCTCTGCCTCAACTCTACCACCATAATTCTTCTCTGGAGTATGTATACTCACTTCAGCATAATATATTTTACCATTTACACGACTATTTGCAACCTTACCTAACCTACAATTAAAACTAATTGACTCTTCTTCAGCTTTAATATATCTATACAAATATGACATCTTATCTTCTAAATAATTTCTAATTGCATCTGTTAGCTCAAAGTCTTTACAAATAATAGTTAAGTTTTTCATAACATTTTCCCCATAAATCGACTAGTTTTTAATCCAGAACTAAAAACTTTTAATAATAAAAATATGCCCTCAGAGATATTATACCTCGATTAGTCCCTAAAAAGCTAAAATATTTTATTAACTGCTTATTTGCATCAATTCTATCGTCCTATTTTGGTTAACCCTGCCACAATAATACAAAACACATTTTAGTAGAAGGATACTCCATACTGCCACACAAGTATGTAACACTAGTGTGTTTGCAAAGCTCGCAATGACAAGCCTGTTTTATAATTACTTATTCACTTTGGCTATACAGTTTTTAAATTCTGCTAAATTTATATTATTTAAAAAACAATAATAGTTTTTCCAAAATATATCATTGCTTATCGGTTGTGGATACTTTCTTACCCCGCCATTATAGAATAAACGATATTGTTTAACCTTGGTATCAGAAATTTGATATGGCAAATCTTTAATAAATGCACCTAATTGTTTAGTGGTAGAGTAGCTATTTGGATAGTTATATAATTCTTGCCATGTTGTAGTTTTATTACCAATCGCTACCACATACGTTACATAGTTATTTAGCTTCCCATTAGATGTATCATAATTTACTAATTTAGCGCCCCCATGATTACCAAACAACGTATTGAAAGAAAGCGTACCCATAACAGGAATATTATACACCTCTTGCCAGTATTCACTATGAAAATGTCCAGCATATATAATACTTACCTGTTGACTATATTTTTTGAGTATGCCAAGATATTTGCTCTGTAATTGACTATCTAATAACATAATAGTCTGATTTCTTTGGCTAGTTTTATAAACATCAATACCTAATGGAATATGCTGTAATATAATTGCATGCCGTTTACTACTAGCTATTATACTTAGTTGCTTCTCCAACCAAATAAGCTCATCTTGTGCTACTTGCTTACTTTTGTTATCTGTAGCTTTATTACTCAGTGGATTAATATTTAACCCAATTAATTGAACCCCACCGCTTAAGGCAAGAGAATAATAACCACTACTACTAAATTGAGAAATAAAATCTGCCTGCTCAGAATGTGGTAAATTAGCAGCTGCGGATTTTGCAACCTTATGCAACCACTCATCTGTGGGTAAGTTATAATCTTGGGTGTCGGTATCATTATTACCTAATACGTAGTATATACTGCTTTTGGGAAAAGCCTTATGGATCTGAAACAATACATAACTTATTGTTTTATAAGAAAAATCTGAAACCTCACCTTTAGAAGCAAATGGATTGTAATAGTATCTATATTGCTCATCAAAACTATGAGCAAGTAAATCTCCTGTAACAAAAATATCAAAACTGCTTTCGGTTTTAAGTTTTATACCCAAACTATCTAAAGCATTTATTAAAAAGTAACTATTAGTCTCTTCACGATACTCATTAGGTTTGGAATCTTTAAATGTCCAAGAGCTAACAGGTAATACTTCTAATTGTTTATTTTTTGTACAAAATAATGGCAATGCCGAACAATTCGCAAAAGGAGTAAAGTGAATATCAGATAAAATTAGAGCTTTATTAGCAAATACATTATGTGTAATAAATATTAAACACCACAAAATAAGCCGTTTAAATATCATTTTCTTTACCTCTTATCAAATATCAATGTTGCACAAGAATGGCATTTTATCATAAATACTACAAAATTTGCTTTTAGATGTCAAGAAGTAGCATAATTTATGGTACAATAGCTACTTATAATAGTAAAAATGAAAGATTACCCACATGAGAAAATTACGCAATATAGCAATTATTGCCCATGTAGACCATGGAAAAACAACTTTAGTTGATAAGCTACTAGCTGCTGCTGGAACATTTTCAGCACACCAACAAATGGGCGAAAGAGTTATGGATAGTAATGACCTAGAAAAAGAACGTGGAATTACGATTCTAGCTAAAAATGTGTCCCTTGAATACCAAGGTACTCGCATAAATATTGTAGATACCCCTGGACATGCTGATTTTGGTGGCGAAGTAGAACGTGTTCTTGGAATGGTTGATGGGGTGCTTTTACTAGTTGATGCAGTAGAAGGACCAATGCCTCAAACACGTTTTGTTACACGTAAAGCTCTTTCTTTAGGCTTAAAACCAATTGTAGTTATCAATAAAATTGACAGACCAGGGGCTAGAGCTGACTGGGTTATAGATCAAACTTTTGATCTATTTGATAAACTTGGTGCAACTGAAGAACAACTAGATTTTCCTGTGGTATATGCATCTGCATTACAAGGATTTGCCACTCTTGATCAAACACAAATAACTGACAATATGTCGGTATTATTTGAAACTATATTAAAAAGTGTTGCCGCTCCAAAAGATGATCCAGAAGGCTCACTACAATTACAAATATCAGCTCTTGATTACTCTAATTTTGTAGGTAGAATCGGCATTGGTCGTATTCGTAGTGGAACAATCAAAGCCAACCAACAAGTAATTGTAGCAACTGGACCTGATGGAGTCAGAAAAACTGCCAAAATTAATCAAGTTCAAGTATTTCAAGGCTTAGAGCGTGTTAACGTTGCTGAAGCTACAGCTGGAGATATTGTTTTAATTAATGGAGTTGAAGAGCTAAATATTGGACAAACTATTTGCGATATAAATGATCCTAATCCATTACCTATGCTTACTATTGACGAACCAACTTTAAGCATGAACTTTCAAGTAAATACATCACCTTTAGCTGGCACCGAAGGTAAGTTCATAACTAGTCGCCAGATTCGTGATAGGCTTACTAAAGAGCTATTAATTAACGTTGCACTGCGCGTAGAAGAAACAGAAAATGCGGATATATTTTTAGTATCAGGACGCGGAGAACTACATCTAACAATTTTATTAGAAAACATGCGCCGTGAAGGATACGAATTAGCAGTTGCTAAACCACACGTAGTTATGAAAACCATTAATGGCGAAAAATGTGAGCCATATGAATTATTAACTGTAGATATCGAGGAAGAGCACCAAGGAGCTGTGATGGAAGAACTCGGACGTCGTCGTGGTGAGTTAATAGATATGTCATCAGATAGTAAAGGCCGTGCTCGTTTAGAGTACCGCATGCCAGCACGTGGTTTAATTGGATTCCAAGGGGAGTTTTTAACTCTAACTCGTGGAACTGGCTTAATGGCACATTTATTTGATAATTATGGACCAGTAAAAGCAGATATTCCCGGAAGAAGAAACGGTGTATTGATTTCTCAAGAAAAAGGCGAAGCAGTTGCTTATGCATTATGGAAATTAGAAGATCGTGGTAGAATGTTTGTATCCCCAGGAGATAAACTATATGAAGGAATGGTTATTGGAATCCATAGCCGTGAAAACGACTTAGTAGTTAACCCAATTAAAGGCAAGCAGCTTACTAACGTAAGATCTTCAGGTAAGGACGATGCAATAAGCCTAACTACGCCAATTAAACTTACCCTAGAAAGTGCTATTGAGTTTATAGATGACGATGAATTGGTGGAAATAACCCCTAAATCATTACGTATAAGAAAGCGTTATTTAACAGAACAGGACAGAAAACGCTCTACAAGAAACTAATATAATCATCGTTTTTGAATTCAGACTCCTCTGGAACAAGCGAGCTTGACACAGGCGAGCCTGAATTCAAATATTTCTAGATATATCTTTTAATAATCCGCTAAAAGTAAATTCTTATTAAGATAATTTAATGTCTTTGGAGTGAAAAATTTTATGCAATATGTCGAACAATCTAATTTACAACAAAAGACGTTAATTGAACTATATAAATTTATGATCTCTTCCAGAGAATCAGATTTAGTAGAATCAGAGCTAGTTAATAGTGGAGAAGCAAATTTCTTAGCTTCCAGTAAAGGACATGAAGGCAGCGTTATTTTTGCACCATTTCTACAAAAATCAGATTGGTTACATTGCCATTATCGTGACAAAGCCCTAATGCTTGCTCGTGGCATTAGCTCAGAAATGTTCTTTTATAGCGCTCTGGCTAAAGCCGAATCACATTCTCATGGAAGACAAATGGTATCGCATATGAGCGCACCTGAGTTAAACGTTATGGGGATTGTTGGCCCAGTTGGAAATAATGCTTTACAAGCTGCTGGAGTTGCCTATGCGATTAAAGATAATACTGATAACCCTATAGTTTTTTGTGCAATTGGAGATGGCACTTCACAACAAGGTGAAGTACTTGAAGCAATAGCTGAGGCAAAACGTTCAACATTACCTGTTTTATTTGTTATACATAATAATAATCTCGCAATTTCTACCCGAACTCAAGGTAAGACTTTTTTTTCTTTTCCAGATGGAACATATCCAGAATCTTTCTATGGTATACCAATTACTCATATTGATGGGATTAATGCTTTTAATGCCTACACCACAGTAGAGGCAACTATTAGCAATATTCGCAAAACACGTGAACCACAAATTATTATATTTAATGTAGACAGACTAGATAACCATTCTAATGCAGATGACCAAAAGCTTTATCGTAACGATACTGAGCTTAATCTAAGCAAAAAAAATGATCCATTATTACTAGCTTATGAATATTTGCTGCAATGCGGCGTATCTAATGAAACGCTAAAACAAGCAAAAACGGATGCACAAAATTCAGTTAGACAAGCAATAGAAACTGCACGTCATGGTTCCACTCCTACTGCATGTTTTGATGCTGAAAGAGAGTTGCCCGACAATCTAAAAATACATGCTGCAGAATATCGTGGAGATTTCAATACTAGTGAACGTTTAACTATGCTTGAGGCTATGCGTGAAACTTTTAATTACAATCTAAAGCACAATGATAATGTATGCCTCTTGGGTGAAGATATTGAAGATGGTAAAGGTGATGTATTTGGGATTACAAAAGGTTTATCTACAAAATACCCTAGCCGCGTTATTAATAGCGCCCTTAGCGAATCAACTATTTTAGGCATGAGTGTTGGCATGGCATTAACTGGAAAACGTCCTGTTGCCTTTATCCAATTTGCTGATTTTATGCCCCTAGCCTACAACCAAATTTTTACTGAACTTGCAACCATGCATTGGCGTACTAATGGTGGCTGGCAATGCCCTGTCATTGTATTTGCAGCTTGCGGTGCTTATCGTCCTGGACTTGGTCCATTCCATTCACAAACCAATGAAGCTACTTACGCACATATTCCTGGATTAGATGTTTATATGCCATCTAATGCAGCAGACGCTGCAGGAATGCTAAATGCTGCTTTTGAATCTAATCGACCAAGTGTTTTTTTATATCCTAAAAAACTTTTAAACAATGCAAGTATCAGAGATACAACCTCATATGATATATCTAAACATTTAATCCCTGTGGGTAAAGCGCGGATTGAACGCTCAGGAACAGATATTACCCTTGTTGGCTGGGGGAACACCATATCTTTATGTGTCCAAGTAGCCAATACGTTAGAAGCAGTAGGAATTGAAGCAGAAATTATTGACCTACGCACAATTAAACCATATGATCAAAAAACCATCATTTCCTCTGTGGAAAAGACGAAGCATTTAATTGTGGTACATGAAGATAATCTTACTTGCGGTCTTGGTGGTGACATTATTGCAACAACAGCTGAACATTGTAAATCAAATATTAAAGTAAAGCGAATTGCAAGACCTGATACCTATACCCCATGTAATTTTGCTAATCAAATAGCGGTACTACCATCTTATGAGAGCATATTAACTGCTGCATGCGGTCTATTAGAATTACCACTGCAGTGGGAACAATACCAAGAAGAAGATAAATCTGTTTATAATGTCGAGGTTATTGGTGCCAGCCCTTCTGATGAGAGTGTCTTAATCAATACTTTATTTGTTAAATATGGCGACCAGGTCAAAGCTGGAGATAAATTAGTTGATATAGAAGCCAGTAAAGCAGCAGGAGAAATACTCTCACCACACAGTGGAATTGTTGAAGAAATATTTGTCAAAGAAGCTGATAGAGCCATTGTTGGTAATATTTTACTAAAATTACGCTTACCTGAAGGCACTAAAAGCAATGCGCAAATAAAACAACGAAAAGCGATTATTGGGTGCAAAAAAATTACTACTGCATCTAAGCAGGAATCCGTAAATTTAGGTGGAGTATATCCAGTAGGGATAAATACTCCAGTATTTAAAACTGGCTCACGTAAAGTTAAAAATGAAGAACTATTAGCTAACTTCACAGAATATAATAGCGCTGATATTGTACAAAGAACTGGAATAAGCCAAAGATACTGGTTAGCTGAAGATGAAAATATTATTGATATTGCAGCTGAAGTTGCTAAAAATGCCCTAGATAAGGCTGGGTTGCAATTAAGCGATATTAATGTTATTATCTGTGCCACATGCACTCCAGAACAATACCAAACACCTGCAACATCTTGTCTTATTTTAGATAAGTTATATAAAATATATGGTGAACATGCTATTACCTCTTATGATATAAATGCAGCATGTAGTGGTTTTATATTTGGTCTACAAAATGCAAAAGACTATTTAAAAACCAGGCCTGAAGAAAGAGTGTTGCTCCTTACTGCAGAAGTATTATCTAAACGCACTAATAAAAAAGATTTTGATACTGCATTTTTATTCGGTGATGCCGCAACAGCAACAATCATATCGGGTAATAAACACATAGAACAATGTGATGCAATAATCAACCAGATTTATTTATCCTCTATTGCTGAAAATGGTGATATTCTAAATGTACCAACAAAAGAATCTGAAAGTATTTCTCTACAAGGGAAAAAACTATTTAATTTTGCGGTTAAAACCATGGCTATGGTTACCAATAAATGCTGTCAACAAGATGGTATTGAACTAAGTGATATTAGTCTAGTTATTCCACATCAAGCTAATCAACGCATAATTGATGCCATTGAACGTCGTCTAAATATGCAGCCAGGCTCAATGTATAGCAATATAGCGACCTATGGTAACACATCATCTTGTACCATTCCTATTGCTATGGCAGAAACCTTAGGTAACGTTACTACATCCCAAAGAGTTATCTTGAGTGCTTTTGGTGGAGGATTTACTGCTGGTGCAGCATTACTAACGGCTAGATAATGAAAAAGTCGGATTTACCATTCAAATAAAATTCCGACTTTACACGTTGTTTTATGGGTTAACTACAAAACACGCCACCATAGAACCATCACCCATGGGCTTAAGCATTGGACGAGACTCTTTGCACCTAGATTCTACTAATGGGCAACGAGTGGAAAACACGCATCCATGAGGTGGGTTAATTGGTGAAGGTAAATCCCCCTCTAATAGCTTGGTTTTTTTATTGCGCTCTAATTGTGGATTAGCAACTGGCACTGCAGATAATAATGCTTGAGTATACGGATGATAATGCATCCTATAAAGTAGCTCTTTTGTTGCTAACTCCATAATATTACCTAAATACATAACTAATACCCGATCACAGATATATTTTACAACACTTAAATCATGAGAAATAAATATTATTGTTAGACTCAATTTTTTTTGCAAATCTTTTAGTAAGTTGATAATCTGTGCCTTAATTGATACATCCAATGCACTTACTGATTCATCGCAAATAATTAAATGCGGATCTAAAATCAATGCTCTAGCAATACCAATTCTTTGGCATTGCCCACCTGAGAACTCTTGTGGATAACGATTAATCTGGTTATCAGATAACCCAACTAAATGCATCATATCCAAAACTTTTGTTAGAACATCTTCCTTACTCATATGCCGATAGTATACATTTAAAGGTTCAGCAATAATTTCCATTACCGTCATACGTGGGTTTAAGGATGCAACAGGATCCTGAAAAATAAACTGGATATCTTTACGTAAGCTATGCCATCTACTACTATTTGCAGAAGCAAGATTGTCTTTACCTAAAAATAAAACCCTGCCACCCGTTATATCATTCAATCCAACAAGGCTTCTAGCTAAAGATGATTTACCACATCCTGACTCACCAACAATGCCTAAAACCTCGCCCTTATATACATCAAAACTAATATTATCCACTGCATATACTGTCTTACCCCTACACAATAACCCACCCTTTAATTTAAAATATACTTTTAAATCTTTTATTTCTAATAGTTTTTCCATTACTTATCCTTGTCCTAATGCAAGATTACATTTCATAAACCGCTTATCTGCGAACTCTTGCACCATGATATCACCATTACAACAATCATTATGCACCTTTTCACAACGCCCCTGAAATACGCACCCTTGGGGTAAACTCATTAAATTAGGAGGCTCTCCTGGTATGGTAATAAGTTTTTCAACTTGATGATCAAGACTTGGAATAGAATTTAATAATGCTTGCGTATACGGATGCTTAGCATCAAAAAATATATTATCTATCGAACCGCTCTCTAATAATCTTCCAGCGTACATAACATTGACTCGATCACATATATTGGCAACTACCCCCATATCATGGGTAATAATTACAACAGACATTTTAAACTCAGTCTGTAAATCACGTAAAATCTGTAAAATTTGCGCCTGCACAGTAACATCTAACGCCGTAGTTGGCTCATCAGCTATTAAAAGCTCTGGTCTGCATAATAATGCCATAGCAATCATCACCCTTTGACGCATCCCACCAGAAAACTCATGCGGATATAAACCAACCCGTTCTTTTGCCTCTGGTATACGAACAAAATCTAATAACCGAATTGACTCAGCTAAAGCATCTCGCTTAGACATGCCTTTATGCAATGTCAAGACTTCGGTCATTTGCGATTTAATAGTTAGATAAGGATTTAAGGAGGTCATTGGATCCTGAAAAATAATTGATAACTTATTACCACGCACTTTATTTAATGCTGCCGTACTGACTCCAATTAATTCCTGACCTAAAAATTTGATAGATCCAGATACAATAGAATTACTAGCAAGTAACCCCATGATTCCAAGGACTGTCTGGCTTTTACCTGAACCAGATTCACCAACAATCCCTAAGACTTCACCTTGTTCAACGGTGAATGATACATCATTAACTGCTTTTACAATTCCATCAATGGTCTTAAAGCTTACATTTAAATTTTTTACTTCTAATATTGGCATATTTACTCCATTTGAATATATGTTCGAAGGATTTGAACCTTAATCAAGAAAGAGATTAAAAAATGTTACGCAGTTTACATAAAGTAAATAAGAAGTATTTTTTAATTTCTGATAAAGGATAAGGTTCAAAGACAATGAACATTAACGAGGATCTAACGCATCACGTAGCCCATTTACCACAAAAGCAAAGGCAAGTAACGTCGAAGTCATAAGAATTGCAGGGAATAGCAATAACCACCATGAATCCATATTTTGTGATCCATCGCTAATTAATAACCCCCACGAAGTCATAGGCTCCATAACTCCTAAACCAAAAAAGCTTAATACCGCTGATAAAACAATCATATTTGGCACGACCAAGGCGGCATAAACAACAACCACCCCCATTAAATTTGGAATAATATGCCGCGTAATAATCTTCCATTTACTAACCCCGCAAACGGTAGCAGCTTCAACAAACTCTTTATGTTTTAAGCTTAAAGTCTGCCCACGCACAACACGTGCCATATCTAACCATGAGATTGCGGCAATTGCCACAAAAGAAAGCATTAGGCTTTGTCCAAATAAAGTTAATAATAAAATACTAAAAAATAAGAATGGCACTCCGTATAATACATCTACAAAACGCATCATCAATGAATCTATTCTACCACCTAAAAAACCAGCAATAGAACCATATAAAACACCAATTATCAACACCACAACTGTTGCAGCAAAAGCAATTTCGAAGGTAATCCTACCACCAATAAAAGATCTTACAAATAAGTCTCGACCTAAACCATCAGTACCAAAAAAATGTACCAAATTAGGCGATTGTAAAGAACCAGTAAAATCAGGTTTATAATAACTAAACTGACTAAACATTGGAACAAATACACACAATAAAGCTAATATTAAAATTAGTAATAAACTTGCCATCGCAAATTTATTATGCCAAAATCTACGGTATGCATTTTGCCAAAACCCTTTAGCTTTTGGAGCGTTAATCACCGCACTTATTTTTTTACCTACTATCACATCCACTCCTACTGCTTAATCTTTGGGTCTAAAAAGAAATATAATATATCAACCATAAAATTAAATACTATAGTTAAAAAACTACCAAAAATTGTTATTCCCAGCACTAAATTATAATCACGATTAGTCGCACCATTGGTGGTTAGAATCCCTAGACCAGGCAGGGCAAATACTTGCTCAGTTACAATTGCTCCAACTAAAACTCCAGCAAACATTGGTCCTAAAAGGGACACCACCGGAATTAATGTTGGTTTAATCGCATGTTTAAAAATAATAGATTTCGTAGGCAACCCCTTAGCTCTTGCTGTTCTGATAAAATTAGAGTTTAATACATCAATAATGCTACCACGTGTCACAAATGCCACAGTTGGAGCATATGCCAAAGTCAACACAAATACTGGCAAAAATATATGTTTAAAGTCGCCATCACCCCAGCCACTTGCAGGTAACACATGCAGTAAAACAGCTAAAATAAAAACAAATAATGGACCTGTAACAATTGTTGGTACAGCGCTGAAAAACATATTGCAAGTAACAACCAATCTATCAAACCATGAATTACGATATAAACCAGCATAACAACCAAATACAATGCCTAAAGGCACAGTAAATATCATTGCATAAACGGCAAGACGTAGAGTAACCCAAAACCCCCCAACATAATCTGGAAAGATTAATGCATTGATTGACTGCCCAAGAAATTTGTAAGATAAGCCAAAATCCCCATGGAGTAAATCGTTAACATATAATATAAACTGCTTCCATAAAGGCAAATCTAATCTATATTGATGTAATAATTGCTTTATTACCTCTGGAGATAAAGCACGCTCCCCCTGAAAAGGATTACCTGGAGTTGCATGCACCAATAAAAAAACCAAAAAGATAATAGTCAACATAGTTGGAATTGCAATTAGCATGCGTTTAATTATAAATTTTATCATTTTGCGATACTCATCCATTTAGATTGCATATGTTCCAAATAGTTTTTATCTGGATAATAATTTTTTATATATGGTTTTACCAACTGTTGGTATGTATACTGGAATAATGGAATAGTAGGATAATCATTTAGAGGAACAGTAAGAGCCTGCTTAAATAACTCCACTTGTTTATTAGGATCAATTTCTAGTATTGCCTGTTGCAATAATGCATCATATTTTGGATTGTAATAATGAGAATTATTTTGACCAGAATTATGCGCATATAACATAGTATATGAAGTTATGCCATTATAATCTGCAACCCAACCATCACGAGCAATTTCATAATTACCTTTATGCCGCGATTGAATAAAAGTTTTCCATTCCTGATTTTGTAGTTTAACTTTAATTTCATCACCAAAAACATCTTGCCACATAGCACTTACTGCTAATGCAACCCTTTTATGCAGATCATTAGTATTATATGAAAGAGATATCTCCAAAGGATGACTCTTAGAATAACCAGCAGCATGATAAAGCAATTGTGCACGTCTAACTTGTTCATCACGTGGTAAACTTGCCCAATCATACTGTAACCCTGCATATACACCGTTATCTACTGTAGCTGTTGACATTGAATATAATGGTTTTTGCCCTTGCTTAAGCACATCGCGAGTTAATACCTCCCTGTCTACCGCCATACTTAATGCTTGACGTAATTTTATATTATTTGCAAAAACTGGATTCTTCATATTAAAATCATAATAATATAAAGCCTCTTGCGTTACTGTATGCAGCTGATTACCAAATTGTTTTTTTAATTCAGCGTATTGATCCACAGGAATAGCTTGAAATGAAATATCTAAGCCACCTGATTTATAACTAGGAATTGTAGTATTTTTATCTTCATAGGGTAAATATTTAACTTGCTCAATTGAAACATTACTCTCATCATAGTAATATGGATTTTTAACTGCTAAAATATAACCATTCACCACATGTTCTTTTAATTGATATGGACCTGAGGTCACCATATTTGCAGGCTCTGTCCAAGATGAACCATATTTTTCAATATTTTTCTGTGAAATAACATAAGTTACATTAAGCAATAACAATTTTAAAAATGATGCATTTGGCTGTTCTAAATTAACGACAAAAGTATAGCTGTCCTTTGCCTCCACACCTAATGTTTTAGGCGATGCTTTATTTTGGATGATTTGTTTAGCATTCACTATACTGGCAAGATATGAATCATACGGAGATGCCGTTTTAGGCGCTACTAACCTACGCCATGAGTAAACAAAATCTTTAGCGGTAATCGCTGAACCATCAGAAAACTTAAGATCATGCCGTAAATGAAAAGTATAGGTTTTACCATCTGGTGAGAGTTCCCATGAACTTGCCATTCCAGGAATTATATTATTTTCTTGATCGTAGTCCAATAATCCAGCAAATAAATCATTCATAATACGTGATGATGATGTATCTTCTACTTTGGTAAGATCAAGAGTGGGAGGCTCTGAACCTACATCTTGACGCAACATATTAAGCGGATGATTATTCTGCGAATCTTTATTTGAACAAGCAGTAACAACTAACATACCCAAAACAAGCGGAAGTATTAATTTTTGTAATTTTGAATACATAACAACTCCAGTATAATATAACTATATTTTTTGCAAGTTTATTAGTATAACAAATTTTTGCGGACTTGTGGAATAAATTTAAAAATTGAAGCGATGAGTGATTGGGTAACGCCAATCTTTAGCAAAAGAAACTAAAGTAATCTTAGGACCAACCGCTGATTGTCTACGCTTATATTCATTTAATTTTAACAGCCTTGCTACTTTTTTTACATCAACTGCATCTAAGCCTCTAGCAATTATATCCTCACTAGATAAATTACCCTCTACCAAATATTTAATAATTTTATCTAAAACATCATAATCAGGTAAAGAGTCTTGATCGGTTTGATTTGCTCGTAATTCTGCCGATGGAGCTCTGGTAATGATTCTTTCAGGAATCACCTCAGATAAGGTATTACGCCACTTACTTAAGCGATAAACTAAAGTTTTTAATACATCTTTTAAAGGAGCAAACCCTCCTGCCATATCACCATATAAAGTAGCATATCCCATAGCCACTTCTGACTTATTACCAGTAGTTAAAACTAAATAACCAAATTTATTAGAAATTGCCATAAGTAACGTCCCACGAATTCTTGCCTGCAAATTTTCCTCAGTCAAATCATTAGGCATACCACTAAATATTGGTGCAAGCTGCTTATCAAATTGACTAAATATTGGGTTAATTTCCACCTCATGATAATTAGATATCTGCAAACGTTTTACCATATCTTGTGCATCTATAACACTAATATCAGCTGTATAAATTGATGGCATCATTACTGCTACCACATTAGATGCACCTAAGGCATCTACAGCAATAGCCAAAGTTAAAGCGGAATCTATACCGCCAGATAACCCTAAAACTATACCCTTAAAAGCATTTTTAGTAACATAGTCTTTAAGAGATAACACTAAAGCATTATAAATGCGTTCCTCATACTCAGGATATTTAATGATACTTTCAGAGATCAGTTGTTGATTAGTATATTTAGAATAAGCAAGCTCTTCTTTAAATGATGAAAGTTGTTGAACTAAACCACCGTTTTTATTTAAAGCAAAAGAAGCACCGTCATAGATTATCTCATCCTGACCGCCAATAGCATTAACGTAAAGTATTGGCAGCTGTGATTCTGATACTCTTTGCCTAGCTATTTTAAGGCGTTCTTCGTATTTATATTCACTAAAAGGAGAAGCATTTAGTACGCAAATTAGTTCGGCACCTTCAGATTTTGCTTGCATAATAGGATATTCATCCCACATGTCCTCACAAATTACAACGCCAACTTGCGTACCTGCACATTCAAATACGCATGGCATACTACCAGCAGAGAAATACCGTTTATCATCAAAAACACCATAATTAGGCAAAGAGTGCTTGTCATAACGCTTTATAACTTGAGCATTTTTGATAACAAAGGCACTATTAAAACAAATGTTTTTCTCTTTATATGGAGCAGTTATCACTAAAGTGATTCCATCTATAAGTAAGAAACGCTTTAGTTGGAATTCAATTTGGTGGTGAAAATCCTCGCGCAAGAGTAAATCTTCTGGAGGATAACCACACATTGCTAATTCAGGAACAAGAAATAAATCACAACCATTGGCTTTAGACTCCAATACAGAATGTAATATTTTATCTGTATTTGCAACTAAATCTCCAATAGTTGGATTAAATTGATAAGTAGCTATTTTCATAATTGTACTAAATTAATTCAATTTTGATTTGGCGTAATCAATACAGCTTTTAGCTTCACGTCTATAACGCTCTTCTTCAAATCTACCATCCAATTTAGGCAAGCTTAATGCTTTTTTACATGCATCAATCCCATGAGCATATTCTTTTCTACTATTATAAAATTGCCCTAAGAAGATCCAATTATTATTAAAACCAGCCGATTTATCCGTGGCATCCATAAATAATTTTAAAGCTTTTTTTGAGCTACCGCCAAATATTCCAGGTAACTCTTGATAATAACGCCCTAGAATACGGCTACTTCCGTACCAATGATAGGTAGGGTCAATTTCTTTAGCTTTTTTTAATGCATCCATGCCATCACCAGCATTTGCTGCAGCAGATAAGATTCCTTTGGCTAAACCATAACTACCTAAATCTATAGCATACCAATAGTAACCCTCAACTGATTTCCCATTGATTTTATATGCTATTTTACCAGCCTCAGCACCATAATTAAATAATTTAACGCCTTCTTTACTATCTACAAAACGCGTTTCTCCTGCACCATAATTCCCAATAAAATAGACTAAACGTGCTGTTTTCCAAGCAGTTTCATAATCCTCTGGCACATTTGGCATAGTCATTAAATAATCAGCAATAACCTTTTGATTATTTAAATTCTCACGCGCATCCCAACACTCATCTAAAAATTTTATTGATAGCGGTGTACCCTGCGCAATAATAAACCCATTTGATAACTTATTTTTAGTATCTAGAGATTTTACTTCTCCAGCACTTGGTTTACCTAAAGATACTGAATTTTGCATTAATGTACCAGAAGATTGCGTTGCTGCATAAGCACTAACGCTAAGCACCGAACATAATGCACATGTAATTAATTTTAGTTTCACTTTTTCGTTCCTCCTCTTTTGCTAAATTTCATAAATGTAGTAAAAAACAACGGCACAAACAATATGGCAAACAACGTTGAACCTAACATTCCACCAACTATTCCTGTACCAACTGAGTGTTGAGAATTAGCACCAGCACCATCAGCTAATACTAGTGGCATTGCTCCTAAAATAAATGCTAATGAGGTCATAATAATTGGTCTAAACCTAAGCCGTGCACCTTCAATTGCTGCATCTCTTGCGCTCATGCCTTGATTTCTATAACCATCAAGAGCAAATTCAACAATTAAAATTGCATTTTTTGTAGAAAGCCCAATTAATGTAAGCAAACTTACTTGGAAAAATATATCATTTGGACGTCCAGATATAAGTAGCATAATTGCTGCACCGAATAAGGCAAAAGGTATAGCCATCAAAACCGCTAAAGGCAAACCCCACAACTCATATAATGCAGCTAAAATTAAAAACACCATTATAATACCAAATACAAAAGCCAAACTAGAACTACTTCCAGAACTAGCTTGTTGGTATGCTGGTCCAAACCATTTTATATTATAGGTTTGACCTAGAAATTTTGGCACAGCATCTGAAACTGCATCCATTACATCACCCGTAGTATAACCAGGCTTTGGATTAACAATAATTTGACTAGCTAAATAATCATTGAACCGGGTTACTACTTCTGGACCGTTTTTAAATGATACATTAGCTAAACTACCTACTGGAATTAATTGATTATTCACTCCATTTTGGCTAACGCTACTTCTTACATATACCGTCTTAAGCAACTCTGGCGTACTTCTATATTTGTAGTCAGACTGTAAAATCACCCACCATAAATCATTCCACTTCTGAAAATAATTTACATAATATGTCCCAAAAGTTGCTTGCAATGCAGTAAATACATCAGAAATTTGTATGCCATACAACTTTGCCTTATCACGATCTAAATCTATATACAGTTGAGGAACAGACAGATCGTAAAATTGTAAAGCCATTCCAACTGCAGGATATTTACTTAGCTCCTTGGTAAGCTTTAATGAATCCTGATAAATCTGTTTAACAGATACATCAGTTGAGGTTTGTAAATAAAAGGTTACTCCTCCACTTTGGCTTAAACCACGTATGGGAGGAGAATTAAAAGCAACAAATCTTGCACCCTTTTGCATATAACCAAACTGGTTAGTTTTACTAATTAAAGCATTTATTTGATCTTTTTTATTCTTACGCTTATCCCAAGGATTTAATGTAGTAACTACAAATGATGCATTGGTTTTATTGGTGCCATTATCTAAAATATCTACCCCGATTAAAGCTAGTGTTTGATAGGTTGCAGGAAAACTATGCAAAAATTTAGCCAGCTGTTCTGATTGCCTACTAGTCCTATCTAAAGATGAAGCACCTGGTAGCAATACAGTAGTATAATAATATCCCATATCCTCCAATGGCATTAAAGAAGTAGGAATAATTTTATACAAACCTGCGGTTATAACCACTAATACAGTAAAAATAATATAAGCAAGCTTGGATCTATCAATTAAAAAATTAACAGTATGTAAATAAAAGCCTTTTAATTTATCAAAACCAGAATCAAATATTTGAAAGAATTTAAATTTTTTCTTTTCTTTTCCACGTTTTACATTTTTTAAAAAAATTGCACACAATGTAGGTGTTAATGTTAAAGCAACAATACCAGATAAAAATACCGAAATTGCAATTGTGACCGCAAACTGCTTGTACAGCATACCAGAAAAACCACCCAAGAAAGCAACTGGTAAAAATACTGAATTTAGAACTAATACAATCGCAATTACTGGAGATGCGACCTCTTCCATGGCTTTAATTGCTGCATCAGTGGAGCTTAAGTGTTCTTCTTCCATGAGTCGTTCAACATTTTCTAGGACGACTATAGCATCATCTACTACAATTCCTATTGCTAATACCACCCCAAATAAAGTAAGAGTATTAATTGAAAATCCTAAGGCATAAATTCCAGCAAATGTACCAATAATTGATACTGGAATTGCTAAAACAGGAATTATCGTTCCACGAAGATTCTGAATAAACAAAAACACCACTAAAAATACTAAAATAAATGCATCACGAAAAGTTTCTAATACTTGATTAATAGAAGCTTTGACAAATACTGAAGCATCATAATGATAATAATATTTGATTCCAGCAGGAAAATGCTTTGCTATGCCTTTCATTGCCTCATCAATTGCAACCTTGGTGGCTAATTGATTTGCCCCTGGAGCAAGATATAGCAACAGTGCAACTGAATCACGAGTTACAAATTTACCATCTGCTTGCTTATCAATTTTTAAAGCAGTTGTAGAATATAACTGCCCATCTAAACTTACCCGCCCTAAGTCTTTAACCTTTATTATCTGATTTTGGTTATTATTTTGATTAGCTTTAACTATAATGTTTTCAAACTGCTTGACATCAGTAAGATAACCCTGAGTATTAATCATAAACTGAAATTGGGATTTTTTATTTGTTGGTGGCATCGCCATTAAACCAATAGAAAATGGCCTATTTTGATCTTGAATTGCCAGAATTACATCGTTTGCAGATAAGCCATAATAAACAAGTTTTTTGGGGTCTAGCCATACACGCATGGCAAAATTGTTATTACCCACTAAATTAACTAAACCAACTCCACTTACTTGACTTAGTACTGGATAAATGTAGCGATAAGCATAATTACTTAAAAATATTTTATCTGGATAACCATCAGTATATAGATTAATCAGCAAAAACAAATCAGGCGAAGCTTTACGGACTATTACACCTTGCTGTTGTACTGGTAATGGCATCTGTGGCATAGCTGTATTTACTCGATTTAGTAAATCACTTAGCACTCCAGTTAAATCAGTACCAATATCAAAATAAACAGTGATGGTAACGGAGTTACTGGCATTAGCACTAGATGATTGCATATAGATCATATTAGAAACACCAGATATCTGATCTTCTAAAGGCGCAGCAACAGCACTAGCTAAGGTTTCTGAATTAGCTCCAGGGAAAGTTGCAGTGATTTTTATACTAGGCGGTGTAATGTCTGGATATTGTGAAATTGGAGCAGTCCAAATTGCAACGCTACCGGCTATAACAATAATAATTGAAATAACAATTGACAAAACTGGACGCAGAATAAAAAACCGACAAAACATAATGATTCCCTATTTAAGTATGCGCAACTATAACGCGAAGAGTAGTTATGCCGTGTACGAATAGTACATAAGTAACTAATCGACAAAGCTAGAGTTGATGCAGGCGAAGTTGTTTAGCTGCTTTCGATTTCGAGTTTATTTTGAATAGTAGTACTATCAGAAATTATTTTATCACCTACAGATACTTTCATCCCACCATTTATAACAACTTTGTCATCGGTTTTTAAACCTTTATCAATAACCCATAACTGCCCATTCATTACACCAGTTTGAACATATAATTTTTCAATTTTACTAGCATTATCAACTATGTATACAAAAGATCCTTTATCATCCCTAAATACAGCTGCCTGTGGTATAGCAATTGCATTAGAAAACGAAGCACCAACCAAATATATATGTACAAATTGTCCTGATAGTAATCTATCTTGAATTTTACTATTATCCACATCAGCACGCATATTCCATGTGCCATTTTGTAGGCTTATCCGCGTATCAAAAAAATTTACTTTGCCAACACTATCTAACATTGTGCCATCAGCTAGCTGCAAATTTATCATAAATTTATAATCTGCGGGTACGGCAACTTTACCATCTGCAATACCATTTTGTAGTTCTAGGCGATCATTTTCTGGAACAGAAAAGTTCACATACATATTCGTTTTACTATTGATATTGTTTAAGACTGTTTGAAAAGCTGTTACCATTGTACCCACTGTAACCATACGCTCAGAAATTAATCCATCTACTGGAGAATTTACCGAACAATAAGTTATATTTAATTTATCATTTTCGATGTTAGCTTTATCTGTTTCTACTTGCCCAAAAGAATTTTTGTAATTAATTGTTGCTGTTTCAATATCCTGTTTAGAAACTCCACCAACTTTATATAGCTGCATATACCTATCTAAGATATCTTTATACTCTTTAGTTGCTGTTTGATCTTTGATTAATTGCCCTTGGTCTGCTTTTAATTGATTTTGGAATGGACGAGGATCAATCTCATATAATGGTTGATCTTTTTTTACGAAAGTACCCTCTTTATATAACTGCTTAAATATAACGCCATTTACACGCGGTACTACTTGAAAATCTGTAACTCCACTGATAGAGGCTGGATAATCAAAGCCATATGGAACATTATGTGGTTTTACAACTAGAATATCTACGTGGTGTTCAGGTAATTGAGGTTTTTTTGCCTTATTACTACAAGCTATAAGAATAATACTACTCAATAAAACAGCTAATAACTTCTTCATTCATTCATTCCATAAAAAACGGTGTCTCACGGGAACAATTGTAACATATCTGCATACTTGTGCTACAATATTCACCTAACTAAGAACCAGTTCTAAGGTAAAATAAATTTATTAACTATAATATATAAAAAGATAGGCTACATTAAATATGCAATTCTATTATAATAAAATTTCTAAGCATTTACTTTTCATTAATATTATCGCTCTTTTTACCCTACCACAATTAAATAATGTACATTATGATCCATCTCCTTCATTCTGGGCGCAAATAACTTTTGCATGGCTAAGTATCAGCCTATTTTTAATTACTTGTGGTTCACAAAAGAAAATTAGCATTCCGTCTATTACTCTACCTCTTGCATTATTTGGAATATATATATGCATACAGCCATTATTTGTACATATTACATTTATAGGTTTATCTTACACAACAGCATTAGAAATGCTAATTTGTATTTTTCTTGCGATTTCTGTAAGCACCTTTACTTATAATTATAGCATAAGCACATTTGTAAAATATCTTTCTATCGGTCTGGTAATTGGAGCTATTATTCAATCAGCCATTGGGTTTATTCAATATAACAACTTATTTAAATACTTTTATGGAATAATTTTTTATGACCCAACTCATCCAAATACTAATATCTTTGGGCATTTTGGACAAAGAAATCATTATTGCCATTATCTAAGCTGGGGCACTTTTGCTCTAATATACCTATTTAATGTTAAAGCTATCAATAAATATATCTTTGTTCCACTTTTATGTTGGTTTATGTTTAGTATTACTATATCTGCATCCAGAAGTGCCTTTATCTATTTTGCAGTAGCTACTATCATTACACTATTTTATCTATTTACCCATAAAGATAACCCCTCCAAAAATTTATTTATCTTAATGTTAAGTGCTTCAATTTTATTAGTTATTTTTGAGTATTTATATCCAGTAATGCAAACCATGATACATCATCAACAAGTAGCATCTGGACTTGCAAGACTCAGCTCTGAGGGTGGGGAAACTGGTAGAAGACTAATTGAATGGAAAAAAGCCATTATTACTTTTCAGCAATCACCAATTTGGGGATCTGGATTGTTTGGTTATGCTCGGCAAAGCGTATATTTACATCATTTATTCCCTAATGCAGAGTTAAATAGTGGACTATTTACTAATTGTCACAATTTAATTCTGCAACTATTAGCTGAAACCGGAATCATTGGTACAGCAATAGTATTTACTGGATTGCTTTATACTCTAAAACGCATATTATCTAATATCTCAGTAGAAAGCATTATTCTACTTTGTATGGCAAGCACCACAATCTCTCATAGTATGCTTGAGTACCCAATGTGGTATTTGTATTTTCTTGGACCATTGGTAATTTTCTTATCCGTAGACAAACCACTAAAAATATTTAATAATTGGATAATCTGGGTAACTAGTATTATACCTGTTATAGCTCTAATTTATATAATAGTAGTTAATAGTATTATTTTTAATCGTCTAGTAGATTATCTTGATACCCCTGATGATTTAGAGACCTTTCAAAGCCAAACCAAATATCTGGAAAACTTAACCGAGAATAATGTAATTGCCTCATATCTAGCTATTTTCACTCTGGATAGCTATATAAATATTGATACAAAATTTACGCAAAAAACCTTTACCACGGAAGAACAATTAAAATATGTTAAAAAATTGACTGATTTTCAACCATATCCCGATGATATGATTAAATTAGCTAAATTAGAATGGAATTTAGGAAATAAAGAACAAGCTGAAAGCTTAATTAAAGTTGCAACAAATGCCTACCCAGTGTACAAAGCAGGATTTTTAAATACCTTACATGTAAAAAAATATAAAGCTTTATATAATGATGTGAAGGATAAAAAACCAATCAAGAAATAAAAATATTACCAGATTGAATCAGTTACTTACAACATATATTACAATAATATACATTTTAAGTTGCATATTTAAAATACATATGTTATGGTACTAAATATATGTGAGAAAAATAGCCCCCAAAAGGGAGCTATTTAGCAGGATGATTAAATGGCAGGGGTGTTGGTAGCATACCTGCTACACAAACATCCAACTATGAAGTACGTTGTTCTATCATAACTATCCAAGCACAATTAAAATTATTTATTATCAATTAATTTAGTAGCCAAGCCAATATAATTATGCGGGGTAAGCAGTAATAACTTAGCTTTTTCTTCTACTGGCAATTCTAATGTATTAATAAAATCTCTAACTATTGCCGCATCAACTTTTTTACCACGGGTAAGCTCTTTTAACTTTTCGTAAGCATTCTCAATCCCAACCTTACGCATTACTGTTTGGATTGGCTCAGCTAAAAGCTCCCAATTATTGTCTAACTCTTTACTAATCACATCTAGGTTAATTTCTAGCTTGCTCATACCTTTTAATAATGAACTATATGCTAACATACTATAACCAATTACCACCCCAATATTACGCTGTACTGTTGAATCAGTTAAGTCTCGTTGCCAACGAGAAATCGGTAGCTTTTCAGATAAATGAATAGCTAAACTATTAGCCAAGCCCAAATTACCTTCACAGTTTTCAAAATCAATTGGGTTTACCTTATGCGGCATAGTTGAGCTACCAACTTCATTAGCTAACACCTTCTGTTTAAAGTAATTCAATGCAATATATCCCCACATATCCCTGGATAAATCAATTAATATCGTATTTATACGTTTTAAATTATCAAATAATTCTGCCATATAATCATGTGGCTCTATTTGTGTAGTGTATGGATTAAAGGTTAAGCCTAGCTTATCTTCTACAAAAACTTGCGCTAATTCTGCCCAATCTATATCAGGGTAAGCAACCATATGTGCATTATAATTACCAACTGCACCATTTATTTTACCTAAAATCTGTTGCTTTGATAATTGCTCCAGTTGACGCTGTAATCTAAAATATACATTATATAGCTCTTTACCCATTGTAGAAGGAGTAGCTGGCTGCCCATGGGTTCTACACATCATGGGGACTGCTTTATATTCATTAGACAAATGCAATAATTTATCAGAAATTATACTTAACTCTTTAGATAACACTCTATCTTTAAGGTCTTTAAGCATCAAAGCATAGCTTAAATTATTAATATCCTCAGAAGTGCAAGCAAAATGAATAAACTCTCTATATTGGTTTAATATCAAATTATGCTTAACTTTTTCTTTTATATAGTACTCAACTGCCTTAACATCATGATTTGTTGTTGCTTCAATTGTTTTAACTCTTTCACATTCATCTTCATTGAAATTAGTAACAATAGAATCTAAAAGCGTTATTTCGCTAACTGACAAACTAGGAAGTTTTAAATTAGGAATAGCAAACAATATTTTTAACCATTCGATTTCTACTTTTATTCGATACTTGATTAGCCCAAATTCTGAGACTAACTCAGCTAAGCTACTTACTTTACTAAAATACCTACCATCAAGTGGTGAAATTGCTTTAATATGATTCATAATTTTTTATCCTGAATAAAAAATAAGCCGACATAAAAGTCAGCTTATCTAGAAAAATAAAGATTGCCCCGCAATATACGCCATTGCCCGCAATGACGTACAGTTTATGCTTATTATGCCTCAACATCTTTCTTGCCAGATACAGTTGGAATATCAGCTGCTGCAACAACAGGCGCCTCGTTTGATATTTCCTCTTCAGCAATACCTGCAGCTATAACAACCGCAGAATCATCACCACGAAGTAAATTAACTAATGCAACACCAGATGGTAGAGCTAAATTTGATAAATGGACTGTTTGTCCAGCTTTAATATCTTTGATATCCACTTCAATAAAATGTGGAATATCTTTTGCAAAAGCACGAATTTCTACATCATTAATAACGTGAGTAATATGCGCAGCTTGTGTTTTTACTGCATAACATGTATCTTCATTAATAAAATGTAATGGGATACGCATTTGCACCTCTTCTTTTTCGTTTACACGTTGAAAATCTAAATGCAATACTTGTTGACGAAATGGATGCACTTGATGATCACGCAATAACACCTGCTCTTTTTTACCATCTAGGTCAAGAGAAAGAATTGAGGTGTGGAATGCCTCACGTTTTAATGCGTGATATATTGTATTGTGGTTTAGGCTAATTGATATTGCCTCTGCGTTTGAACCATAAATGATTCCAGGAACATTACCACTATGACGCAGGCGGCGGCTCGCACTTCTACCATGCTCTTGTCTTAATTGTGCAACTAATTGAATTTTATCCATTTTTTGTTATCCCTAACTATAATATAATCATATATAAATTTAGCTAACTACCGCGACCAGTATCTAACTATAAAGGGCGTTATTATACCATAAACCTAAAAAGTTTATCTAAAAAAATGCCGTAATTAGCATGTATTTTGTGGAAGAGGACAGAGAATATCAGCATATTTTTTTTGCAGGTCTAGTAGGTTAATATTTGTGGGAATTTGGCCCAACTCATGCAACAAATCAAATTTCCCGCTATCTGACTGTCTAAATTTTTCAGCTAAATAAATTGCTATATAAGCAGTATACCTGCCACAATTAGTCCTATCTAATTGTCCTTGTATGCCAGGACTTACTGCTTTATACGTAATATTTGTAATTTGATAGTCCTTACATATACACTTAGGATCTATAACATAATATTGCTTCTTATATATTGCCACCAATATTGAATGGTTTTCACGAAACAATCTGCGATCCGTTACTCCATAAGGAATTAGAATCAACTTTGAATCAGAATCATTAGCACATTTGTATTTATCTAACACCTTATTAATTTCCTTAGCACCGCTGCTATGTGATTCAATAATTATGTTATTATCCACTATTGGCTCATCAATTATTATTGGTCTATGAGGCATAAGTACATTGCAAATAATAGTCAAAATATTCGTACCTGATAATCTTGTTGTAAGTAAAAGCTCATTTTCTTGCAATGCTATACTAAAATAATCTTCTGGCGAATCTGACACCACAAAAAAATCATTTAAATCTCTTTCATTAGAAGAATCTTTACTCCTGTAAGGCGCTCTGCTTAATGAAATATGATATGCCCCCTCTAGTCTGAACATCTGCATTTCCTATTTATTTAATTAATTAACTTTGCACCTACATATCACTATACTGAGGTCCGCTACCAGCTTCAGGAGGAACCCAGTTGATATTTTGTAGTGGATCTTTAATATCACATGCTTTACAATGAACACAATTTTGTGAGCTAATAAGTAAGCATGGATTACTGTTATGATCTTTTATAATCTCATATACTCCTGCTGGACAATAACGTGTTTCGGGAGATGCAAACTTAAGTAAGTTGATTTGAATTGGGATATTTGGGTTACCTAATTTTAAGTGACACGGTTGTGTATCATCGTGGCTAATATTAGATAAATGAACGGAGGAAGACTTATCAAAGGTAATAATCCCATCATGTGCAGGATACTCAATTTTATGACATAAATCTTTAGATTTTAATCTTTGGTTGTCTTTTTTTCTTAATCTAAAAGTCCATGGCACATGATGGCGTAAAACATAATGCTCAAAAGCAGCATAAAACATCCCAAAATACAAACCTAATCTAAAAGCAGGACGAATATTTCTAATTCGGTATAGATCTTTATACAAGTCACTAGATTTAAGATTTATTTCATACGATGACACTAGATTCTCATTGTTTAAAATTGCATAATAAATCGACTCAGCTGCAAGCATTCCAGATTTTATAGCGTTATGCACTCCCTTAATTTTAGCAATATTAAGAAACCCAGCACTATCACCTACTATAAGACCTCCACTAAATTCCAACTTAGGTAATGCTTGTACCCCTCCTTCAACTACAGTTCTAGCCCCATACTCTAAGCGCTTAGCATCTAATAATATATTAGATATATTAGGATGTAGCTTGAATTGCTGAAACTCCTCAAAAGGACTGAAGTATGGGTTTTGATAATCTAAGGCAGTCACTAAACCAACAGCCACCATATTATTATCTAAATGATAGAGAAACCCACCACCATATGCGTTATTATTTAATGGATATCCAATATAATGCTCCACCTTGCCTAATTTGTGCTTAGAAGGTGTAACTTGCCAAATCTCCTTGATTCCAAGTCCATAAGTCTGAGCAGAAGAATCAACATCTAAATTAAATCGGTTAATAATACTTTTAGTTACAGAACCCCTACAACCTTCGGCTAATACAACTTGCTTAGAGCGAATTTCAATACCTGGCTGAAAATTAGCCGTAGGGTTTGAGTCTTTATCTAAGCCAACATCACCTGTTACAACACCAACTACTATACTATTTTCTATAATTACATCAACAACTGGAAACCCTGGATAGATGTCTATGCCTAAAGATTCTGCATATTCTGCAAGTTTTATACATAATTGACTTAAACTAATAATGTAATTACCAATATTAGACCACTCTTTTATGTGTGGCAGTTTAAATCTATCATTAGTAGTTAAAAAATATAAATCATCTTGAACAACCTGATTCCTAATAGCAAACAAGCTCTGCCATTGTGGAATTAATTCATTAAGACTAACAGGATCCATAACACAGCCAGAAATAAGATTAGCACCAATACTGCTACCTTTTTCAAGAATAGCAATAGAAATATCTTGATTATACTTATTACATAACTGTTTTAAATGAATTGCTGTTGCAATACCAGATGGTCCACCACCTACTATTACAACATCTACGTTTATAACTTCACGCTGCATGCTTAAAAATTATCCTTATTAATTTAAAAAACAGATTTCAAACTTAATACCACTTCAGATTTAATTAGACCAAATGATGCGCTACAAAGTTTACGCAGAGTACATAAAGCGCAAATTATGACGTATAATTAAAAGCCGTAGTATACTCGAAGTATTTGAATTATGGACGCGAAAGACTGAAATAAAAGGTAACGCCGTGTACATACAGTACATAAGGAACCTTTTATGAGGTCTGACAAAGTACAGAATTCAAAGACAACGAGTATTATAAATCAGCAAAATGCTTCTGCATAGTTTCTCTCCGCTCTTGAGCTTCGATAGTTAGGGTTGCTGTTGGTCTTGCCAATAGCCGTTTTAGCCCAATTGGCTCACCTGTATCTTCACAAAACCCATATTCGTTAGTTTCAATTAAATAAAGCGCCTTACGAATTTTTTGTAAGAGTTTTCTTTCTCTATCTCGAGAACGCAACTCTAAAGCGTACTCTTCCTCAATTGTTGCTCTATCTGATGGATCAGCTATATAATTTGTTTCCTGTTCTTGAAATGCTTGTGTGGTTTTTTTTGCATTTTCTAAGATTTCTTGCTCTAATTGCAACAACTTATTTCGAAAATATTCGAGTTGAAGTTGATTCATATAGTCATTATCTGACATTTTTAAAATGTCTTCGTCTGTTAAATTAGCAACATCAATATGTGTACTTTTCATTTTAACTCCGTCTAAAATAACTTATTTTATGTAATACTTTATACTAATGGGTATATAATATCTACGAAATACCTAATATGTAGATGGAATAGTAACACCTGATAACAATGAACTGGTATAACTCGAATATCCTAATATTAGTTAAGCAGGTATTATATACCATACAAAATATTTTTGCGAATAAAATCCTACACTTTAATTTTGTATTTTTAAATTATCATAAAATTGGGGTTTGCATTAATAAAAAATTTTGCTTTAATTCAGCCACTTTCTATTTTTTTTAAATTATTTTATATTATTTATTTGACAAACTCACCTAGCTTTGGTACAATACGGTCCTCTAAGTAAGTAACAGAATGAACGCCTGGAGAAATGGCCGAGTGGTCGAAGGCACTCCCCTGCTAAGGGAGCATATGAGCTAAAACTCGTATCGAGAGTTCGAATCTCTCTTTCTCCGCCAAGGTATATTATTAGAGCACCCGTAGCTCAGCTGGATAGAGTATCTGGCTACGAACCAGAGGGTCAGGAGTTCGAATCTCTTCGGGTGCACCAAATACTCTGTTACTAAAACTATAGATTTAAAACGTGTCCCTATCGTCTAGAGGCCTAGGACATCGCCCTTTCACGGCGGTAACAGGGGTTCGAATCCCCTTAGGGACGCCACGTACGCAAATATAGCACATATCCGGGTAGTTAGCTCAGCCGGTAGAGCAGCTGGCTTTTAACCAGTTGGTCACAAGTTCGAATCTTGTACTACCCACCACTTTTATTTCTTTTCTTTATATGGGAAATGAATATACTAATATGAAAAAATTTGCAAGTGTTTTATGTCTAATAATAGCAACTTCTGCTTTCGCAGAAAATAATCAACCAAGCCTTTTATCTATCCAAAATAACTACCAATCAATCCAAGATAAGCTTAATAGTAATAAAGATAAATATTCTGATGCTAAAGAAGCACTTGATGATGCAAAAAAAAATCTAGCTGATGCTCAAAAAAAGCTAACAGCTGCACAAAAAGATCTAGCAAAAAAAGCAGATACTGTAAATTCAACTAAAAAATCAGTCGAACAATCACAAGATGACCTAAATACAGCAAAAACTGTGCTAAATGATGCATGGCAAGCTAATCATAATAACTAACCAATAGATTTTGGGATTACTTAAGAATTTGCGGAGTAAGATTTATACTAGTAGAGTCATTTGCTACCATTACATCCCCCTCTTGAATGGTAAAATTCATTTTCATACCACGTGAAAACATTTCTGTTAAGTTTTGGGTATCTTGTTGTGCCAAATTAATTACCTGTAAGTTTTGATATTTATCTAATTTGAGTTTGCTCCACCAAATATCAGCAGGTCTGCCTCCATATGCATATACAATAACTTTTCTCGCACGGCTTACGGCTTTTCTAATCAATTTCTCATCAGGTAACCCTACACTAATCCATAAACCAATTTGCTCGTTATGATTCATTTCCCATAAATCAGCCTGACTTGAGTCGCTAATTCCTTCTGCAAAGCTTAAAGCGTCATTTGCATTAAGCGCAAAAGCTAAAAGACGCACCATTGTACGCTCATCCGTTTCTGATGGATGCTGTGCAACAGTTAACAAGTGATCTGCATAATAATGCCTATCCATATCTGCAATTTGTATGTTAACTTTAAAAATGCGGGGCTTTATTGCCATATATTTGCCTTTAAATATTTAATCTCATTAATACGATTACAAAAATCTTTTCCTATAGCAAATTTAGATGGGAAATAATCAAATCGATTATTGTTATACAAAGTTTTTGATATTCAGAATTTCAGATACTATCATGTTCCTTTACATATGCTACAGCTTTGCGTTGGCCTTCAGTCAAATCCATTTTTGTAATAATTCATCTATACTCACACAGATTCAAGTTTCCAATGATGCAAAGAGCGCCTCCTCCTACTTGTGGTAGGCAAGAAATGATGCACCAAATTGGAGCTTGAATATGAAAGAGTATAGTGTTAGACGTTGAAGCGGAAGTGCATTACATCCCCATCTTTTACAATGTAATCCTTACCCTCCAAGCGCATTTTACCAGCTTCTTTAGAACCTGACTCACCCTTATATTGAATAAAATCATTATAAGAAATAACTTCAGCTCTAATAAAACCACGCTCAAAATCGGTATGGATTGCTCCGGCTGCTTGAGGTGCTGTTGCGCCAATTGGCACCGTCCATGCGCGTACTTCCTTAATACCAGCAGTAAAATAAGTTTGTAAGCCAAGTAACTTGTATCCTGCATGAATCAAGCGATTAAGACCTGGCTCTTTCATACCCATATCATTTAAAAAATCTTTTTTATCCGCATCTTCTAATTCTGCAATTTCTGACTCAATTGAAGCACAAATAGCTACAATGGGAGCATTTTCTTTTTTAGCATATTCAGTTAATTTATCTAAATATGGATTGTCAGTAAATCCGCTATCGCTAACATTTGCAACATACATTGCAGGCTTTATAGTTAATAAGCATAGTGGTTTAGCTAATAGGATTTCATCTTTAGATAACCCTAAAGTACGTGCTGGTTTACCTTGGTTTAAATGTGCAATTATTTTTTCGATTAAGCTAACTAAAATAATAGCATCTTTATCTCCGCTACGAGCTTTTTTATTCTCACGCAACAATACTTTTTCAGCTGTAGCTAAATCTGCTAAGGCTAGCTCAGTAGTAATTACTTCAATATCATCAATTGGATCTACTTTACTATTGACATGAATCACATTATCGTCATCAAAGCATCTAACTACATTAATAATTGCATCTGTCTCACGAATATTAGCTAAAAATTGATTACCTAAGCCTTCCCCCTTGCTTGCACCAGCAACTAGTCCCGCTATATCTACAAATTCAACAATAGCATTTTGTACTTTTTGTGGATTAACAATCTGACATAACTCAGCCATACGTTCATCTGGAACCTCAACAATACCGATATTAGGCTCTATAGTACAAAATGGATAATTTTCTGCTGCTATCCCAGCTTTTGTTAGTGCATTAAATAATGTTGATTTACCAACATTAGGTAACCCTACAATTCCACATTTTAAAGCCATCTTCTTATTTTTCCTTACTAAAACAAACATGATTTTACCATAAATATAGTATAATCACGTTACTATAACAAATCACAATAATAAAATTAAGATTGCCAAGACAAACACAATAAATGTGTTTTTCTCGCAATGAAGATAAACCCTATAAGGAAAATCATTGAGTATTATAATTAAAAATCAACAAGATATACAATATATGCGTATCTCATGTAAACTTGCTGCTGAAGTATTAGATTACATAGAACCTTTTATCATACCAGGGGTGACTACCAATGAAATTGATAAACTGTGTCATGATTATATTGTAAATGTGCAAAAAGCATACCCATCACCATTAAATTATCAGCCAAGCCCAAAGAACCCTCCATACCCTAAATCTATTTGCACCTCAGTTAATAGTGAGATTTGCCACGGTATCCCTAACGATAAACCATTAAAAAATGGTGATATCCTAAACGTTGATGTTACTGTATACAAAAATAGCTATCACGGTGACACCTCACGTATGTTCTATGTAGGTACAGTATCACCTCAAGCAAAACGCCTATGCCAAATCACTTATGAATCTATGTGGTATGGCATTAATCAAGTAAAACCTGGTAATTACTTTGGTGATATTGGACATGCCATACAAAAATATGCAGAAAACAATGGTTATAGTGTAGTTGAAGAATTTTGTGGTCATGGTATTGGTAAAGTTTTCCATGAAGAACCTCAAGTTTTACATTATGGACGCCCTAAAACTGCAGCCAGAATAGAATCTGGTATGATTTTTACTATTGAACCGATGATTAACCAAGGTAAAAAACAAATACGGTTTGTAAGTAACGGCTGGACAGCGATTACCAAAGATCGTATGCTATCTGCACAATGGGAACATACTGTACTTGTAACTGAAAAAGGCTTTGAGGTCTTAACCATATCAGAAAAAATGCCACCTATCCCAGATTTTATAAAAATATAGAAATATGAATAAGCTTTGCCCACAACATATTATAAACCTAGAAGTGTCTCAGGCTCTATTTGAAGATACCACAACCTTCCCAGATTATACAGCCAATTTATTAATAGATAAAATCATCACAGCTACAATAGTTACCCGACAAGAAATGGTGCTTTGTGGCATCGCATGGGTAAATCAATCATTTCTTACCCTTGATGAAAAAGCTATTATTACATGGAATTATGCAGATAGTGATTTAGTTCCAAAGGATTCAATATTATGCAAAATCACCGCTCACGCCTCAAGTATTTTAACAGCTGAACGCACAGCTTTAAATTTTTTGCAGCTATTATCTGCAACCGCAACAATTACTCATCAATATGTAAAACAAGTATCCTCAACTAAAGTCAAAATCATGGATACTCGTAAAACCATACCAGGATTACGTCTAGCACAAAAATATGCGGTAACCGTAGGTGGTGGACATAACCAAAGAATTGGTCTATATGATGGCGTGCTTATAAAAGAAAACCATATTGCTGCACTAGGTAGCATAAAAAATGTATTAAGTAAAGCCTATACTGAAACACCAAAACATATTCCGATTCAGATTGAAGTAGAAAACTTTGAGCAACTTGTAGAAGCAATAGAAAATGGCGCCAAACTAATTTTATTAGATAATATGTCGCCATCCCAGATAAAAAAATGCGTAGAATATACTAATAAAAGAGCTATTCTTGAAGCATCTGGAAATATTAATTTAGATACGATATTAGAGTATGCGCAAACTGGAGTGGATAGAATATCTATCGGTGGTTTAACTAAAAATATTAATGCCATTGATCTATCCCTTAGAATTATAAAATAATTTAACTGCTCAGATGCGCAATTATGGCTATGTTTTTTAACTTTACCGTGTGACTCTATTTACATCAAAAGCTAAAAAATGTAGCAAGAATTGATGCAGGTGAGCAGTTATACGAGGAATAACATTGAGAATTACTATTATCAACATAGCTAACAAAATGCCACAGTGGGTAGAAGCTGCTTGTAATGAATACTTAACCAGAATTAACCATGGTAAATACCAAGCTAAAATAATTGATTTAAAATCTGATAAAAATAACAATAAACCAGTTGATGCTAATATGGCTCTTGAAGCAAAAAAAATAACTAACCAAATACCCAATGGTAGTTTTATTATCATATTAGACGAAAGAGGTAAGACACTTTCTAGTATTAAACTTGCTCAAGAACTAGAAAAAATTGCGCTAACTAGCCCTAATATTACTTTTATTATTGGTGGTGCTGATGGTATTCATTTAGATTTAAAAAATATGGCACACTTAACTATACAGCTATCTAGTTTTACTTTTCCTCATGCCTTAGTAAGAGTTGTTCTATTAGAGCAAATCTATCGCTGTATAACTATTTTAGAAAATCACCCCTATCATCGTGAGTAAATACCAAATCGTATGTACTAGTAATTTTCTACTAGAAGAAACTCAACAGCTAGCTAATTTTACTCAAGAAATTCAATTGGTAACTGATATCAATCAAGTTGAAAATCTAAATAATATGCCGTACTTATTAATAGATGAGCGTGGTTTATCGATAAGATGTAATTTATTTACTCCAATTTATATTCAAGATATTTATGCTAGAATAATAACTTTACGTCAGAATTTAGAACAAGAGTTACTGATTCAAGCCCTTAAAATTAAAAATAAGCCTCGGGACGAAGTTATAATATTAGACCTAACCGCAGGATTAGCTAAAGATGCTATACTTATTGCAAAATATGGCTATAATATAACAATGGTAGAACAAAACCCCATGCTAGCTACAATTATTTATTATGCTATACAAAAAAATTATATGCCAAATAATGCTAAAATTATTTTTATGAATAGTCTTGATTATTTGAGAGAAAACGATAAGAATTTAACTGTTGATGCTATTTATCTAGACCCTATGTTTAAACATAAAAAAAGCGCAAAAGCTAAAAAAGACATGCAGTTAATCCAACTGATACACGAGATAGAGAATTATAATACCGATGAAATTTTGCTTTTTGAACAAGCAATGAAAACACAAACTAATAGAGTTGTAGTTAAACGTGATAATAAGCAACAAGCTATTGTATCTAAACCTACACCATCATTTAATAAACAAGGTAAGACAGTTAGGTATGATGTATATACTCATTGTCTTTGAGTATATACATCTCTTTATAATTAGGCTTTTAGGAAAAACTCTTGATTATGAAACCATAGTTTAGTATGGGTTTGGGCTAAATCTGGATTGCTAGAACTTAGCTTTTTAGCTATTCCTTGAGCAATAGGTATCAAATGTAAATCTAGTTCTAAATTAGCAAATTTTAATAATGGCACTCCGCTTTGTCGATTTCCCAATAACTCACCGGGACCTCTGATTAATAAATCCTCATGAGCTATTTTAAACCCATCAGTGTTATTCTGGATCGCTTTTAAGCGTTTTTTAGCAACGTCACTAAGTGGGTTTTGATAAAGTAAAATGCAATCGCTGCTAGCAACCCCACGCCCAATACGCCCACGTAGCTGATGTAGCGCAGATAAGCCCATTCTTTCACTATGCTCAATTACCATAACACTAGCATTAGGTACATCCACCCCAACCTCAATCACAGTAGTTGCAACTAAAATACTTAATTCTCCAGCACTAAAACTGTGCATTATCCCAGATTTTTCTACAGATTTTAATTTACCATGAATCAAGCCTATTCCTAAATTAGGGAACTTAGCCTGCAACTCAGTATAAACCTTTAATACATTTTCTAAATTTAATTTTTCGGATTCCTCAATTAATGGACATACCCAATAAATTTGACGCTTTTGTGCAATAGCACTTTCAATAAAACTAATAACCTCATAACGTCTAGTATTATTTACTAAAATAGTTTTTATTGGGGTCCTGCCAGGTGGTAACTCATTAATAATTGATAAATCTAAATCTGCATAATAACTCATAGCTAAAGAACGTGGGATTGGAGTTGCTGACATCATTAACTGATGCGGATTATTACCTTTTTCTTGTAAAGATAGCCTTTGCTTAACTCCAAACCTATGCTGCTCATCAATAATCACTAAAGCTAAACTCTTAAAAACTACGCTTGCCTGAAAAACTGCATGGGTGCCAATAATAATCTGCCCAACTTTACCCCCCGATAGCTCATAATCAGCTATCTTTGCATAAGCTATTTTTTTTTCTTTGGGGGTTAAACTTCCAGACAAGCAGATAACCTCAATACCTAAACACTCTAATAATTGCTTAGTTTTAAAATAATGCTGCTGGGCAAGAATCTCTGTAGGAGCAATAATACATGCTTGATAATTATTTTCTACAGCAACTAACATAGCTAATGTAGCAACTATAGTTTTACCACTACCAACATCCCCTTGTAGTAAGCGATTCATCTGTGTTGGTTTAGCTAAATCCGCATATATTTCTTTTAATACTCTAAGCTGTGCTTTAGTTAATTTGAATGGCAATTGTTGTAATAGACTCTCAGTGTATTTGCCTTTTTGCTTAATCGATATCGCACTATTATCATGTTTATATTGATATATATTATACATAATCAATTGCTGAGCGATAATCTCATCAAGCTTTAATCTAGATAATGCATCTAAATGTAGTTTATTAGCAAACTGCTTTGGAGTTAATTTATGCAAGGTAAATATTGATTGTTTAAAATTATAATAGTTTGATATAAGATTGCCTGGCAGAATTTCCACCATTTCTATTATATTTAACATATCTAATGCTTCATCAATAACTTTAGTAATTTGTAATTGTGATAAGCCTTGTACCACAGAGTAAATAGGTGAAAAGGTATTTGGCAATTCTTGATTATCTCTAACTGTCTGAATTTTAGGATGGGTAATTGTTTTTTGCCCATAATAATCGAGTTTTATTTCCCCATAGGCGCGTATTTTCTTGCCTACTGGATATTGAGAAGCGTAATTGGGATAAAAATGAAAAAATATTAGAGTAATGATTTGAGTATGGTCAGTGATTTTTACCTGTAGCTGTTTTGTACGTTTATGTAAGACTTCTGTACTAAGGATTTCCCCCTCTACTAGTACTTGAGTACCCACACTAGCATTAGCCATTAGATAAATAGATGTTAAATCTTCATAGCGTATCGGAATATGTAATAACAAATCCCAATAAGTATGAAGATTTAACGTATGTAGCTTTTCTAATATAGACTTATTTACATTAATTGGTTTTAATAAATTTAATGTCATTTTCTTTTAATTAAACACTTCAGTAAGAGTTGGGATTGCCACGCTGGAACACGATTGTCCAGCATAGCAATGACAAGTCTGCAAGAATGTATTTACTTCCAAGTAGGATGAGCGTTCTTAGGACCCAACTCAAAAGGACCAAATTCATCGACCTGAATTACTTCATTGCTAAGCTTTAAGGATAAAAGCAGCTTATCTAACTCCATATTATCAATGATACCAATCTCCAGTGCCTTAGCTGCAATCTCAGAAATATTGCCTTTTGGTAATTGATGCTTGCGCACAGCTTTTTGAATCTTATGTTTTATTGGGTTAGTCTCAAGTGCTGCTTTAAATGCAATCTCTACTCTACCAATAAGGTCATTATAATCATCTGGAACATAACACATTGACTTAAATACTTCACGCGTCTGACAATTAGATAATAAACTCATACTTAGCTTATGTTCTAGCTCATCACTTGGTTTTTTATATGGTTTGCAAAATGGGAATAAAATAAACTTAAGTATTCTACCTAAGATAGGAGAAGTAAAATTATCTAAAGTTTCAAGCAATGCAGTTTGAGCACTAAATAAACAATGCTGCATTACCCAAGTAACAAATATATCATCAGAAGCTCTACCACCATTAGCTTCGTAATATTTAAGGCTAGAGCATGCCATATAAAGATAACTCATTACATCACCTAAACGAGCTGATATACGCTCTTTACGTTTTAACTCACCACCTAAAATAACTAAAGATAAATCACCAACAAAAGCAAAGTAGCTTGACATCCGAGAAATCTGTTTATAATAGCTATTAAATTTAGATGAATAACCACGAGCAAGCCGACCACAAGTTAATGAGTTAAATAATGCATGAACTGTATTTCTCCCATAATAACCAATATGACCAAACATTGCATTATCAAATTCATTAAGCCCGTCACTACTCATCAATGACTCATACTCCTTACGAATATAAGGATGGCAACGCATAGCACCTTGTCCAAATATCATCAGATTGCGCGTCAGAATGTTGGCACCTTCAACCGTTACCCCAACTGGCGAACCTTGATATCCACGAGCTAGATAATTGTTAGGGCCCATTATAATACCACGCCCAGCATGGACATCCATTGCATCAATAATTATATCTCTGCCATTTTGAGTTAAATGATACTTAGCAATTGCTGATGCTACTGATGGCCTTACCCCTGCATCAACTGCACTAACAGTAAACTGACGCGTAGCATTTAACATATAAGTTAACCCACCCATTTGAGCCAGTTTTTCTTCTACACCTTCAAAGCTACCAATATCCACTTTAAACTGCTCTCTTACCAAAGCATATGCCGAAGTAGTAACTACCGACATCAACCCACTTGCTGTACCACACGCAGGTAAAGAAATAGAACGCCCAATCGATAAGCATTCAACAAGCATACGCCAGCCTTCACCAGCTAACTTCTGCCCACCTATAACCCAATCCATAGGAATAAATGACTCTTTTGACCTTACTGTTCCATTCATAAAGACTTGGTCAAGTGGAAGTAACCGGTTTCCAATTTCTAACCCCTTATGCGTATGTGGTAATAAAGCACAAGTAATACCCTCTTTACCAACACCTTTTAGTAAGCTATCTGGATCTTTTAATCTAAAAGCTAAGCCAACTAATGTTGCAACTGGAGCAAGAGTAATATAACGCTTATCAATATTTCTGAGTTTTATCCCTAATACTTCAGCGCCATTATATTCCCCCATACAAACAATTCCCTCATCAGGAATTGAGGTAGCATCCGAACCAGCAGTTGGTCCAGTTAAAGCAAAACAAGGGATTTCTTCACCTTTAGCAAGCCTTGGTAAATAGTGGTTTTTTTGCTCCTTTGTACCATAATGATATAGTAGCTCTCCAGGACCTAAAGAATTTGGCACCATAACAGTAACCGCAACAGAAATACTCCGTGTTGCAATTTTCATTACAATTTCAGAGTGAGCAACAGCAGAAAATCCCTTACCACCATACTCTTTAGCAATTACTAATCCTAAAAAGCCTTTTTCACGGATAAAGTTCCAGACCTCAACTGGCAAATCTTTCTCCACATGAGTGATATGCCAATCATCCACCATACTTAATAATTGATTGGTTTCATTATGTAAGAACTCCTTTTCCTCTTCAGAAAGTTCAAATTTCTTTAAGCTATGAAGCAAATTGAAATCAGGGTGCCCCTGAAAAACTTCTTTTTCATACCAAGGGTCCCCAGCATTTAAAGCTAATTGCTCTGTTTCAGAAATTTTAGGCATTACACCTTTAGTCTTAGCAAAAATAAACTTAGTAATTAATATTTTTCTTAAAAACTTTATATTAAATATAACAGCCACTACTGCATACAATATACTAAATGTACCAAATACAATACTGTTAACGCTTAATGTAGAATAATAGATAATTAATAAATAAACTAGCATTGCTAATGTCCACACAGCAAGCCTAGTAGTATAATAAAGAACGAAGCATGTAACAAATAAAAAACCAACTATAAACCAGGCAGTCATAACTACATTCCTTTTAGTGTTATAAATAAATTCAACATATTCAGTACATAAGAAGTAAATGATACCAGCTTAGAACATGTTTAAGATCTTTAATCGTTATGAAAAAAGCAATCGTTGAGATGGAATTTTGCAGAATTTTTGAGCAATAGTACAACTATTGCGAACAAAATTATGTAAAATTATAGCCAATTTAGTGCTTTTTGCAATAGATTATAAGATTTTAAACAGGTTCTTATATACCTATCAGTAAATATGGAATCAAAATTATGCACGTTCCACGTATAAATCAGTAATTAAATCCGCACCTGGGATTACAGAATACTGATCTAAAGTATTACCAATTTTTTTAATAATATCTTCATCTAAGAAATGGTTACCAGTGAACGTAGCACTATCTTGATTTAAAATATAATGTACTGCATCTGCCATGATTAATGGTTTTCTAGATTTTCTGACCGCAGCTTCACCACCTAAAAGATTTTGCACTGCAGCAGTATCAAGTAGTGTTGCAGGCCATAGTGCATTAACGGCAATTTTTCTATCCGCTAATTCAGCAGCCAATCCAATAACCATCATACCAGAACTAAATTTACATAAAGTATAGGCTGTATGATTTTTAAACCATTTAGCTTTTAAATCAGGTTTAGGAGCTATATTTAAAATATGTGGGTTTGAAGACTTTTCTAAATAAGGCAAAGCATATTGTGAAGCAAAAAGACTAGCTTTTACAATTACTCCATGCATTAAATCATAACGTTTTTCAGGTAAATCTGCAGTTTTTAATAAATAAATACTACTTGCATTATTAATTAAAGCATCAATCTTGCCAAATTTCTGTCCTACAGAATCAATTGCAGCTTTTAAAGCATCTAAGTCTCTAATATCACATGGAATTGCCATTACTTCATTAGCTCCAGCCGCCTTGATCTCTTCTACAGCACTCCAAATAGTACCTTTTAGTTTTGGATTAGGTTCGGTTGTTTTTGCAACTATAGCAATATTAGCGCCGTCTTTAGCAAAACGTTTAGCAATTTCTAGCCCCACCCCACGAGATGCTCCAGTAATAAAAATTGTCTTTCTGTCCATTTTTATTGATCCTTTTCTAAATATTTTTTGGATAGTGCAACTTTGTCAATTTTACCTATTAAAGTTTTAGGTAAGTCATCTTTTATAATTATGATTTCACGCGGCACTTTATAACTGGTTAATTGTTTACGAAGTTCTAAGATGATTTCATTCTCCGTCATATATGCACCAGATTTAAAGATAACAAAAGCAACAGAGCGCTCTCCTGTATCTGTATCTTTCACCCCAATTACAGCTGATTCTTTTATATCAGAAATACTATCTAATGCATTTTCAATCTCAACCGGATATACATTAAACCCTGACACTATAATCATATCATTTTGTCGCCCGCTAATGAAAAGCTTACCTTGTTCATTTAAGTAACCTAAATCCTCAGTATTAAACCACCCATCTTTATCAATTGCTTTAGCGGTTTGTTCTGGCTTATTCCAATAAGAGCGCATAACTTGTGGTCCATGAACCCAAATAATACCAGTTTCATTCACTGGTAATATACTGCCACCATCTATACTTCTAATCATGACCTCTGTTGATGGAATAGGAAAACCTACTGAGCCATCAAAAGTATTATCCAGAGGATTCATTGTAACTGCCGGAGAAGCTTCTGTCATTCCATAGCAGTTACTTGGCATAACACCAGTTTGCTTATACCAATCATGAGCAACTGATGAACGTGCTGGCATTCCACCTGCAACACTATATTTAAAATATGGGTATTTATTTTGTTTAAACTCTTCAGATAATAATAAATGATTATATAAAGTATCTAATGCGCTAAATACTGTAAATTTGCTTTTATTTAAAATACTAACCATGTCTTTAACATCACGTGGATTAGGCACCATAACGTTTTCACTACCTGCAAAAAAGAAAGTAAATAAGTTGGCAGTTAATGAAAATATATGGTATAACGGCAATGCATCAATTGCTATATGATTAGAAAGGCTACCAACTTGAGGTGACAACCAAGCATGAACCTGCTTAATATTCGCAACAATGTTTCTATGACTAAGCATTGCACCTTTTGGCTTACCTGTAGTGGCTCCAGTGTATTGAATAAAAGCTAAATCAGTATTTACAAGCTTTGGATCATATCTGAGTTTTTTATTATTTAAAGCACAGTCCCGAAAGTTATGCGCTTTATAGCTATAACTAATATCCGTATGCTTAATAGTTTTAATCACAAAATTTATTATGCTACGTTTTAAAAATGGATATAAGTCTGGAACTGTGGCAACAATAATGTGTTCTAAACTACCCTTATTAATTAGATTATTTAGTTTCCTTGCCATCATATTTAATACAATTGCAGCTTTTGCACCAGAATCCTCTAAAATATATGCCATTTCATGCTCAGTATATAGTGGATTAATATTAACAACTACAGCTCCTATTTTTAAGATAGCAAAAATAGCAATAGGGTATTGCATAATATTTGGCATAATTACAGCAACACGGTCACCTTTTTTTACCCCCATTTCGTATAATGATGTTGCAAGAGAATCCACTCTCTCTCCAACAGATGCAAAACTTAAACTTGCCCCATGACATGATACAGCTTTATTATCTGCATACTTAATACATATTTTATTAACCAAGTCAACTAATGTATCATTACCCACATCAATCTCAGCAGGAACCCCAGCTGGGTAATTTTTTATCCATATTTTTTCCACAATGCCCCTTCCTTCAGAAAAGTATATTTTATGATATGAGGTTGCAACAGGTTCTTTGGAACCTCGCAATAACTGGAATTATACAGCCTCAAATATCCCAGCAGCCCCCATACCTGTACCAATACACATAGATACCATGCCATATTTTTTACCTGTACGCTTTAACCCATGAATAAGCTTTGCTGAAAGGATAGCCCCAGTTGCACCTAAAGGATGCCCCATAGAAATTGCTCCGCCACATGGGTTAACTTTAGCTGTATCTAGCTTTAAATCATGAATTACAGCTAAACTTTGAGCCGCAAAAGCTTCATTTAACTCAATCCAATCTATATCAGAAAGACTTAACCCAGTCTGTTTTAATACTTGAGGAATAGCTTTAATTGGACCTATTCCCATAATTTCTGGTGGTACGCCAACTACAGCAAAACCTAAAAATTTAGCCATCGGGACTAATTTATGTTTATGTAAGTATTCTTCACTAACTAAAACCAAGCACCCAGCACCATCTGACATTTGGGAACTATTACCTGCAGTCACACTACCTGTTGCAGCAAATGCAGGCTTTAATTTAGCTAAAGCTTCCATTGAAGTTTCAGCTCGTGGACCTTCATCTGTATTCATAACTACTTTATGTTCTACAATTTTATGAGTTTTTTCATCTGGTAAGTTATGTATCACATCAACAGATAATATTTCATCTTTAAAATACCCTTTGTTAATTGCATCTGAAGCACGTTTGTTACTCTCTAAAGCAAAAGCATCTTGCATTTCACGACTAATATTCCATTGCTTAGCTACGTTTTCTGCAGTAATACCCATACCAAAAGCAATTGCCACATCCTCATTCTTTTTAAACACATTAGGGCTAACGCTCCAATCATTCCCACCCATAGGGATTAGGCTCATACTCTCAATACCACCAGCAACCACCACCTCTGCCTGTCCTAAGCTAATCATATTAGCTGCAACAGAGATTGAATTTAATCCAGAACTACAATAACGATTTATCGTTAGCCCTGGAACTGAACTAGGTAATCCCGCAAGTAATGCAGATATCCTCGCTATATTTTGACCCTGCTCTGCTTCAGGAAAAGAACATCCCATAACAACATCAGCAATGTCCTCTGGATTAACTTTAGACTCTTTAACTGTTGCTTTAATTAATGTTGCCAATAATTCATCTGGACGTTGTTTTGCAAAACTTCCTTTTTTAGCTTTACCAATAGCAGTTCTCTTTGCTGCTACTATATATACGGGTTTATTCATTATTAATTTTTCCTTTATATCTTGTCATAGCTTACTTTCACACGCGTGTGTTATTTTAGCATCTATATTTATGAGATCCTGAAACAAAACAAGTGTGTTAAGTTCAGGATGAGCACCTGTGTAGTAACTAATAATCAATCAAGAGTAAGCGCAGCTATAACAAAGAGTGGAACAAGGGCAGTGTACCCATAGTACATAAGTTGCTCCACGATACAGTTATAGCTGATGCAGACTCTTAATTGCGTAGTGGTTTGCCGTTTTCTAGCATGTATTGTATCCTATCGGCAGTTTTTTGCGAAGTCGCTAATTCTTGAAACTTCTGCTTTTCTATGTTTAATACCCAATCTTCACTAACTTTGCTATCTTTTTCGATTTCACCACCGCACATAGTTGCAGCAATATTTTTAGCAATTAGCATATCGTGGTCAGAGATTTGTCCGCCAGCATACATGTTAGCTAGTAACCCATTAACTATTGCTATCCCTTGGCTACCAAATGCTGCAAAGGTAGGTTTGATTGGCGGACGATATCCAGACTCGCTCATAAATTTAGCACGTTCTTTGGCTACATATAATACTTCGCGTGTATTCATAATAATGGTATCGGAATCACGTAAAAACCCCATTTCTAATGCTTCATATGCACTAGTTGCAACTTGAGCCATAGCTAAGTTTTTATATCTACGCTCAAAATCCTTCCATGGGTCTATTGCTTGAGATGCTCTATACGCCATTTCAGTTGTGCCACCCCAACCAGGTAATAATCCAACCCCAGCTTCAATTAAACCAATATATGATTCTAATGCCGCTACAACACCATCACAATGCAACATGATTTCACAACCACCACCAAAGACAAATCCACGAACAGCTGCAATTACTGGAATTTTACAATAGCGTAATTTATTTACAATGATTCTATGTCCAGCTTCAACAATGTCATCAACAGCCTCAGCCCCATTCATCATTATAGAAAAACCAAACTCTTCTAAATTAGCTCCAACAGAGAATATATCTTTTTCTTGCCAAATAACCATAGCAACACATTTTTCACAAGCAACATCAATTGCTGTATCAATTCCGTTTAGTACATCCATACCAATAGAACTCATTTTAGTTTTAAATGATAGAATACCGATATTATCACCTGTATGCCATAAACGTACGCCGTCATTCTCATAAAGCGTTGTAGCCGTGAAATTAGGCTTTTCATTTAATACCATATCTGGGAATAGCTGTCTTTTATACACTGGCAACTCTTTGCGTTCTACCAATTTATTTTCTACAATATTAAAATGTTTATTATCTAGGTAGACTCCGTCTTTCTGCTCAAAAACCCATTTTGGCAATGGCACATTTGATAAAGTTAAACCCTTCTCAATATCTTCTTTAATCCATAGAGCTATTTTATTAAACCCAGCTTGTTGCCAAATCTCAAAAATACCGTCTTTCCATCCAAACCCAGAACGAATCGCTAAATCTATATCTCGCGGAGTATCAGCAATATCACCCAATAAGTGCGAAGCATAATGGAACACGTCTCTAAAGCACGCCCATAAAAATTTAGCTTCAGGAAGCTCTGAACTATGTAGCTTATCAAATTTAGTTGTCCAATCTTTTTGTCTTAGGATATCAATCACTTCTGGATTAGCTTTTTTATCTGCCTTACGATATTCCCCTGTTGATAAATCAAGCACATTAATCCCAGCTTTATCTTTCTTATAAAAACCAGCTTTGGTTTTTTGTCCTAAACAACCATTTATGATTAAGTTTTCTAACCATACAGGTATCTTATAACACTGCTCAAAACCATCTTTGCAGTTATCTGCCATAGTTTGTATTACATGAGCTAATGTATCCAAACCTACTATATCTGCGGTTCTATAAGTAGCACTCTTTGCTCTAGCTAAATCTTTACCAGTTAGCTTATCTACCACCTCCAATGGAATATTAAATTTTTCAGTATGGATACATGCGGCTAACATAGAAAACACACCTACTCTATTTGCAATAAAGTTAGGCGTATCTTTAGCTACAACTACATTTTTCCCTAAATTTGTTACTAAAAATGTTTCTAAATCAGGTAAAATATGTTTATCAGTGAATGTGCTTGGAATTAGCTCAACTAGAGCCATATAACGCGGTGGATTAAAGAAATGAATCCCGCAGAATTTATTTCTTAATACTTCAGGCAAGCATTTAGCCAAACTATCTATGCTTAAACCAGAGGTATTAGATGCAACAATAGCACCGCTATTAATATATGGTGCTATTTTTTTATATAAGTCCTCTTTCCAATCTAATCTTTCTGCAATTGCTTCAATAATTAAATCACAGTCTTTTAATTTCTCCAAATTATCATCATAGTTAGCTACAGATATATAATCAAGGCTTTTATTCCAAGCTAATGGCTTAGGGTTAAGTTTTTTTAAGTTCAATAATGATTTTTCAATTAGTTCATTGGCTTGACTAGATTTTGATTTTAAATCAAATAAAATAGCGCTAACACCGGCATTCCCAAAATGAGCAGCAATTTGTGCCCCCATAACTCCAGCACCCAATACCGCAACCTTACGCACATAGAACCCATTTTGCATGCCAAACTCCTATAATTATAATATCTTATTGTCAAATAGTAGATTTTACCAAGGATTGATATAACTTTGCTATGTGCAGCGCAACATGAAAATGCACTTTCCAGACTATAAAGCACTTATCAAAATCATTAATATCTGTTAATCCAGCATTAAGAACGATTACTGCCGTATGCCTCACTTTATACTCTAGACTTCCACATCAAAAATCTCAAGTTTGTATTTTGTGTTATGCACTAAGGATGTTTTTATTTAGATTTTGCCATTAACTGCAAATAATATCAAAAATTAATTTTGCTTGTGAGAACTGCAAGAGAAGACACTCCACGC
>JAJTDW010000008.1 GCA_021298175.1 Pseudomonadota bacterium
TTACAAGATATTATTAGACATGGGGTTGTGATTAATAAAAACAGTATCTTAAATAAATGCTTGAAGTATTTTTTTTCATTGGTTATTTTCAATTAGGTTCTTTCTTTTATATTCTGGATTTAGATAAATTGTAAATTTTTATGTATTGTAACAAAAAATAACTGCTTCAGTCAAAAATATTTTTATAAATATGATATAATTTGATACCTTAAAACAGTAAATTATGAAAGTATTTTGTGAATAAAAAAAGCACTTATGATGTTAAGAAGGTTTTAGTCCTTGATACCACTTTAAGAGAAGGGGAACAATCAGTAGGATTGTGTTTTTCTATTGCTGAAAAAATTGAGTTGGTTAATAGACTTAAAGATTTTGGGATAAAACTAATTGAGATAGGGCATCCTGGAATTTCTAAAAAAGAAGAACAAATCTGTAAAACAATTTGTGAATCATTTTCTGGAGTGGATTTTCTAGTTCATGCCCGTGCTTGTGAAGAAGACATTATTGCCGCAAAAAATTCAAATGCTCAGTGGGTGGGTATTTGGGCTTCTTATAATGATATTTCTTTAGCTAGCAAATTTAATAACAAATCACGCGAGTGGATAAAAACTCAGGTTTATGAAGCTGTAACTTTAGCTAAACAATTTGGTTTAAAAGTTCGTTTTACTATTGAGGATGCATCAAGAACAGATTTTAATCTAATTCATGAACTTGGGAGCATTGCCGTTAAAGCTAAAGCCGATAGAATTAGTTTAGCGGATACTGTTGGAGCTTGGCATCCTAAAGAATGTTACAAAGCTATAGAATTTGCAGTTAAAAGTTTTGATTGTGAGATTGAAGTCCATTTACATAATGATTTAGGATTAGCCAATGGCAATGCTATGGCAGCCATAGATGCAGGGGCTAGTGTTATTGATGCTTCTATTTTAGGGGTTGGGGAGCGGGCAGGAATTTGCGACCTATTTTCACTATGTGCAGCTTTAGAGCAGTTTTATGGAATAGAAGATTTTAATTTTAAATCTTCTTTACACCTGTCTCAATTTGTTTCACGAATAGGGGCTTTTACTCTTGAGCCACACCATCCAATTGTAGGGCAAGATGCATTTACTCATGCATCTAAGTATCACATTGATGCTATGGTTAATAATAACAATGCTTATGAATACTTAATCCCAGAAAATTTTGGCAGAAAAAGCTGTAACATTTTAAGTGCCTTAGATAGAAAACAGCAACAGCGATTTCTAAATACCTTATCTGTAAAAAAACCATTTATAAAGGGTGCTTCAGAATTATCCTATCATCGAGATGGTGTAGGTAAACGTTGGGTATTTATGGATAATCGTGTGGATGAGAGAAGCTCCGTTTATATAATTGAACGTATTTTTGATAAAGATTATACTAATGAGTATAAAGCTCATGTTGATAGTCATGCACATAATTGTGATAGTGTTTTTGTTTTTATGGGTAATAATGATGATGGGTCAGGCTTAAGTGCCACAGTTACCTTCACTTATGATGGCTATGATAAAACTGAAGTTGTGCATGCTCCAGCATCTATTTTAATTCCAGCGCGAGTATTGCATAGTTATGCTTATTTAAGTGGAACGGGTAGATTTTTAAATTTTGTGTTATCACCAAGCTATAATGAAAGCCTAGTAAGAAGTCATTGCCAATTATGATGTAGTTATGATGTGGTAATCTTTTACACTAACTGAGATTATAATTAATGAAGGTGAGTTTATGCAAGCACGTACTATGCTCAAGATTGCTCAAAAATATGAGAGCTTAACCCGATTTATCCCAGTTAAGTTTTTACCTTTTATCTATTCTAAAATGCGCCAGTATTTTATGGATAAATTTTATCGCCAACTTATTGCAAATACTTCGAGCATACCTTTAAATTATTCTGATTCGCGTATTTTGTGGGGTATAAAATTTGGTTCTGGTTTAATGAATGCCGCAGGAATATTTAAAAATGGAGAAGGCTACGATTTGGTAGCATTTCAGGGTGCTGGAGGTTATATTGGTGGCACAAGTACTACCAATCCACGGAGTGGAAATATAAAATGTGGTGTTAAACTCCCTTTTATTAGTTTGTCTAAATCAGATATTGCCGTTAATTTCTTAGGGTTACCCAATTTAGGCGATGAGATTTTGAGTAAAAAATTATTAACCACGAAAAAGGTAGATGGTTGCCCAATTGGGTGGAGTGTAATGCGTTCTCCAGATTATGAAGAAGCTAAATCTTTAGAATTATTAGTTCAAAGTTTATTTAAGTATCAGGATAATTTACAGATTGATTTTATTGAAATAAATGAGAGCTGCCCCAATGTAAAAACTGATTTTTCTAATTTAGATAGATGCTTAGAATATATAGCTCAAAATTTTTTAGTAAATCGTTCGCGTAGATTGCCAGTAATTATTAAATTATCTAATGATATTCATTTAGAATCAATCCCTTCTATATTAGACTTACTCTTTAAATATAGATTTGATGGGGTAAATTTAGGAAATACTTCTACTAACTATTCTGCTTTTCATAATAAAATTAATAACCCTCATGAAAAAAAACTATTTGATTATTTTACTACTACTTTTGGTGGTGGAGTTAGCGGTACAGTTTTAAAATCAAGTTCACTTGAGTTATGTAGCAAAGCGGTTAATTATCGAAATAAAATTAATCCTGATTATGAGTTTCATGTCATTAGAACTGGTGGTATAGATTCTATGGCTGATATTATTGCTTCAAATGCAGCTGGTATTTCTCTTAACCAGTGGTATACTGGTTATTTTAAGAATTATGCTAATTTTGGCAATTCTTTATATCAAAATTTATAATAAATTTTAATACTTCTTATAATATTCCATGCTAAAATCCACAAATAGGTATAATTTGTATTAAACTATAGGAGTATTACATGCAGAAAAAAATAATTCATCTGTCACTTTTAGCTATGTTTATAGGATTTGCAAATGCAACAGATATGACTACATCTATAACAACTGAAGGATCTAGCAGTATAATTAGTGGAATTAATCAAGATAATATGAATCGTTCTGTTAACCCAGCAAATGATTTTTATTCATATGTAAATGGCAAATGGTTAGAAACAGCAAAGATTCCAGAAGATAAGTCCTCTTGGGGAGCATTTTATGAATTACGTGAAAAGAGTATTAAACAATTATATGATTTAATTGTAAAACTAAATGCAAAATCTAATTTAAAAGTAGAAGAACAAAAAATATCTACGATGTATGCAAGTTATATGGATGAGACGCAATTAAATAAACTTGGTATAACGCCTTTAACTCCTATTTTTGCAAAAATAGATTCCATCAAAGATAAAAGTCAACTTCCAGAGCTAATTGCATATTTAAACCAAATTGGAGTTAATGCCCCTTACGATATTTCTATACACCAAGATGCAAAAGATTCTACTAAAATGATAGCAGATATCGGGCAAAGCGGCTTAGGGCTACCTGATCGTGATTATTATATGGATACAGCGGATAAAAATTTAGCCGTAATAAAAGATAAATACAAACACTATATTGAAGAAATGCTTACCTTATCTGGAGATAAAAGTGCAAAAATAGACGCGGTTAATATTCTTAATCTGGAGAGTCAGTTAGCTAATATTCAATGGACTAAAGTAGAAAATCGTGATCCAGTCAAAACATACAATAATGTAAAATTAACTCACTTAAATAAAATAATGCCACAATATAATTGGCAGCAATATTTAATGGCGGCTGGCTTAAAAAATAAATTAACGTATCTTATTATTAGCCAACCAAGTTATTTACAGAATTTAGATAAAATTATTCAAAAAACTCCCCTTACAGTATGGCAAAGCTATTTTAAATGGCAAGTATTAAATAATTATGCGTCATTATTATCTAGTAATTATGCAGTTAAAAGTTTTGCGTTTTATGGAACAACTTTACGTGGAATCCCGCAAAATTCACCACGATGGAAGCGTGGAATTGGTATAGTTGAGGGTACTTTAGGCTTTAGCTTAGGTAAACTATATGTTGAGGAATATTTTCCGCAAGCTAATAAAATAAAAATGCAGGCTTTGGTTAAAAATTTAATCACAGAATATAATCAAAGCATTAATTCATTAGATTGGATGGATGCTCATACTAAGCTTGAGGCTAAAAAGAAACTAGATACTATGATGCTTAAGATTGCTTATCCAGATAAATGGCGTGATTATTCTAAATTAGTAATAAAATCTGATGATTTATTGGGTAATGTAATAAGCTCAAGTATGTTTGAGTATCAACGCAGTATTAATAAATTAGGTAAGCCTGTTGAGCGTACTGAATGGGGGATGACCCCACAAACGGTTAATGCTTATTATAATCCAGAATTAAACGAAATTGTGTTCCCAGCAGCCATATTACAGCCACCATTTTTTAATGCAGATGCAGATGATGCAGTTAATTACGGTGGGATAGGTGCGGTTATTGGGCATGAGATTAGCCATGCTTTTGATGACCAAGGTAGCCAGTATGATGAAAAGGGAAATTTACGCAATTGGTGGACTCCCGCTGATCATAAAAAGTTTAAAGCTAAGACTACTCAATTAGTAAGTCAATATAATGCTTATAGTCCAGTAAAGGGATACCATATTAATGGAGAGCTTACCTTAGGTGAAAATATTGCTGATAATTCGGGTTTAGCTATTGCTTATAAGGCTTATCATTTATCTCTTAATGGAGAAAATGCACAAGTAATAGATGATATGACTGGTGATCAACGTTTTTATAGTGGTTGGGCGCAAGTATGGCGCAGTAAAACTCGTGAGGCACAAGAGATCATGAATCTAAAAACTGATCCGCACTCACCAGCTATGTTTAGATGTAATGGTGCTTTAAGTAATCAAGACGGGTTTTATAAAGCTTTTAATATAGAGTCTGGAGATAAGATGTATTTTGCACCTAGTCATAGAGTCACAATCTGGTAATGTGTTTATCATTGGGAGCATTGCAACACACTTGCCTGAGGCAATGCTCGGTAATCTCCATTTGCTAACTTTAACTTTATTTATTTACTAAATAGTTTTCAATTGCAAGATTTGCAAGCTTATCTACATATTCATTTCCTGCGTGGCCATTATGGCCACGTACCCATTGCCAATCAATTTTATGTCCTATGGTTAGATTATCTAGTTCTATCCACAGTTCAATATTTTTAACTTTTTTCCAGCCACGTTGTTTCCAGCCTTGTATCCATTCTGTAATACCTTTTTGTACATATTGTGAATCTGTATATATTACTACATCACAGATTTTTTTAAGACACTTTAGTGCTTCAATAACGGCTTTAAGCTCCATCTGATTATTAGTTGTATCTTTAACTACCCCCGAAATCTCTTTCTGGGTACCTTTGTATTCAAGGGTTGCAGCCCAAGAGCCTAATCCTGGGTTACCTTTGCATGCGCCATCTGTATGAATAATTACTTTTTGTTCTTGCATTTTATTATTTCTAAATTAGAGTTTGAATCTGTTTGGGTATTAAATGTGCTAAATTGTGGAGCTAGTTTTAGTTCTTTACGTTGGGGTTTTGCTTGTATTAAAATTGGGCTTGCTAGCTGTTTACTAGCTGAAATCGCATAGTTATTAGCAAAAGTTGGTAACCATCTGTCTCCAATATTATCCATAAAAGATAACCTAGATAAAACTTGCTGATTATTAAGTGGCAGACGATAGCTTAAAAATTTACCACCTTCAATATGAAAGTTTAAGGTATTTAATTGCTGTTTTAAAGTATTTAAACTAATTAAATTAGCTAGTTTAAGTGCTTCAGGTTTAAAAGCATTAAGCAAAGAATACTTATTAAAACTAGTAATAATTAATTTACCGTTAGGTATCAAGATACGATAGCATTCTTGAAGCAAGTGATCATAATTTGGCATAAACTCTAATACATGTGGGCAAATAATTAAGTCAATGCTATTAGTTTTAATTGGTAAAGATTCTAATTTGGTTTTTATATTATGGCTTAAGGTGTAAGAGCTGCTTATCTTGCTGGTTTGTAGGAAATTTATTTGTGGAAGCCCAATTTGAAGCGCATAATAGCCAAATACGCGTTGTACAATATTGTGGTAAAATATGCGTTCATGATGTAGCATATAATGCCCAAGTGGGCTTGATAAAAGCCATTCTTGTAGTTCATCCAATTGCTCCATACTTATAATACCTTAAACAAAATAGCCAACGTTTGATTATAGCATAAGTTATAGTTAGACTCAGTAAAATAAAAATAACAATTAGAAGACTTATATGCAAGAAAACTCAATAACTCCAACCATTTCATTATTAAAAACTCCTCCGCATTCGATTGAGGCAGAACAAATGCTACTAGCGTGTATTCTTTTGGATGAAAGTTCATATATTGATATTGCAGGCATTGTGCATGAGGGTAATTTTTATCGCAAAGAGCATCAAATAATTTTCCAGCATATCTATAAATTAAAAAATCAACATCGTAATATTGATGCTGTTACACTAAGTGCATCACTAGAACAAGAAAAACAGCTTGAATATATTGGTGGACATGAATACCTAAATAATTTAGTTGAAGCAACAAGTAGCTCAAGTAATATAAGAAGTTATGCAGAAATTATCCGCGAGTGTTATATTCTGCGTGAGTTAATGCGAGCTGGTACAGATATCTCTGATATTGCATATTCACCTAATGGGCGTGATATTGATATTATACTTGATGAAGCCGAGCAGAAGATTTTTAGTATTAAAGATTTAAATACTACTAATCGACAATTTGCGGATTTAAAAGAATTACTAAATAATGTAATTGAACGTGTAATTGAAATGTCGCAACGAGCTGATAAAACTGCGGTTACTGGGATAGCCACGCATTATTATGATTTAGATAAATATACCTCAGGTTTGCAACGTGGTGAGTTAATTATAATTGCTGGTCGTCCCGGTATGGGTAAGACGGCTTTTGCTCTAAATATTGCAGAAAATGTTGCCTTAAAAAATAAGTTACCCGTAGTGGTGTTTTCTTTAGAGATGACTGGGGAACAGCTAGTACAGCGTCTATTAAGTTCTTGTTCTAGAGTAGATCAAGGCTTAATCAAACGTGGGGATCTTACTCATGAAGATATGGATAATTTATATCTTGCAGTTGATGATCTTAGGACAGCACCAATACATATTGCAGAATCTCCAGGGATTAATGTAATTGATTTACGGGCAAGGGTTAGGCGTTTAAAAGATCAGATTGGGGATTTGGGTTTAATTGTAATTGATTATGTACAGATTATGTCTTCTTTGCGTGAGGGTAGAAACTCTAATAGAGCTCAGGAAGTTGCTGATATATCACGTTCTTTAAAAGCTTTAGCTTTAGAGTTGAATTTACCAGTTATCTTATTATCACAGTTAAACCGTGATGTGGAAAACCGCCAAGATAAGCGCCCAAATATTGCAGATTTGAGAGAATCTGGAGCCTTAGAGCAAGATGCGGATATTATTTTATTGTTATATCGTGATGATTATTATGATTCAGAAAGTAAAGATAAAGGAATAGCGGAGGTTAATATTGCCAAAAATCGTAGTGGTTCAACAGGTGTGATAAAATTATCCTTTGTAGGAAAATATACTAGATTTGAAAATCCATATTTAAGTTATGATGATGAATAACGTTCTTAAACCTAGCACGATTAGTAAAGTTTTTGAGATTTTTAAACAAAATAATCCTTATCCTACTACAGAATTAGTATACGCAACATCATTTGAATGTTTAGTGTCAGTGGTATTATCAGCACAGGCAACGGATATTGGTGTTAATAAAGCCACACTTCACTTATTTAAGGTTGCAAATACTCCAGAAAAAATATTAAATTTAGGTGAGGATGGCTTAATTACATATATAAAAAGCATTGGTTTATATAAAACTAAGGCAAAAAACATAATGCAGTTGTGTAGAGTTTTAGTAGAAAAATATAATTCACAAATTCCAGAAGACTTTACTAGTTTGACTTCATTAGCTGGAGTAGGGCGCAAAACTGCTAATGTAGTGTTAAACACTTTATTTGGGCATAACACCATTGCTGTTGATACACATGTGTTTAGAGTTAGTAATCGTTTAGGAATCACCTATGGTGATACTGTATTAGAAGTTGAAAAGCAGCTTATGACAAATATCCCTAAAAAGTATCAGCAAGATGCACATCATTGGCTGATTTTACATGGTCGTTATGTATGTAAAGCACGTAAACCATTATGTAGCATTTGCTCTGTAAATAAATATTGCAAATTTTATGTTTGTGATCAAGATTGGAGAATAAGTTGAAAAGAATATTACACACTATGATTAGAGTTGGTGATTTAGATAAATCTATAGATTTTTATATTAACTCATTAGATATGACTTTAATTAAACGTAAAGATTACCCTGAGGGTAAATTTACTTTGGTATTTGTTGGCTACGGCACAGAAGAGGATTCAGCTTTAATTGAGCTAACTTACAACTGGGGTACTAATAAATATGACTTAGGAAATGCTTTCGGGCATGTGGCTATTGGGGTAGAAGATATTTATGCATGTTGTAAAAAGGTAATATCAAATGGCGGTAAAGTTACCCGCGAGCCTAATCCAATGAAGTTTGGCGGTGGGCGAAATATTGCATTTATTGAAGATCCAGATGGGTATAAAATTGAATTAATTGAAAATAAATAATACCAATCCCATTTTTTAATTATACGTCATGATTCACGCCTTATGTACTATTCATACACGGCGTTGTTCATCATTTAGTCTAATTAAATCTGGAATTGGTATAAGTTATACATAGATTTAATCTAATATATCATATGTTATTTGATGGTTTAGTTATATAAATGTTATAATTATGGTTCTAATATGATCATGCTTTTTAGTGTTGATTAGTTACTGTTTTATTAATTAGAAGGAAGGTACTCATGAAGAAAAAATTATTAGGTATAATAGTTTTATCAACTCTATCCACCCTATCTATTGGTGGTTGTAATCAATCTAAAAAAGATTTAGTTAATACTCAACCCTCAATTCAAATTGTAAAAGAAAGTGTGGTTGATAAAAACCAATTAAATTTACCCAATTTTGTAAGTTTGGTACGTACTGTTGGTAATACAGTCGTAAATATTACAGCTGAGGCTCCAGTTGCAGTTAATAATGCGCAGATGGACCCATTTTTTGATTTATTTAGGCAGTTTGGTGGTCAGATGCCTAGACAAAATCAACAACCACAGACACAGCTAAAGACGTCAATGGGTTCGGGTTTTATTATTAGTACTGATGGATATATTCTAACTAATGCTCATGTAGTAGATGGCGCTAAAAAAATTACTGTGAAAGTATCTGATAAGCGTGAGTTTACGGCTAAACTAATTGGTACTGACTCAAAAACAGATATTGCATTACTTAAAGTTGATGCTTCTAGTTTACCTACGGTTAAGATTGGAAACCCTAATAGCCTAGAGGTTGGGGAGTGGGTTGCTGCAATTGGTGCACCTTTTGGTTTTGATAATTCAGTTACTCAAGGTATAGTTTCAGCCAAAGGGCGTAATCTACCTACAGATAGTTACGTACCGTTTATTCAAACAGATGTGCCAATTAATCCTGGCAATTCTGGGGGGCCATTATTTAATTTAAATGGTGAGGTTGTTGGCATTAACTCTCAAATTTACAGCCGTAGCGGTGGATATATGGGGATTAGTTTTTCTATTCCAATTGATATTGCTATAAATATTGCGGATCAATTAAAAAAATCTGGTAAAGTTAATCATGGTAAGCTTGGAGTAAAGGTACAGGCAGTAACCCAACAAATAGCTAAATCTTTTGGGTTAAAAGATGCTAATGGAGCACTTGTGGCTGAAGTAATAACTGCTTCTCCAGGTGAAAAAGCCGGTCTTAAATCTGGAGATATTATTCTAAAAGTAGATGGTCAAAATGTTCTTGATTCTTCTTCATTGCCATTAATAATAGGAAGTAAAAAACCTTTAGATGTAGTAGAGATTCAGGTATATAGAAACCATAAGTATGTAGTATTACATGCAAAACTTGGTGATAGTTTAGTTGCTGATAGTGCAATGGGCGCTAATGATAGCAATGGTGCTAAATCAAATGACACCTTGACTTTAGATAAGTTTGGTTTAACAATCACTAACTTAAGTGAAGCCGATAAAAAACAACTAAATGTTAATGCTGGGGTAGTAATTACTAACACTCAAGGGATAGGGCAGATGTCTGGTCTTACTAGTGGAGACGTAATTCTATCAGTAAATAATCAGCCTGTGAGTAATACTAATCAAGCAAAAAATTTATTGGCTAATACCAACATAGCTGCATTATTAATCTTACGTGGGCAGCAGCAAATGTTTGTTACAATTAGCTCTAATTGATGAAGAAAAACATAATTTTTTTATCAGTATGGCAGAGGCTTATGTTGGCTCTGCCATTAGTTATTATAGTATGGATATTATATCTGTACTCGTAGGTTTAAAGAAAGAAGATAACATAAATGTTAGATATTAATTTGTTGCGAGGTGATATTGCGGCAATTACTAAGAAATTAGAAACAAAAGGTTATAAACTTGATATTGATAAGTTTAATAATTTAGAAAATGAGCGTAAGTTTTTACAAATAAAAACAGAAGAGTTGCAAGCTAAGCGCAATAGTATATCCAAACAAGTTGGTATATTAAAGTCAAAAGGTGAGGATCCGCAGTCTATATTATCTCAGGTATCAAATTTAGGCGAGGAATTAAAAGCTGCAGAATTTTCTTTTACACAGTTGCAAAAAAATATAGATGATTTATTATCAGGTATGCCAAATTTATTGGATGATTCAGTGCCACTAGGATTAAATGAAACTGAGAATAAGGAAGTTCGTAAGGTTGGTGTTCCTAGAAGTTTTGATTTTGATATAAAAGATCATGTGGATTTAGGGCATAATTTAAATAAACAAGTTGATTTTGAGTTAGCTAGTAAATTATCTGGAAGTCGCTTTTATGTATTGAAAGATAAGATCGCTAAACTACATAGAGCATTAACTCAATTTATGTTAGATATGCATACTGAGTCACATGGTTATACTGAGATGTATGTGCCGTATTTAGTAAATTCTAAAACTGCATTTGGTACCGGACAGTTGCCTAAATTTGAAGAGGATTTTTTTAAAATTTCGCAGGCAAATGAGGATTTATATTTAATTTCTACTGCAGAAATATCTTTAACTAATTTTGTGGCAGATAGTATTTTAAAAGAAGATGAATTACCTATAAAAATGGTGGCACATACTCCATGTTTTAGAAGTGAAGCGGGTAGCTATGGGCGGGATACTCGTGGTATGATTAGAGTACATCAATTTGATAAAGTTGAATTAGTGCAAATAGTAAAAGCTGAAGATTCTTTTTCTGCTCTTGAGGAGCTTACCAACCATGCGGAAAACATACTAAAAAAACTTAAGCTTCCGTATCGTGTAATGCTATTATGTAGTGGTGATACTGGATTTGCATCAGCAAAAACATATGATTTAGAGGTATGGATTCCATCACAAAGTACTTACCGAGAAATTTCCTCTTGTTCTTGCATGAGTGATTTTCAGGGTAGGAGGATGAAAGCTAGAGTTAAAAACTCCTCTACTGGAAAAAATGATTTTGTCCATACTTTAAATGGTTCAGGTTTGGCTGTTGGACGCACTTTAGTTGCTATTTTAGAAAACTACCAAAATGCAGATGGCAGCATAACGGTTCCAGAGGCTTTGCGTAGTTATATGAACTGTGATACTATTACTTAGGATTTAATATAAATGACAAGTGTAGCTTTATTTATCCCAACTTTAAATGCAGTTAATGCTTGTGGGGATAGGTATACAAAAAATTTACATACTATAAAGCAAGCTAATTTAGACCAAGTTCTAATTATTGATTCTTCTTCGGTTGATAGTACAGTTGATATGGCTAGAGGGTTTGGCTTTGATTCTGTGGTAATTGCTAAGAAAGACTTTGATCATAGTGGTACACGACAATTAGCGTTAAAAATGTTATCTCATCACGACATAGTTATTTACTTAACTCAAGATGCGTTATTAAAGGATGTAAATTCTTTAATAAGTTTAATTCGTCCACTTCAGGATAACTCTAATATTGCTGGAGTCTATGGACGTCAGTTTCCTCATGATAATGCAGATATATTTGCCAAACACTTAAGAGAATTTAATTATAGTAGTGAGAGTTATATTAGAAACTATAATAATAGATTTATTTGGGGGATGAAATGCGTTTTTGCTTCTGATTCTTTTGCTGCTTATCGTGTAGATTCGCTTTTAAAGGTTGGGGGGTTTCCTGATAGTTTAATTTTGGGGGAAGATGTATATATTTTTGCTAGACTATTACAAAATAAATATAGTGTGGCATATGCAGCAGAAGCAGTTTGTTATCATTCGCATAATTATAGTATTAAGGATGATTTTAATCGTTATTTTGATATTGGGGTATTTCATCGTGCCGAAAATTGGATTTTACAAGATTTTGGCTATCCTAGTAAACAAGGAGTTAAATATGTTATTTCTGAACTTAGCTATATAAAATATCGTTTTTGGTTATGGCCCAAATCAATAGCTAAGCTAGCAGTAAAATATATCGGTTATAAATTAGGTTATAACTATGATCTAATTGGTGCTGGGTTATGTAGATGTTTTAGTATGAATAAATCATTTTGGTGGTAAATAACCCAAACTCTTACACACTCTTATCGTTAGATTTAATTATGCGGTTTGAACCGCTAACCATTTTAAATTCAAAAAGCCTACATTCTAATGGTCCATTAAAGATTGGAGTTTTGCGGGAGGTATTTAAGCGCATTAATTTTGGCATGCGTAAATCAGCAGTCAAGAAAAAGCAATCCCAGCCAGAATAGTTGTTTTTTAGATGGGTGGCAATTTTAGGGTAAAGACTAGCCAAATCATCCTGTTCTTCTAAACGTATCCCGTATGGTGGGTTTGTAATTAGAATCCCAGTTGCTTCTGGTGCATTTACATCTAAAAAATCCATATTATGAAATTGTATTAGATTTTCAATGCCATCAATTTTTAGGTATTTTAGGTTGTCTTTTAGTATTTGGATAGCATTTCTATCTATATCATTAGCATAAATCTTAAGTGCTACATTAAGATTAATTGCATTTTTGGCTTCTAATTTTAAGCTTTCCCATTTTGTTAAATCAAACATCTGTAATTTTTCAAAACCAAAACTACGGTTAAGACCAGGGGCAATATTTAATCCTTTGCTTATAGCTTCAATTAGAATAGTACCACTACCACACATGGGGTCAAATAATGCTATTTCAGGAGTCCAATTACTAAGAGCAATAAGCCCTGCAGCTAAGTTTTCTTTCAATGGAGCTTCTAGTTTATTCTGGCGATATCCACGTTTAAATAAGGCTTCTCCGGAAGTATCTACATAAATAGTAATAGTATCATTGGTCAGAAAATTATAAATTTTAATATCTGGATTAAATTTATCTACATCGGGACGAAAATTTACTTTATCTACAAAGCTATCACATATAGCATCTTTAACTTTTAAAGTGACAAAGTCTAAACTTTTTAATGGAGAATGAATCGCATTAGTTGCTACTTTTATACTGTGCTTATGACTAAACCATTCTTCCCATTTAATTTTGTGGGCAATTTTATAAATATCATCACAGTCTCGATAACTACCAAAGCCAACTTGTAGCATTACACGGCTTGCAAATCTGCTTAGTAGATTGATTTTCATGATAGTTAATTCATCAGCTTCAAATTGCGCCCCAGCAGTTGTTTCTAAAATTTCTGTGGCACCAAGTTGTTTGATTTCTTCAATTAATAATTTTTCTAGTCCTTTATTGGTACTAGCAAAGCAATAAGACACGTATTGTCCTTAAAAAAGATATGTATACTCTAAATATTTGAAAGTGCTTGTTCTATACGATCTAGTCCTGATTTTAGCTCTTCCATGCTCGTAGCAAAAGAAATACGCATAAAATTTTCTAAACCAAACGCACTACCCGGAACTCCAGCAACTAAATAATTTTCTAATAGAAAATTAGTAAAAGCCAGATCTGTTTTTTCAGTGATTTTTTTTGAATTATATAGTTTATCTATAGCTACAGAACAATCAAAAAAAACATAAAAAGCCCCCTGAGCTTTTAAACAATGTAAGCCAGGTATATTGTTTATACGCTTTACAGCGTATTCATGGCGATATATAAATTCTTTTAGCATCGGTTCAACACATGCAATTCCGCCATTTAATGCAGCAACAGCTGCACTTTGTGAGATAGAGCAGGGGTTAGAGGTTGATTGTGATTGTATCGTTTCCATAGCTTTAATCAACGGTTTATTATTACATGCGGTATATCCAATTCGCCATCCAGTCATTGAGTAAGCTTTAGATACACCATTAATTACAATTATTCTATCTTGTAATTCAGGCATAATATTAGCAAGGTTTTTAAATTGCTGCTTTTCAAAAATTAAATGTTCATATAAATCATCTGAAATTATAAAAGTATCAGGATAGTTTTTTAGAACTTTAGCAATTGCTAGTAGTTCACTTTCAGTATATAACATTCCAGTTGGGTTACTTGGACTATTAATAAATATTGCTCGCGTTTTATTAGTAATTGCTTGGCTTAATTTTTCTGCGCTTAATTTAAAATCATCTTCTATACCACATGGGATGCAAATAGGCTTCCCGCCAGCGAGTAAAACCATATCTGGATATGATACCCAATAAGGAGCAGGAATGATTACTTCGTCATCAGGATTAATTATAGCTTGCAAAGCATTATATATGCTATGCTTACCGCCATTGGAAGCAATTACTTCATCAAGAGAATAGTTTAAATTATTTTCTCGCTTAAATTTATCAACAATAGCTTGCTTTAATTCATTAGTTCCTGAAGATGGGGTATACTTTGTCTTGCCATTTTTAATCGCTTCAATAGCGGCATTCTTAATATGCTCTGGAGTATCAAAATCAGGTTCTCCAGCAGCCAAAACTATAATATTTTGCCCATTTTTTTTCATCAAGGCAGCTTTATTGATAATTGCAAAAGTCGGAGATTCTTTTATAAGAGAAACTCTTTTAGACAATTTACTCATGGATGTATCGACCTCTAAAAATATCTTAATGTATTTATCTGGCTTTATCTAGTCTCTTATGTTCTGGAATAGCTTTTTTCTTACGGGTTTTCTTGGGCTTACTTGATTGAAAAACTTTTTTAAGATTGTCTATTAATGTGAGTTTTTCCTCAGGATCAGTTGATTCAACAAGAGAGTTCCACCATTCATTTAGTTTAGAATCTACTTCACCAAACTCATTTCTTAAGTTATATAAATGTAAGCTTTGACGGAACCTACTATTGCCTAAAGTCCGATCTATTTTTCTTAATGTAGGGTTTTCAAACTCATATTGTAATAACCATACATCAGTCATTGCACTGTAGGCGTTTTTAGTAATTCCTATTTCGTTGGCATATCCTCTATTTTGAAATATAGCTTCCATTAATGCTTGATGTGGTGACTCACCACTTGGTAGCAACTTTTGATAACTATTATTAACCATGTTCCACATTAAACTAGCCAGTATAAATATCGTTGAAACTGCATTTTCTGTTTGTAATCGCTCATCGGTTTTTTCTAATACTCTGAGTGATAGTGCATCTGGGTTATCACACAAAAAGAGTCTGTCAAACAACATAAAAACTTCTTTAGGTAAATCAAAATCTTTGATTTGCTGGATACATTTAGATGAGCTGCCAGAAAGAAGAATTTTTAACATCTCTTCATACATTCTGCTACGATGTTCATGTACTAGTAATGGCTTAAATTCTTCCATATAATTCGCAGTGCTTGCTTCAATATCAAGACCAAGTTTTACAGATAATCTGATTGCACGTAAAATTCTTACGGGATCTTCAATATAACGTTTTTCTGGGTCACCAATTAAACGTATCATTTTTTTCTTTAAATCTTTAATTCCATCATGATAATCAATTACAACTTCTTTTATTGGGTCGTAATACAGAGCATTAATAGTAAAGTCGCGGCGTGTAGCATCATCTTTTTGTGTGCCATAGTTATTATCAACCATGATTTTGCCGTATTCGTTTAAAGAGTGCTGGTTGATTTTTAAACTGCGATAAGTGGAAATTTCAATAATATGTTTTTCCATTGCTGGGCGATTATTAATTATTCTGCTAAAATTGAGATTATCAAAAACAACATGAACTATTTTGAATCGTCTTCCAATTATTATGGAATTACGTTTAAAGATTTTTTTTACCATTTCTGGTGTAGCATTTGTTACAATATCAAAATCCTTAGGCTTTTTACTAAGGAGTAAGTCGCGTGTTCCGCCACCAACTATATAGCCATCAAAACCTTGCTGTTGTAATTTGCGAATTACATTCATAGCATCTGGATTTACCATTTGATTACTTATGCCAAGATCAATTGCGGATAAAACTTTTTTAGTCATTAAAATATCTTAGTTAAAATAGTGTAATATATATTTGCTAAATTAAATAAATCATGTTTAGGAATACATTCTGAAATCTGATGTATGTATTTATTATTTAAACCAAGTTCAAGGATTTCATTACATACATTTATCAAAAATCTTCCATCTGAGGTACCACCATCAGTTTTAAACTCTGGTGATATTTCCATGATTTTATTAATTGCCTCAATGCTTATTGTGCTTAAAAGACCTTTTTTTGTAATAAAAGGTTTGGCTGAATTAAACCATGATATTTGGTATTTTAGCTTATATTGGTCTAAAATAGCAACAATCTTGTCTTGTAATTCATTGGCTGTATAAATATTGTTATACCTAAAGTTAAATCTGGCATTCAAATTGCCAGGAGTAACATTGTCAACTCCTATTCCAGAATTTAAGTTAGTAAACTGGAGTGTTGATGGAGGAAAAAACTCATTTCCAGAATCCCAATTTACGCTAGTTAGTTCGTTTATGACTGGAGCAAACTTATGTATTGGGTTAATGCATAAATGTGGATAGGCTATATGACCTTGTTGTCCAATTATTTCTAAATGCCCAGTCAAAGATCCTCTGCGTCCTATTTTAATAGTGTCCCCCAGTGTATTTACACTTGTTGGTTCACCTAAAATACAGTATTGGATTTGAATATTATTTTGTTGTAAATATTCTACCATTATTCTAGTACCATCAGTCGCAGGTCCTTCTTCATCGGATGTAAGGAGTATGGCAATGCAGTAATGTTGTGGCTGATAGTGTTGTAAAAAATTTTCACAAGCAATTATAAAACTGCTAACTGCACCCTTCATGTCCGCAATTCCCCGACCATATAATTTATCAGATTTTTCTTCTAATATAAATGGATCAGTATCCCATTGGCTAATTTCACCTGGAGGGACAACATCTATGTGTCCAGCAAAAGCAAAAATAGGCTTATTAATATCACCGTATATTGCAATTAAGTTACTTGTTTCATTTTTATCTAAGCGTATTGCACGAAACCCAATATTTGAAAGATATTCTTCTATAAAGTCCATACATCCAGCTTGGCATGGAGTTATAGATTTAAAGCTAATTAATTTTTTAGTAAGGTTTATAAGCTTTTCTTGTTCAATATCATTTAACATAAGTATCATTTATCAAAAAATTGTTAAGGTAATTTATTATCCATGCGTTATTCTAGCATATTTAGGTGTTTCTCAATAATTTTTAAATATAAATTACCTTGATTAAACCAATATGTTTTATAATATCTAGCTATACCGACTACATTTTATACTATTAATTCTATAGTTGGTATAAAATTATATATTGAAGAGTTTTAGAGGTGTAATTAAATTATGAGTAATAGAATGGTTTCTATTGTTGGGTTAGGATATGTTGGGTTACCAGTAGCTGTTGCTTTTGGTAAACAAAAACAATGCATTGGGTTTGATATAAATCTAGATAGAATTCAAGAATTAAAATCAGGGATGGATAGAACCAATGAAGTTTTACCTGAAGATTTAATTAGTGCAGATATTATATTTACTAGCTCTATTTCAGAATTACAAAAAGCAGATTTTCATATAGTTGCTGTTCCAACTCCAGTTGATGATGCTCATAGACCAGATTTGACCCCACTTGAAAAAGCCTCACATACAGTAGCACAAGCACTAAAAAAAGGCGATATTGTAGTATATGAGTCAACTGTATATCCAGGAGTTACTGAAGAGGTATGTGTTCCAATCTTAGAAAGTATTTCTGGCTTAAAATATGGCATAGATTTTAAAGTAGGTTATTCTCCTGAACGGATTAATCCAGGAGACAAAGAGCGTACGTTTACAAAAATTAAAAAAATTGTTTCAGGATGTGATGCTCATTCACTAGAAATTATTGCAAAAGTGTATGCAACAGTTATTACTGCTGGGGTATATAAAGCTAGTAGTATTAAGGTGGCAGAAGCAGCAAAAGTTATTGAGAATACCCAACGGGATTTGAATATTTCATTAATGAACGAGTTGGCTGTTATTTTTGAGAGAATGAATATTGATACTCTAGAAGTTCTAGAGGCTGCTGGAACCAAGTGGAATTTTCTTCCTTTTAGACCAGGTCTTGTTGGGGGGCATTGTATTGGCGTAGACCCCTACTACCTTACCTATAAGGCAGAGATTTTGGGGTATATCCCCCAAGTAATCTTATCTGGAAGAAGAATTAATGACAATATGGGTAGATATGTTGCTAGGCGTTCTGTTAAACAATTAATTAAAACTGGTCACGCAATGAATGAAGCAAATGCTATAGTTTTAGGTTTTACTTTTAAGGAAGATTGCCCAGATACTCGGAACTCTAAAGTAATTGATATTGTCAATGAATTACGTGATTATAATGTTAATGTTAGCATTTGTGACCCGGTTGCAGATAAAGATGAAGCATATCGCGAGTATGGTATTAGTTTAGTTGATTGGGATAGTTTACCAAAATCTAACTTATTAATTGTTGCTGTTTCCCATTCATGTTTTAAGCAAATTGATTTAGATAAATTATTAAGTAATTTGCATCCTAATGCAGTAATTTTTGATGTTAAATCAATTTTACCTAAAGATGAGATACTTCGTCGTGGTTATACTTTATGTCGACTATAAAACTTTGTTGTCATTGCACACCATGCTGTTTAAGCATGGTGTGCAATTTATATTTAGCGTAAGAATATCAAAGGTTCCATATGAAAGAGTATAAAGCTTTTCAACTGTTACAGCAGCATTATTTAGATACACATAAAACAACATTAGTTGAATTATTTCATCAAAACCCGGAAAGAGGTACACAATTTAGCTTGCAGCACAAGGAGCTGTTTTTTGATTTCTCTAAAAATAAGATTACGGATAAGACTCTAGAGCTTTTAATTGATTTAGCTTCGCAATCAAATTTGTTAGATAATATTGAGGCTATGTTTAGTGGGCAAAAAATTAATAATACCGAGAGTAAAGCGGTATTACATACTGCGCTTCGTTCTTATGAGCAAAAAATTATGCTAGATGGGCATAATGTTTGTGATGATATTCAATATGTTTTAAACAAAATGAAAGCTTTTAGTGAACGTTTGCATAATGGTGAGCATAAAGGTTATAGCGGTAAACACATTGCTGATATTGTGAATATTGGAATTGGTGGGTCAGACTTGGGTCCTGTTTTAGCTTGTACAGCTTTAAAACCCTATTGTAATAGCGGTTTAAAAGTACATTTTATTTCAAGTATTGATGGTTATCAAATAAAAGATACTTTGTCTGGATTAAATCCTGAAACAACGTTATTTATTATTGCTTCTAAAACTTTTACTACACAAGAGACCATAACTAATGCTAATACTGCACGCAAATGGTTTTTAGATTATGCTAAAGATACCAGATATATTAAACATCATTTTGTTGCAGTATCCACAAATGCAGATGCTGTTGCTGCTTTTGGGATTGATCCCAATAATATGTTTGAGTTTTGGGATTTTGTGGGTGGCAGATACAGCATGTTTTCAGCAATTGGATTATCAATAATTTTATATATTGGGTTTGACAATTTCAAACAAATGCTTGATGGTGCTAATGAAATGGATAAACATTATCGTGATACTACTAATCTAAGACAAAATATTCCCGTGGTTTTAGCTTTAATTGGCATTTGGTATAATAATTTTTATGGATATACTACAAATATTATTTCACCATATAATACTCGCTTAACTAAATTTCCATCATATGTACAGCAATTAGAAATGGAAAGCAATGGAAAATCGGTAGATAAAGATGGAAAATCTCTTGAGTATAAAACTTGCCCAGTAATTTGGGGTGATAGTGCTATAAATGGACAACATGCTTACTATCAGTTACTCCACCAAGGCACATCTATAAATCCCATGGATATCATAGTTTCTTTGTCGGATAAATTTAGTAACAAAGAGCATAATGATATTTTAATTGCTAATGCGATAGCTCAAGCAGAAGCATTTATGTGTGGTAGAAGTGTAACAGCAGCAAAAAAAGAACTGCTTAATTTAGGTTGTAATGAGGCCAATTCTGGCTTTTTAAGTAAACATAAATCTTTTACGGGCAACCGTCCATCAAATATGTTAATGCTGCCTGAAATTTCTCCGTATTATTTAGGAATGCTTATTGCTCTTTATGAGCATAAAACTTTCACCCAAGGTGTAATCTGGGGGGTTAACTCTTTTGATCAAATGGGGGTAGAGTTAGGTAAACAATTAGCCAAAAATATTTATAATGACATTACAAGTAATGACATCAATAATGATGACATCACTGGTGATGAATTATTAAAACATGATAGCTCAACTAATAATTTAATTAAGCGTTATTTAAAAAGAAATACATAAGATCCTAAACAGGTTCTAAACCCAAAAATGAAACAAAATTTATTTATTTAATTAGAGGTGCATTACATATGGCAAAAGTCGGCTTATTTGCTGCAATTTTTTTAATTATGAACAATATGCTTGGTTCTGGTGTATTTATGCTTCCTGCAACTTTAGCTAGTGTTGGTGGAATATCCCTAATTGGTTGGTTAATTGCTATGATTGGAGTTATTGCTTTGGCTTTGGTTTTTTCTAAATTGGCAGAGTTAGTCCCAGGGGGTGCAGGGCCATATGATTATGCTAGAAGTGCTTTTGGTAATTTTGTAGCTTATCAAACAAATTATGTATATTCCATTGCATCATGGATTGGCAATGTTAGCATGATTAGTGTGGTTTTGGGTTATTTATCAAATATTTATCCAATATTTGGCTTGCCTTTAAATTCAGCTGTTACTCAAATTGCTATTATCTGGATTTTTACTTTTTTAAATATTAAAGGGGCAAAAATTGTTAGTATTATTCAAGCTTGCTCTTTGAGTTTAGCATTAATTCCACTTATATTTTTAGCTACTTTTGGTTGGCATTGGTTTGATTATCATGTATTTATTAGTGCTTGGAATGTGTCACATCAATCAGCAGCTAATGCGGTTAACTCTTCTTTTAATAATATTATGTGGGCATTTATTGGTGTAGAGTCTGCATGTGTATCAGCGGCATTAATAAAAAACCCAACTAGAAATATTCCTTTGGCTACCATTGGTGGAGTTATTATCGCAACTCTGTTATATATTGCTACTTGTACGGTAATTATGGGTATTGTACCTAATGCCAAACTAGTACAATCAAGTGCTCCATTTGCTGATGCGCTAGAGAATATATGGGGTCATAGTGCAGGGGTTATTATTTCTGTATGTGCTATTATTAACTGCTTAGGCTCATTAGCTGGCTGGACTATGGTAATTGGGCAAACAGCTAAAGCCGCAGCGCATGATGGCTTGTTTCCTAAAGTGTTTGCTAAAACTAATAGTAAAGGAATCCCAGCTATTGGCTTAATAGTATTAGCTTTTATTATGAGTGTTATTGTAATTGCGACTGTTTCACCAAGTGCAAATCAGCAGTTTAGTAAAATAATAACGATGTCGGTAATTTTATATTTAATTCCTTACATTTATTCTGGATTTGCGGTTATAATAATTGGTTATAAACGGCTACCAAGAGGCGCATATTTGCGTAATGTGTTCCTAGGTGTTGTGGCGTCTACATTTTGTATGTGGTCGATTTTAGGTTCTGATAAACCAATAACCGTATGGGCGTTTTTAGTAATGATGTCGTGTACATTTTTTTATGCATTTAATAAGCACAAAGAACACAAAGAACACAAAGAAATAGAATAGTAGTTAGCTGCATAAACTATAATGTTGAAGCTTACAGCGATGAAGTTTTTAAAGCTTCTGGAGAAACTGGCTTAGACGGGTCAGTTTTTCCTATAAATTGTCTTTGGACAATTGATCAAATACTGGATAATGGGTTTTACCCAAATTAGTACATAATCATTAAATTTAAATAAAGGAACAAATAAAAATCATGACAAATTTAACAGTTAAGCAAATACAACACTTAAAAGCATTAGCACACAATCTTGATCCAGTTGTAATGATTGGCGATAAAGGATTAACTGAAGCAGTAATTAAAGAAATTAATATTAATCTGGATGCTCATGAGCTTATAAAAATCAAAGCATCTGGTGCAGATAGAGATACTAGAGATAATCTTATTGAAGAGATATGTAGCAAAACCAATTCATATTTAGTGCAGCATATTGGTAAATTAATTATTGTTTATAAAGCAAATATAAAACCAAAAATTTTGTTTTCTAAATAAATTTATGTTATAAGTTATATGCGAATTAAAAATATTATGCGATATCAGACAACAAGATACTTAGCTCGTCTAAGCTTCTTGTCATTTATTATACTATTGGTTTTATTTGTATATCTTTCTTTATATAAAGCCCCCACAATATTTACTAAAAATTTAAATTTTGTAACCAGTCAAAAATTAGCATCTGATTCAAATATGATTAAACCATTTTTTGAATCATCTTTTATTCCTCAGCCAAACTGTTTATTAGCAGCACATAGCGCTACGTTAGATTTATTACCTAATGGCTCATTAATTGCCTTATGGTTTGCAGGTAGCCATGAGGGTAAGCCAGATGTGCAAATCTGGCAATCTTATTTTGAAAGCGGAATCTGGAGCAAAGCTCATCCTATTGTTTCGCGTATAAGTTTGGCACAGGATATGCTGATGTATATTAAAAAGGTTGGAAATCCAGTTATATACCGCGCAGTAGATAATACATTACATTTATTTGTTTTATCAGTTAGCATTGGTGGTTGGAGTGGTAGTAGCCTAAATCATTTAATTTCTTTAGATAATGGTGTTTCGTGGTCTAAAGCTAAAAAAATTGTGCTTAGTCCAATTTTTAATATTAGTACTTTAGTTAGAACCTCTGCTATTACCTTATCCAATGGTGGATTTTATTTACCAGTATATCATGAAGCCATTCGTTATTACCCAGAAATTTTATACTTTGATGCTAGCGGAAAGTTTATTAAACAACTCCGAATAAACAGCTATAATCGTATGATTCAGCCAGCTATAGCTATAGATTCACCAACTACAGCATTTGCATATTTTCGGAATCATATAAATAGTGATGTTACATTGTATACACAGGCTACACATGATACAGGTAAGACTTGGGGTAAGCTTGTGGCTACTAATTTATATAATAAAGATTCATCAATTGCTGTTGCAAGTTTAGGTGATGGTAGAATTTTAATGATAAGAAATATTGTCAACCGCAATAGGTTAGCTATTTCAATAACTCGTAATGGATATTATTGGAAAGATATTGTATATTTAGAAGATTCAGCGTTAGATGGGGAGTTTTCTTATCCTGTAATTAAAGTTCATAATGATATAGTCGATATTCTTTATACATGGCAACGTAAATATATTAAGCATGTACGATTCAATACTAGGTGGCTAAATACAAAAGAAAGTGAAGCTTTGTAATGACATATTATATAGCAATGGTAACTAATATATTGGTCTTATTATGCATTTTATTAAATATCCCGCGGATTAAAAAGCAATCCATACTAAATAAGATTATGTATATAATATTTGTAATTGCCTTTAGTGTATTGGTTCCTATTCATATGGGGTATAATATATTATGGATGATGCGTGGAACCACTAGTGATTTAAGTATTACAACGTTCTTATTAGCATTATTAATAGTTGTAAAAAACTTATTTAATTTAGACTTTAAAATATTTTCTAAAGCCTTTGCCATAATAGTTATATCTGTTGGTACAGTTTTATATTTATCGGCTTTGGGGTTTACTTCCTTTTCTATTTATGATGTTGGATTTATTCCAAATATATATTTACTCTTAGGGTTTTTAGTTGTAGAGATAATATTGTGGAGATGTAGTAAACTAAGTGCATGCTTATGGTTAGTTGCTTTCATTGCTTATTATTTTAGATTGCAAACTTCGATTAATTTATGGGATTATTTAATGGATCCACTATTGTTTTTTGTATTACTGGTAGTTTTTTTAAAGAAGATCTTTTAGTTATGGAAAAATATATTATAGCTCCAAGTATTTTAGCTGCTGATTTTGCTAACTTAGGTAATGAGGTTTTAAGTGTATTAAATGCTGGTGCAGACTGGATTCATTTTGATGTTATGGATAATCACTATGTACCAAACTTAACTGTTGGTCCTCTTGTATGCAAAGCTATCCGCCCATATGTTAAGAATGCTCTTATTGATGTACACTTAATGGTATCTCCTGTGGATGCGTTAATTACGCAATTTGCAGAAGCTGGAGCTGATATTATTGTATTTCATGTAGAGGCTAGTACGCATATAGATAGAAGTATCGAACTAATTAAAAGTTATGGTTTAAAGGTTGGTGTTGCTTTAAATCCTGCCACACCTATTTCTTATTTAGATTATATTTTACATAAAATAGATATGGTTTTATTAATGTCAGTGAATCCAGGATTTGGTGGACAATCTTTTATTCCTGGAATATTAAATAAAATATCTCAAGTTCGTGGATTAATCAATAAAACTAATCCTAATATTATATTACAAGTAGATGGTGGGGTTAATATAGATAACATTGCTAGTATAGCAAGCTCAGGCGCTAATGCTTTTGTTGCTGGAAGCGCTATTTTTAAAGCCCCAGATTATACAGCTGCAATAAAAAATATGCGTAAGCAATTATTTGTAGTATAATTATGCTATATAAATTTTTTAAGGTATACAATTCATATGAGTAACGTAATCTATGCAACGGATTCTTCTTTCGATTCTGACACTTTGAAATCAGATGTTCCTGTTTTAGTTGATTTCTGGGCGGAGTGGTGTGGTCCATGTAGAATGCTATCTCCAATTTTAGACGAGATTTCTTCAGAATACAATGGAAAATTAAAAGTGGTTAAAGTAAATGTTGATGAAAGCGTTGCAACTGCTGCTACATATGGTGTAAGAGGTATACCAACATTATTACTATTTAAAAATGGACAAGTTGTTGGCACAAAAGTTGGCAATTTACCTAAAGGTCAATTGACTGCCTTTATTGACAGTAATATATAAGCATAATTAGTATAAATTTTAAATCTACTTATGTTCTATCTTATTAAAACCTCGGTTTATCTTTATGTATAAGTATCAAATATTTTCTTAGAATTTCAAATTTATCAATTCGAAATCTCCGTTTATCCTTCTGGCGATGGTTATGCCATTGCCATAACTTATTAATATTTTTATTATGGATTTTTATGCATTTATCAGAAATAAAAGATTTACATATAGCGCAATTGATCGAAATGGCAGCTAGTTTTAATATTGAGGGTGTTAGTAAATTACGTAAGCACGATATCCTTTTTGCCATTTTACGTAAAAAAGCTGAGGGCGGTGATACGATTTATGGTAGTGGTGTATTAGAAGTGTTACCGGATGGGTTTGGTTTTTTACGTTCCCCAGATACTTCTTACTTAGCTAGTCATGATGATATATATGTTAGCCCTAGCCAAATTAGAAGGTTTAGCTTGCAAACTGGTGATACAGTTGATGGTGAAATACGTATGCCAAAAGAAAGTGAAAAATATTTTGCTTTGGTAAAGGTTGATAAAGTAAACGGCAATGAGCCTGAGGCTAACAAACATAAAATTCTTTTTGAAAATCTAACCCCACTTTTTCCTAATATTCATTTAAAATTAGAGCGTGATATTAAAGGTGAAGACTCTTTAACTGGTCGAATAATCGATATTGTTGCTCCAATTGGTAAAGGCCAAAGGGCATTAATTGTGGCGCCGCCTAAAACTGGTAAAACAGTTATGCTTCAACAAATTGCTCATTCAATAACAGATAACCTACCGGATGCAGAATTAATTGTATTATTAATTGATGAGCGACCTGAAGAGGTTACTGAGATGCAACGTTCAGTAAAAGGTGAGGTTGTGGCTTCAACTTTTGATGAACCAGCATCACGCCATGTGCAAGTAGCAGAAATGGTTATGGAAAAAGCTAAACGTTTAGTAGAGCATAAGCGTGATGTGGTGATTTTACTTGATTCTATAACGCGGTTAGCAAGAGCATATAATACTGTGTCTCCAGCATCAGGTAAAGTATTAACTGGTGGTGTTGATGCTAATGCACTACAAAGACCAAAAAGATTTTTTGGTGCAGCACGAAACATTGAAGAAGGTGGCTCACTAACAATCATTGCAACAGCACTAATAGATACAGGCTCACGTATGGATGATGTTATTTATGAAGAGTTCAAAAGTACTGGTAATATGGAGTTGCATTTAGATCGGGATATGTCACAAAGACGCATGTATCCAGCAATTGATATTTCACGTTCTAGTACCAGACGTGAGGAGTTATTGTTAGCTAAAGATCAATTACAAAAAGTTTGGATATTGCGTAAGCTTATGGCAACTATGTCATCACTGGAAGCAATTACTTTTTTAACTGAAAAAATCCGTGATACAAAAAACAACGCTGAATTTTTTGATGCCATGCGTAATGGTAGTAAAAACAGTTAAATAATAATGCTAAAATCATTATTATCCTTATCATGTATTATTGTATTTAGTATATTCATTATATATTCTGCTAATATAGATTATATGCTATCTACATTATCTTATAATCAGTTGCTGCATTCATTTTATGGTGAAACACACTTATGGTGTAGGGTAGCATATAATTTAATTCCTGTGATTGTTATAATGATTATATCGTTATCTATACTAGCATTGATTTTTAGTAAGAGCTTGCCATATAATCTTAAAACAACTAGAAAATTTACAATTATATTATTAGTATCTCTTTTTCTAAGCTGTGGACTAATCACTAATATTATTTTAAAGGGTAATTGGGGACGTCCGAGGCCATATCAGGTTTTAAGGGATCATAAGAAGTTTAGACCAGTATATGCACCTAATTTTGGAGCAATAACAGATAATAGTTTTCCTTCTGGGCATGCAAGCATAGGTTTTTTTCTTGGAGTACCTTTTTTAATTTTAGGTAGACGTAGGCAAGGGTTAATAATTTCCATATTTTGTGGGTTTTTTATTGGGTTAGTTAGAATGTTACAGGGCGGTCATTACTTTACAGATGTTATTTTTAGTGGTATTATAGTTTGGTCAGTTGCAGAGTTTGTTATTTACTTATTTAATAAATTCATAAGGAAATAGTAAACATGAATAAAAAATGTTTATTTTTTTTCTTGGTTATTGTTTTAGTTAATGCAATATGTAATACAAAACTTCAATTACATTATGATGAAGCCTATTATTGGGTATACGGGCAGAATTTATCATTATCATATTATGATCATCCTCCAATGATTGGGTATTTTATTCGATTATTTTCAATTTTGGGGAATTCTGAATTTGCAGTGCGAGCTACTAATTTATTTTTGACTACTATAACTGTTATAACAATTTATAAATTAGCTCAGCGAATGTTTGGGCAAAAAGTTGCAGATATCGCTATATTATTAGCTTTAGCTTCTCCACTAATTGAGGCTGTGTTTTTTATCACCACTCCGGATACTCCTTTGCTTACTTTTTGGGCATGTATATTTTATTGTTTTTATATTTGGGTATTTGAAAATAAAACTCAATATATATATTTTGCAGGCATTTTTGCAGGATGCGCATTACTATCTAAATATACTGCAATATTGGTTTTCCCTAGTCTATTTTTATTCTTGATTTTCTCTAATAAATATCGTAGTTACTTATTAAAAAAAGAGTTATATCTTTCTTTTCTTTTATCTTGGATGGTTTTTCTGCCAGTGATTTTCTGGAATTATCAGCATGATTGGATTTCATTTAGTTTTCAGATACATCATGGAATGGATCTTCAGAAACAATTAGAGTTTGCTAGTTTTTTTGATTACTTAGGTGGTCAAGTTTTAATTGCTGGAGTTTTCATCTTTTTAGCTATATTGTTTTTTTCTATACGCTATTTTAAAATTAATATTCGAGATGATAAGCTTGCATTTTTATTGTGGCCGTTTATTTTTGTTCTTAGCTTTTTTGGATTTAGGTCTTTTTTTCAACATATGGAAGCTAATTGGCCCGCTCCTGCATATGTTACAGCAATTGTTTTACTTGCTTATTGGTTAAATGCAACTAATAATCGTTGGGTTTATAAAGCTTCGGTTGGGTTTATTATTATTGTGCTTGTTGTGTTAAAGTTTCCTTTTGTGTTTATTCCTAAAGCATTACATAATAAGCCACAAATCCAAGTTGTTAATACGTTTTTTGGTACTAAAGAGCTTCTTTTGCAAGCACGGCCTTACATAAAAAAAGAAGATGTAGTGTTAGCCTGTGATTATGGCACAGCATCTTCTGCATGGTTCTATCTAGATTTATCAAGAGCATACGTATTAAATGATTTTAAGTTTTCCCATATGTATCAATATTGGAATGGTAATTTACCTAGTCCCATAAAAACTGCAATTTATTTGTGTAATAATGAAGATTTACTTGCAATGGATTCACTAAGAACGCATTTTCATAATGTTCAGTTATTAAATATAGCTAAGTATGATAATATTGTAGGTAGTCGTGTAATGTACGTATACAAAGCCACTAATTAAACTACTTAGAGATAATTAGTTATGAATCCAAATACTTTGAGTATATACTTCTAAAGGATAAATTATGATAAAAAAAGTATTAATATTAGGCTTCTTTTTGTGGTTAAACACCTTAAATGTTTTTGCCGTAACCTCAACCACCAAGCAAGCTATTACAAATAACTTAGCTAAATCATTACCAGCAATTAAAATAGATAATATAAAAGATACACCAGTTAGTAGTATATATGAGATTACATCTGCGCACAAAATTTTTTATGTTGATGGTAGTGGGCATTATGCTTTTATTGGTAATATGATTAATTTAGATACAAAAGATAATTTGACTCAAATAGCAATGGAGAATGTAAGTGTTATTGATTGGGGTAGTTTGCCATTAAAGATTGCCATCAGGCATATTATTGGTAATGGCAAGTCTAAGATTGCTGTTTTTACTGATCCAGATTGTCCTTTTTGTCAGAGGCTAGAACAAGAAACAATTCCTAATTTAAAAGATGTTACGATATATTATTATTTATATCCGTTGTCGATACACGAATCGGCAAAATCAGATGCACAAAAAATATTATGCGCAGAAAACCCAGAAAAGGTTTATTTAGATTGGATGGTTGATAATAAGAAACTACCAGATAAAATAAAATGTAATAATGCAGATACATTATTAACGATTCAACAACTAGCCGATAAGTTTGGAATTAGTGAAACACCAACGATAATCCTACCAAATGGTAAAATAATAACTGGGTTAGTACCGGCTGATTATTTAAACCAATTAATAACTAATTCTAAAATAATTGAAAGTAAATAATAAAATGTGTAATATTAGAGCTTTAATATGAAAGAGTGTACAATATTAGTTACTGGTGGTGCAGGTTATATTGGTTCACATACTGTTATAGAGCTACTTAACAATAATTGTCAAGTTATTATTGTTGATGATCTATCCAATTCAAATAAAAAAGTATTAGATCGAATCGAAAAAATTACTGGAGTTCATCCTATATTTTACCCCATTAGTATATGTGATAAAGATGCTTTAAGTTTAATTTTTACAACACATAAAATTAATGCAGTTATTCATTTTGCTGCGTTTAAAGCAGTTGGTGAGTCAGTACAAAAGCCTTTGGATTATTATAAAAATAATGTGTCTGGGTGTTTGTTATTATTGCAAATAATGCAAGAGTACTCAGTTAAAACAATTGTTTTTAGTTCTTCAGCTACGGTTTATGGACAGCCAAAGGAAGTCCCTGTTAAAGAAAATAGTAAAATATCTCCACAAAGCCCGTATGGGTTTACAAAAATGATGATTGAACAAATATTAACCGATATTTATCATGCTGATAAATCATGGAATATAGCTATTTTACGTTATTTTAATCCAGTTGGCGCTCACCGTTCGGGTCTTATTGGAGAGAACCCTAACGGAATTCCAAATAACTTAATGCCATATATTGCTCAGGTTGCTACTGGTAAATTAGACTACTTGCAAATATTTGGTAATGATTATATTACAAAGGATGGTACGGGAGTTAGAGATTATATCCATGTGGTAGATCTTGCTATAGGACATATTAAAGCATTAAAATATTTTGATTTTAAGAGTAAAGTTGGTCAAATGATCACTTTAAACCTTGGTACAGGGATTGGTTGTTCGGTACTTGATGTGGTTAAAACATTTGAAAAAGCTTCAGGTAAAAGTATTCCATATAAAATTTTACCACGGCGTAGTGGAGATGTAGCAGAATATTATGCTGATGCTACGCTTGCTAAACAGGTATTAGGCTTCCAGACCAGGTTTAATCTTGATGATATGTGTTGTGATACTTGGCGGTGGCAAATTAATAACCCGGAAGGTTATTAAACCCATCATCTAGAAGAGTAAGGACAAAATTCATTGTGTTTACCTAACAACTCATTTACATCAACCTACAACTCTTCCCATGAGTTATAGGTTTTTTTACGATAAAACTGATTGTCAAATTAAATTTAACCTAATACACATTACCACTTGAGGTATTTTGTATCGAGGCATTATAATTTTTAACGCTAGTGGTTGTACCTATTGAGCTCTTCATTCTATTAGTAGGTATTGCTAATATTGGAAGTGCCATTTCTTTTAGATTCTCGGACTCTGGATTTTCTGATTTTAAAACCTGCATCTCGTCTATAATACATGTTTTTAAAAAAGCCATACATTGTGCAAAGCTTTTGGTATTATTATCAGATGAGTTAGTTAAGAGTAAACTACTTGAAAACCCAATAAGAGTATCACTGCTACCACCAGCTATTGTTTGGTAAACTCCACTTATAGGGGTAGCATATATCCCGTTGGCAGCCATTCCAAGTGTAGTATTGATTATATCAGCAGCAAAATAATTGCGAATACGAAATAAATCTCTATCTTTAGATAAGCGTAGGGATACTTCTAATAATCTATAGTTAAATGCACTTGTTAAACAACACAAGAGCTTTATTTTTTCTTCTGATTTTATATCTGCTAGTTTAATAATACGAGCAATTCTAAATAAAGACTCATTGGCTGTGTATTTATCTGTGACCTCAGCGGTAATGTTAGATATCATATCATCTATAACATTTTGTAAACTTGTATTGTTAATATATTTATAATCAGTTTGATATCTATTTTTAAAGTCATCTTGGTTAAGATATTCATTTAATGATAAGAGATTATTAATTTTTATTGGATTTGTGATACTATATTGATGCTTATCCCTACTTTCTAATATATCTGTTATTCCTTTAAAATGTATTTTTCCTGATTGGTTTTTTAAGCTATTTTTTAAAGCTTGTTTATTTGGATTAGATAGCTTGGTGATAAGGTCTGATGAATATTTTTTAGCTATTTTATATTCTGTTGTATTTCGATAAGTGAGTTTTTTTGTTCCAACAGATACTACACCACGAACTGCGGTAGCTAGTGCTAATAAAGCTATTGTTAGAGGGAGTATTGCGGCAGATAAAAATATTGTTGTTGTTGCCATTCCATAGGCTACAGAATTAGTAATATTAAGTGCAGTTATTAAGTTGGTATTAGTAAGTCTTAGATTATGCCAATTAGATGTTATATCATGTTCTACTCTTGATATTATTTGGGTAAAATATCCAATTTTAGCTATTAGGCTTTCTTCATTCGCTTCATAACTAATTAGAGCCATTACTTCATAAAATTTTAATAATGCTTCAGTAGGAGTTTGAGGTGCCATCTTGGCAATATGTTGCTTAAATTTTGATAAATCTCCTAATTCTGTTATCTTATCCTTGCCTATATAAGATCTATAGCCTGTTTGCCATGTTTTTGTTACTAGATCTTTATATCCCTCTTCTGGGAATCTTTCATATAATTTATGTAGTAAAGGAACGCCATCAATATCTTGGGTTAGTGCATAATATAGTATTTTATAATCATATGTTCTAAGTATACCATCTGTGCTAAAAATTTCTTTTGGGTTATTTTGTTTAATTGCTTCGTTAATTTTATCTCTAACAGTTTGGATATTTGTATCTTTCAGAGAAATATGGACTGCTAATTCATTTATGGATGTTACTGGTATCTCAGATTTGGCTTCGCCTAGAATTTTATCCCTAAGCTCTTGAACACTTTCATCTCCGAATTTTTCTGGCGAATTTTGTTTAGCGGCTTCTAACATTGTATCTATAATTCGCGAGAACCTTGTGTTTTTTTGATCTTCTTCTTCTTTGCTTTTTTGTTTTTGAGTTTTATTATCTTCTAAAAATTTGGTTAATCTTTGAATATTCCCACCACTGATTGTTTGTTGTAGGCTTTTATATGTGGTTGTATTTCCTTTTCCAAAATAGCTTATTGCAGATGGAATCATTCCCATCACAGCATATCCGACTCCACTTGCTACAGTTCGCGATGCTCTTAACGTAAGTGCTGTTGCATTATAGTCGGTTGCAACTGCTTTTGCTACAGAGGATAGAGTTGCACCTTGATAAGCAGTAGCAGTTGCCGCTAGATTTCTTAATGACGAGTTTTGTTTAACTCTAGTAAATTTAAACGTACCCATATCTTTTTTATTTAGCTCTTCTTGCAATCCTGATTTTAAACCTTCTTTTTGTTTAGGGGATAAACCTGTATGTAGTTCTATGGCTAATATGATATTAGTAAAATCAATGAGTGCATCATATTTATTTATTTTGCTGTAGTCATTAAGATAATCAATAATTTTAAAATAGTCCATTCCAAGTATATCTGTAACAGTCTTTTCGTTTTGATGAATCTCAATAATATCATCTACAACTGCTTTATATGTTTTCCCTCCCCACGGCCCATTTTTTTCTATGGGGGTATTCAATATGTGTGCTAATAAGTTTCCTCTAAACCCATCTATATCAAAAATCAGACTAACAACATATTTTTTTTGTTCTGAATTTAGGCTTTCTATATCGGATTTTAATTTATCGTAGTGTTTGTTTATTATAAGGTTTTTAAAGCCATTTTCAATTTCCACATGTGATTTTAAATTAGGTAATTTTGTGGCGGGTTTATTACGATTTGATTCATGGTTTTTTCTAATTTGTTTAAGCTGTTTAGTGTGATTAGTATTTATTAAGCTACCAAAAAATTTATCAAATCCATTTCCGCGTTTTATTTCTAAAAATTTTTCAAAAAAATTATGTTCTTTATCTGTTAGCTGATGCCCAGATTTTAATAATAAGTCGTATAACACTAACCCCCGTTCTTTTTGAATACCAATAACCTGTTGAACAGCATCACAAACATTTTTTGAACTTTGATTAATTACTGTAATCACAGCAGCTAATACGTCAAAAGAGGCGCCTATTCCTGCATTTATATTAGAAATTTCTTTACCATGAGCTGCGCCTATTATGCTAGTATCTACTTGACTAGTCAATGAACCCATATTGAATGAGACATTTGATACAACACTCTCTACAGTATTAGAGCCATTAAATATGACTTTTTTGCCTTCTGCGTTTACATCGCTTAAGCCTTTAATTTTTAAATCAGTGGCTTGTTGTATTTCATTATGTAAAATCCCACCACCTTTAATTGTTCGATTAACTTTTTCTATATCTAGCAGAAAACTATTAAATTCTTCAACTATTCCAGCAGGGGTGTTTTTTATTGATTCGCAATGGATTACTTGTTCTATTGCAATAACTGCATTACTAGCTGATTGCAAGAGATTTTTGTGAAAATTTTCTTGGTTTGGATTAAGCGTATTTTTTTTATCAATTCTATATGTAGATAGTTTCGCTATTATTGCATTACAAATTAATTTTAGCCTGTTATGAAAATTAGTATTTTGGTGCAAGTTTTTACTCTTTGGATAAATTAAATCATAAATTTGGGGCAATTTTTTACCATTGCTGTAGTAAAATAAAGCCATAGCTGTTTCTGTTACTTCTGCAGATGAAAGATTATCAAATTTAGATTGTAGATATTCATTAGTATTATCTGACTTTATGTCTTCAACGATGCTATTAAATTTTGTTGTTAAATTACAGTTTATAGTTTCTTTTTGAGCAATCCCATCGTTATCTTTTGAAACCAAGCGCACTTTTTTCATGGAGTCATATCTACTATCTTTAATAGAGTCAGATGTTTTTGCTCTTTGGATGTGGTAATACCGTTCTATCATAACTAGTTCCTTAAAATATTTATGAAAATCAAGCTAATTGCTTAATATTAATATCAAAATAAAGCAATTGTGAGCAGTAATATTAACAGTAATTTAAAAATATTGTTTGGCTTTTGATAAAGATGATTTATGCATAAAACGTCGTGTTGAATTTTTGTTGTTTATCAGATGGTTGTGTTTGGTTTTTGCTTGTTTGCAGGTTAATTTTTAATACAAAATGCTCGATAAATAATAACTGGGTTATTGCAAGAGATTTTTATATGATTATTTGAGGCTTGATTTAAGGTTCCATTTTCCCAAGATTTAAATTGATAATTTGCTAATGGCCATTTTAGTTCATTACACGTGATTATTGTATCATGGTTGGTAGTAAATAGTGAAATTTGTTGCCCAACAATGGTGGGAAGCTCTTCTATTGGGTTAATACATGCTGTAAATATTCCATAATCACTAATTATAGCAATGTTATTTATTTTTGTTTGATATTTAATTAACAGTGCAATATTAGCAATAGTATGGTCTTCACGGATTCCAGTTGCCCCTAAAATTATTATATTATCTAATTTTTTTTCTACTGCTAAATTAACTGCTTTAGTTAGATCATTATGATTTTGGTCAGCAATTTTGATAATACGGTCTTCAAATTGTTTATAATGTTTTAAGCTTATAGAGTCACAGTCCCCAATAATATAATTAGGCATCATATTGTGTTTAAGAAGTTTATTAACTGCCCCATCACAAGCTATTGTTGTAGCTGAGTTTTCTATTAAATGGTGTAAGTGTGGATCCTTAGGAAACCTGCCATCAGCAATAATAACATTATATTGTTTAGTTGGATAAATTTGTTCTAATATATTTTTTAGTGTCATAGGATATTTAATTCTGTTATAGTTATAATAATTGTATTTTTACACGTCATTGAGAAACTTGCTATAGTTAAGTTGTGGCAATCTCATACAATTAATTCTAGAGGATACCTTGGGGTAACGCTAAAATTATAATCAAATTTGGCTAAATGATAACGCATGCTTCCAGCTAGTGCTATCATTGCACCGTTATCAGTACATAAATCTAATGGTGGATAATATACTTTTATTTCTGGTATTTGCCCTAATTTGTGACGTAATTGTAAATTAGCGCTTACTCCGCCTGAGACTACTAATTGATAAATGCCTGTTGTTTTTAAAGCAGCAACAGATTTTTTTACTAAAACATCAGTTATGGATTCTTCAATTGATTTTGCAATATTGCATTTGGTTTGTTGTGTTAAAGTTTCTACTCCGCCTAATTTATGTATTAGGGTTGCTACCGCAGTTTTTAATCCAGAAAAACTAAATTGTAAATCATTACTGTGTAGCATTGGGCGAGGTAGTTTAAATTCCTCAATTCCATTTTGAGCAAGTAAAGCAATATATTTTCCACCTGGGTAGGGCAAGTTAAGCATTTTTGCAGTTTTATCAAAGGCTTCTCCTGCCGCATCATCCAAGGTATCACCTAATATGGTGTATTCTCCAACTTGCTTAACTGCAATTAATTGGCTATGCCCTCCAGATACTAAGAGTGCAATAAATGGCATGCTGGGTTTATCTTCACATAAAAATGGTGATAGTAGGTGTCCTTCAAGGTGATGAATAGGAATAACTGGCTTATTTAAACTAAAAGCTAAGCCATTAGCAACCGATGCGCCAATTAAAAGTGCGCCATTTAGTCCTGGGCCAGTAGTGTAGGCAATGGCATCAATATCTTTTAATTTAATATTTGCATCTAAAGCACATTGGTTAATTAGCGGAATAATTTTTTTTACATGGTCTCGCGATGCTAATTCTGGCACAACGCCACCATATTGATTATGTAGTGCTATTTGTGAATATAAAGCATGAGCCATGATTCCTTTTTGGCTATCATATAAAGCAATGCCAGTTTCATCACATGAGGTTTCAATTCCAAGTATAAGAGCCATATAATATCCAGTATTAATTAATAACATGATTATACTATATATGGTAATATACCAAATTATTTAGTTCATTATTGCAAGCGAGATCTTTATTTCTTAGCGCAGTAAACTCATGCTTGTCATTGCGAGCAAGATATTCGTGTCTTAGTGTGACAGTCTCATAAATAGTAATATATTAAAGGAGCTTTTATTATATGCGCAAACTAAATTTAATTTTATGTGTCTTATTAGGTGTCAATCTAGCATATGCTAATGATATAATATGTAAAGATAGTTCTATTGAATCAAAACCGGTAAGTAATGTTATAAAATGGTATCGTAATTCAGTAGAAAAAAGAGCTTTGTATCATCAAACATTTAATAATGGCTTAAAATATATTATGGCTTACAATAAACATCATAAACCATGGGGGGTTATTTTAGATATTGATGAAACCACACTAGATAACTCGTGGTATTATAAACAATGTGGTGATGTGAGTAGTGAAGATGAGTTTAGTCGTTACGTGGTATTAGCTGAAGCTTCAGAAGAGCTACCAGGGGCTAAAAACTTTACTTGTAAAATTAAGCAAATCGGTGGTTATGTTACTCTTCTAAGTAATCGTGATGGTTCATATACTTTAAATGATAAAAGCGTATTAGCTTCCACCATAAATAATTTAAAATCTCAGGGGGTATGTTTTGATCAAGTAGTATTAGCTAACAGAAAAACCGCACCTAATCCCTCAGATAAAAATCCACGCTTTAATGCAGTAATAAAAGGTACTTGCGATACCAAATTAATGGTATGTTCTAATATATTGCCATCTCATGCAGTAATTGCATATTTTGGGGATAATATCCAAGACTTTCCAAAACTCTTTCAAGCAGATTTAATCACTAAATCAGCAGAAGATGGTAAATATAATATGTTTTCAAATGGATATTTTATTTTACCCAATCCTTTATACGGAAGTTGGATGAAAAATAATTAATTCGTTACCAAATCCTCAGACTATATTAAATTATAAATAGCAACGTTGGTCATTCCTGCGAACACACAAGTGTGGAAGGCAGGAATCCATGCACTATATAATATATTAATATTGTTAAAAACCATTTCTTAATATTCTAATGTGAGTAAATATTTCTAGGGGTGAGCATTTGATTAATGCAGGACCTAATTTTAATTCTAAAACATCACATCTTAGAAATGGATTTATAAGCTTTTCTAATCCAAGCTTTATAGGAAGTGTTGGTATATTTTTAGCAACAAGATCTAAACACTTAATATAATATTGAGTTAAAGTATTATTTTGAGGCTCTATAGTTCTTGCAAACTTAATATTCTTTAAGGTATATTCATGTGCTGGGTATAGCAAGGTATCATCATCTAAAGCTCTAATTAGCATTAATGATTGATACATCTGCTCATAAGTGCCTTCAAAAACTCTACCGCACCCTACTGAAAATAAGGTATCGCCACAAAATAGAATCCCATTCCCATAAAATGCAATATGATCTAAGGTATGACCAGGTAAAGCAATTATTTTAAATGTCATGCAATTTGCTAAATCTATTTTTATGCTATCACCATTTGAGATTAGATGCGTGGCAATTTCAGGTAATAATGAGTATATCTGTACACCATTATACTGCTTTTTTAGTGCTGAAACTCCACCAATATGATCTGCATGTTTATGTGTAACAAGAATAGCCTTAAGATTTAACTTTTTACTATTCAAATATCTAATTACAACCTCAGCATCACCAGGGTCAACTATTACTGCATTTGTATTGTCATGGATACACCAAATATAATTATCGGTAAATGCTTTAATCGGTTCAATAGTATTCATAATATTCCTAATTAGTTTTACATCCACGTCATTACGAACCATGCGACACCTTACTAATCAGTTGAAGATGCTTTTCCCTCTTTCCAATGTAATCGGCATACTGAGATATATTTAGTATCTTGAGTTTTTAGCATATCATCATCTACCACTACAGGGGAGCCTTCTTTGACTGCTACACCATTTTTAACTAACATATTAAAGGTGGCTTTTTTACCACAATGGCAAATAGTCTTAAGCTCTTCTAGAGTATCTGCAATAGCTAATAAGTGAGCACTACTTGTAAACGCACGTCCACAATAGTCAGAACGTAAGCCATAGCAGATTACGGGGATTTTTAGATAGTCAACAACATCAGAAATTTGATTAATTTGTTCTAATTCAAAAAAATGAATTTCGTCAATTAAAATACAAGCAATGGCTTGTTTTTTATTTGCAGCTTCTACAAGATTAAATATATTATCTCCTGGGGATGTTGAAACTGCGGGTTTATCTAGTCCTATACGGGATTTAACTTTATTCATTCCTGCACGTTTATCAATTTCTGAGGTAATAACTAATGTATGTTGTCCACGGTCTTTATAGTTATATGCAACTTTTATTAAGTCTAAGGTTTTACCTGCATCCATTGCAGAATAACGAAAAAATAATTTTGCCATCTATTTTAATACTCTATTTTTTGGGTTAGTAATTGTTCTTGGTTTGCTAGATCGAGATATGCATCTTCAATGCAATCATTTTGTAGAGAAACTAAGCCAATATAATTTTTCCCGCGCTTAGTTATATCTATGATTGTTCCTATTTCCTGATTGTTCAATTTTGGGCTTAGAATTATTTGTCCAATTTTAGCTTCATGATCTAATAAAAAACGGTACATTTTACGTTTAGATTTACCGAGGTAATGCATACGTGCAACAATTTCTTGACCTATATAACAGCCTTTTTTAAAATTAAGACCTTTTAACTCATCAAAGTTTACATGTTGTGGGATAAGCTGCTCTTGTGTTTCAGGATAAATAAGCGGGATTCCATTATTAATTAGAAACTCTTTCCACATACTAGTATTACTATTATCTAGGTTTTCATCAGTTAGATATATATAGTGGTGATGGGGTAATTTGAATTTTATCCCTGTATCATGCTTAGTATTATTAGTAAAAATAATATTTAGGTTTAGTTTTTCTATCTCTACTTTAGCTCTTAATACATACATTTTGAGCCTGGTAATTATTTTATCTAATAAAGGCAAGGTGGTAATAAAGCAATATTCATTTTCTGAAGCTTTTTTGATTAGAAAGCTTGCAAACATTCTACCTTTATTATTTAAGTATGCCGAATACTGATAATCCTCATTATCAAGTAAATTAATATCATTGGTAAGCTGTCCTTGCAAAAATACTTTGCTGTCTATTCCTCTAATGATAAAAGCACCCAGTGTATTAGTTAAATTAATACTGTTCATATTATATTTTTCCTTTTCTAACTCGCTGTAAATCTTCTATAGTATCAATCCCACCCTCAGGTATAATTTCACTTACAAGAACTGATAGATTCTGCCCGCTGTATAAAACTCTTAGTTGTTCAAGTTTTTCTACTTGCTCTATTAGCGAATGCGGCATGGCACTATAATTCTTTAAAAATTCTACACTATATGCATATATGCCGATATGGCGCAGAAAATTAATACCATTAGGTAATATGAAATCTAATTTTTCTATAAAACCATCTCTATGGTAAGGTATTGGCGCACGAGAAAAATACATTGCATGATTATTTTTATTTAGCACTACTTTTACAATATTTGGGTTGAATATTTCATTTTCATGATAAATTTTATGTGCAATAGTTGCAACTTGGGTTTTTTGTCGTATGATAAAATCTGCGAGGTTATTAATTAGTTGTGGTGGTATAAGTGGCTCATCACCTTGGACATTTATAATAATCTCATCATCTTTATACCCTAGAGTTTTCACAGCTTCTGCAAGCCTGTCGGTTCCTGTTTGATGCTCTTCTTTAGTCATAATCACATCAATCTTATGCTCTTTACAAATAGCTTCAATTTGCTTATTATCCGTTGCCACGACTACTTGCTTGGTATTACTTTGTAAAGCTTGCTTTGCGGTACGTATAATAAGTGGCAAACCATGAATATCTAAAATCATTTTATTAGCAAGTCTTGCTGATTGCATACGTGCTGGGATTATTACTGAAAAACCCTTATTCATTATCAAGCTTTCTGGCAGAGTCGATCAACATTACAGGAATGTCTTCATCAATAGGGTAAGCAAGTTTACATTTTTGGCAAATTAATTCATTGTTTTTTTTGTCATAATCAATTTTAGCTTTGCATAATGGGCAAACTAAAATATCTAGTAATTTATTATCTAACATTTTTATATTAAGCCTTAAAATTATTTTATTTTATAAATTGTTGTAGTTCAAAGATTTCGGTATAGCAATCATTTATATTATGCCAGTTATTATTATCTATTTTAAAATTGGTTATTTATAAAGCATAAAGCCGTAAATTATGTCGTTGCAGACCATTGATTCCATATAAATGTGGCTACAATAGTGAGGGAATCTTAATTATTTGATTAATTAATTTATTTGAGTCTAGTTCAATATTTACTCTTACAACCCATATTTTAGCATTATTGAAGTGAGACAATTTAACATAATCTTTTTCAGTTACTAAAATTAAGTCGTAGTTATCTGGAATATCTTTTTCTTTAAAGTAATAATGGTCGGGAAAAGCTATCTTTTTATCTAACTTTATTTTATTAGTTTGTAAAAAATCAAAGAATTTTTGCGGGTTGCCTATGGCAGAAATCGCCACTACATTTTTATTCACAAAATAACTTGGTTGCTGTGACACGCAACTAATTGGATTATAAACATCTTGTAGCACCAATTTTTGGGAAGTTACTAAGATATTTTGAGATAATTTATATTTGTTACGCAATTCTTCTATATTCGAAGTATTTACTACAATTGCATCAACAGTTTTTAAACGGGTTACAGATTCTCTTAACGGACCCATGGGTAATAAATACCCATTACCCATCATACGGGTTGCATCAATTACTACAATTTCATAATCACGATATAATTTATAATGCTGCAGACCATCATCTGTCAGAATGATTTTTATATCAGGGTATTTTTTTAGCAATTGCAATCCAGCAAGATAGCGGTTTTTACCAATAGCAACTGGGATATTATTTTGTGCATAGATTAAAGCTTCATCACCAACTAATTGACAGTCTGCATCTGGAGTCACAACTGTTGTACCTAATGCGTTACTTTTGTAACCACGTAGGATAATTCCAACGGATATACCACACTCAATTAAACTAGTAGCTATATGTTTAGTAAGAGGGGTTTTACCCACTCCACCAACGCTAATATTACCAATTACTACCACTGGTACTCTAAGTTTAGATTGTTTAAAAATTCCTATTTTGTAACAATAATAGCGACTCTTACTAATAATTAAAAAGAGATAGCTAAGAGGTAATAGTATTAGTGTTAAAATAAAACTTATATTTTTATACCAATGGTGTTCAATTATATTTTGTAGTTTCATGTATACTCATTAAAATAGGTACTTATACATTATTATACTATAATTAATAATTTCTGCTATAATTTAACCTACTAAATCTTCAATTAGTTGGAACCTAGACAAGAAAGAACCTGTTATGAAAAATAATCCATTAGCGATGTATGAAATTGCCAAAAGTTTTGATGTTATTGCTCCTAATAAAGAGCAAAAATCTATAAAAGCTAATAATGATATTGATGCAATTAAGACTTGGCTAACTGAGTTTAGTGATAGTCCAAATACTTTTATTTCTTATAGGCAGACTTCCGAACGGTTTATTTTATGGTGTATACAGCGTAATCTAAAGTTATCTAGTGTAGCACGGGAGGATATTCAAGATTATCAAGCATTTTTATTATCTCCAAGCCCGCACGAGTTTTGGTGTGGAGCTTCTAAACCACGTAATAGTAAAGATTGGAAGCCTTTTGTTAAAGGTTTATCAGCATCAAGTATTCGCTTAAATTTACAAATTTTAACTACAATGTATGCTTATTTAGTACAAAGTGGTTACTTAATGCAAAATCCATTTAGTTTGATTAAAAGAAAAGCACAGCCAGTAGTAAATAAAGGTATTGAGCGCTATTTAACGCATAAAGAGTGGTCTTATGTCATTGAATTTATTGAGCAGATGCAGAAGAAAAGCATTTTACAGCAACAGCAATACGCGCGTACTAAATGGGTGTTTTTTTTACTTTATTTGACGGGTTGTAGGAGAAGCGAAATTGTAAATGCACGAATGAGTGATTTTATGAATAAGCATGATAATTGGTGGTTAAAAGTAATAGGCAAGGGCAATAAATATGGGGAAATTCCCGTTACTAATGATTTGTTAAGTGCTTTAATAGATTATAGAAGGTCTTTAAAGCTAAGTGACTATCCAAGTACCATAGAAACGCAATTACCAATTGTCGTTAGTCTTAAGTCAGGTATCGGGGTATATTTACCAATTACTGATTCTATGTTGTATAAGCTAATTAAAAGTACAGCTTCTAAAATTGCTACATTTGTTAAAATCAAAGACCCAGCAGCAGCCTTTGTGATTGAAAAAGTTTCCACGCATTGGATGCGGCATACTTCGGCAACTCATCAGGTAGACGCTGGGATTGATATTCGCATAGTAAAAGAAAACTTACGTCATAGTATGTTAGAAACAACTATGAAATACCAACATACTGAAGATAATGCTAGGCATAATGAAACCAACAAAAAATTTGGAATTAAATAGTACCTAATGCTCATTTTATAAAATTACATATGTTATTGTGTATTGTATTATAATATCAGGGGAAGATTATTTTGAAAGGATACGTAAAATGTTAAAACAACAATTTTTTGAAATCAATGACGGAATTACACAAGAGAATCGTTCTAAAATAGCTGAGCATTTGGCAAGCTTATTAGCGGACACTTACTCTTTATATTTAAAAACCCATAACTATCATTGGAATGTAACCGGTCCAATGTTTAATGCGCTACATTTAATGTTTGAAGGTCACTATACTGAACTAGCTATCGCTGTGGATTTAATTGCTGAAAGAATCAGAGCTTTAGGTTTTCTTGCTCCTGGGAGTTATAATGAGTTCACTAAATTAACTAAAATTAAAGAGCCTAATAGTGCTTTAGAGGCAACTGCGATGATTAAAGATTTAATATTATCAACAGAAACTGTATTAAAAACTGCTCGTGATGCTCTACATTGTGTTGAAAAAGCTGAAGATCAAGTAACACTTGATTTAATCACACAGAGGTTACAGATACATGAGAAAAATGTGTGGATGCTAAGAAGCTTAGTGCTATAGTTATGCATCTTTCACATTATATGGGTAAGTTTTAATTTTTAAGATCTGCCCATATTTTACATTGCTTCCTTTAATCTTATTATCTTTACGCAATTCATGCACGCTCACATCAAATTTTTTCGCAATAGAATATAATGTATCCCCGTGGTTTACTTTATAGTGTACATGTTTTTTAGTTATTGTTAATGGGTGAGCCACCTTTTTAGTGTGGTAGTTCACATTATTGTTTTCATCTAAATTATCTACTAGGTTATTAAGTTGTTGTTTATGGGTATTACTTTGCTCATTAGGTAGTCTAGCAACTATTAATATAGGTTTTGAGTTATCATCCATAGTTACATTAGAAGCTTTGATTAAATTTTGGTCTTGGTTAATTGCTACATTCTCTGCTTCAGCTTGTGATACTAATGTATTAATAGCATCAGAATTATTATTTGTGGCTTGATTATCTGCATATCCGATACTGTTTATAGGATCATTATTGTTAGTGTCATTAGCTGCAATTACTGCAGCATCATTGTATGATAAAGGTTTATTACTTGATGATTGTACTGTTGTATTAGTATTTGTATCTAGATTAGTATTGTTGAGCGCTAAATAAGTTATATTTTGTTGTACTGGTAGTAAAATTTGCATATTGTTATTTAGGGTATAATTAGAATTTTTAAATTGAGGGTTTAAAATATTAAAATTATATGTGCTAACGCTAGATTGTTCTATAATATCTTGAATTTTAGTGTTATTCACTGGGTGGGTTATTGCAAAATATGGTTGGTTAGGGATATTGGATAACTTAATACCAAATTTCTCTGGATTACGGATTATATTTGCTAAAGCAATTATTTTAGGTACATAAGCCGCGGTAATTTTACGTAATTGTAACTCATTGTATTGCACATTGCCAACTTTTTGATTGGAGGCATAGATAGCTTTACTCATTCCACCTTCACCCCAATTATAAGCCCCAATGGCAACATCCCATTGCTTAAACATTAAATGCAAATAGTTTAGGTAAATAAGAGCGGCATTAGTGGATTTTACAATATTTCTACGTTCATCGATATCATTATTTTGTGCTAGATTAAATCTGGTTCCAGTGATAGGTACAAATTGCCACATTCCAGCATATGCATCAGTTGGGTTTTTTGCCAATGGGTCATAATTACTTTCGACTATGGGAATTAATGCTAGTTCGCTGGGAAGTGCATAGCGTTCAGTTTGGGTTAACATGTAGTATAAGTAAGGAGTGGCGTTTTTCATTAGTTTATCAAAAGTTGCTGGGTTTTTAGTATAGAATTTTTCATAATATTTGACAAGTTTGGTTTCTTCATAATTTAATTGAAATCCTTGTTGCATTCGATCCCATATATTTTGGCTTTGGCGTAAGTTATAATTATTCATCAGCATAAAGTTAGTCGAGGTGGGTTCAGAATTAGCCAATGTGCTAATTGCGCAGATGCTTAATAGCAAGAGTAATTTTTTACACATTGTTTAGCACCTTAAAACTGGTATAATATTGTATGCATAGATAATTGTAACTTATTTTTATATATCTTGCAAGGAATTTTAAATATTTATGCATGTAAAAACAATTTAAGGAATTTGGTCATATGGTTGAAGTATTAGTTTTATATTATAGCTCAGGTGGTAATACAAAATCTTTAGCAAATTTAATAGCTCGTGGTATACAAAGTGTTGATGGCGTGAAAGCCAGAATTAGGACAGTACCATTAGTTTCGCCAGTATGCGAGGCAATTTCACCAGCTATCCCTGATGCTGGAAACCCATATGTGACATTAGAGGATCTAGTTGAGTGTGATGCTTTAGCATTAGGTTCCCCAGTTAGGTTTGGTAATATGTCATCCCATCTAAAATATTTTTTAGATAGTACATCACATGAGTGGTTAACAGGAGCTTTATCTGGTAAACCAGCTTGTGTATTTACCTCAAGTGGTTCTATCCATGGTGGTCAGGAAGCTTGTTTATTATCTATGATGATACCATTATTACATCATGGAATGTTAATCATTGGCTTACCTTATACCGAAAGTAAACTAATGACTACTACAACAGGAGGTACTCCTTATGGGGTGTCGCATTATTCTGGCATGAAAGATGATTTGCCAATTAGCGCTGATGAAAAGGAATTAGCTATAGCTCAAGGTGTCAGAATAGCTACGGTTACTCGTAAGCTTCATCAGAGCGAGCATTGTTAATTATTTAATAGGTACAAAAATGAAAATATTAGTTTGTGCAAAACGTGTAGTTGATGCCAATGTAAAAGTTAGGGTAAAATCAGATAATTCTGATGTTGATATTGAACATAGTAAAATGTCGCTTAATCCATTTGACGAAAACGCGATAGAGGAGGCATCTAGATTAAAAGAGGCTGGAATTGCAACTGAAATTATAGTGGTTTCAATTGGATCTGCAAAATGTGCTGATACTTTACGTACAGCATTAGCACGTGGTTGTGATCGGGCTATTTTAGTTGAGACAGATATGGTGTTAGAGCCTTTGTCTATTGCTAAAATATTGCAACAAATTGTTTTGCGAGAAACTCCAGATTTGGTTTTATTAGGTAAGCAGGCAATTGATGATGACGCTAATCAGGTAGGGCAGATGCTAGCTGGGATGTTAGATTATCCGCAAAGCACATTTATTTCTAAGATTGAGGTTATAGGTAATGTTTTGCTTACTACGCGTGAACTAGATAATGGTACTGAAGTATTAGAGCTATCAATGCCAGCTGTATTAACGGCTGACTTGTATTTAAATGAACCTCGTTTTATTAAGCTACCACAATTGATGTTAGCTAAAAAAAAGCCTTTAGAGCACTTAATGCTTTCTGATATGGATATTAAGCTACGTTCAACTACTCGGTTATTAAAGGCTTTTGACGGTGAAGTTAAAAAGCAATGTAAATTTATAAATACAGTGCCTGAACTATTTGAAGTATTACAAGCAAAGAAGGTAATTTAATATAATGAAAATACTAGTTATTACACATAAAGTCACACAAAATCCCGAATCTAATTTATTTAATGTATTTGGCGCGGTTAAAAAATTATCTGGGCAATGCGATGTATTAGTAGTGGGGCATAACTTAGGTTCTATTGTGGATGAAATTGCAAAATATAAAGTTGTATCTAAAGTTTTAAAACTTGATGATGCAAGTTTGGAACATATTTTAGTTGAAAATATTGCTAAACAAATATCTGAGATTGTAGGAGGATACACGCATGTACTAATTGCTGCTGATAGCTTTGGTAAAAACTTATTACCACGCGTTGCAGGTATTTTAGAGCTAGGGCAAATTAGTGAAGTAAGTGCGGTTATATCTCCTAATATTTATCAAAAGTTTATTTATGCAGGTAATGTTTTAGTTGAGGTTGAGGCATTAGACGACATTAAATTGCTGACAATTAGATGTACTAGTTTTAATGAACATCTTGATTTAAGAGATACTCAAGCGGAAGTTGAGGAAATTCAATACACTAATATAATTAGTAATAAAATAAAATTTGTAACTATAAACATAGATAATAAGCCAGTTGATTTATCTAATGCTAAAGTAGTAGTCACAGGTGGGAGATCATTAGGTTCAAAAGAGGCTTTTGATACTAATATACGAGAATTAGCCAAGTGCCTTAATGCTGGAGTTGGTTCAACTCGTGCTGCTGTTGAGGCGGGTTATGCAAATAATGATGCTCAGGTCGGGCAAACAGGCAAAATTGTTGCGCCGTTAGTGTATCTTGCTTTTGGTGTTTCAGGTGCAGTACAACATATTGCTGGTATGAAAGATTCAAAAACGGTAATTGCTATTAATATAGATCAGAATGCACCGATATTTGAATATGCAGATTATGGGTTAGTAGGGGATCTCTTCGAAGTTATTCCTCAATTGCTACTGCGCCTACAGCAATTTTAACTATGTCGATTGCTTCCTTATGTACTTAATGGTGCATGGCGGAATTAATCTTCTTGTTATAATTGTGTATGCTTGTAGCAATTCCATTAAAGTTAATAAATTTTACTTTTAAAAGAGATAATAATAAAATGCAACATGAAAACAAACAAAAATTAATTGAGATAACAAAAAATAATTTACCATTATGTTGTCCTATGCCTGATATGGTTAGCTGGGATTCTCACCCTAGAGTATTTTTAGAAATAGAGAAAGAGCCAAGCGGCGAGATTATCTGTCCATACTGCTCTACAAAATATATTTTAAAATAAGATATTAAACAGGTTCTTAGGAATATATTATTGCGAATATTACTACAAAGTCTGTCATTTCGTGCATCACGCTTGCGTGCATCACGCTTGCGTGTGACACGCAATCCATGCACAATAATAATTTATGGATCCCCTGAGCAAGTAAACCTCAATATTTATAGTATAGGCTGGGTAGTAACTTACGAATCATTGCTTAGCAATGATGTGGTAGTCTATAAACAATTAAGTTATGGAATTAATTATGAATATTATAAATCAAGAAATCATTAACCAGATCCAATTGCGTTATAATAATACCCCATTAGCAGTTTTTTTAATTGGCTCTAATGGTAGTGGTAAAAGCACTTTGCGTAATTATTTAAATTTGAGTGATATTCAAACTAATATTGATCCTGATGCGCTAAATCGCATTTATAAAGAAAAATACCCTCAAAACTATCAGCTAGAATCTGCCAAACAAGCGTTAAAGATGTATTCTTATGCTTTAGATAATGATTTAAACGTTTGTTTAGAGAGTACTTTAAGTGGTCATGGTACAGTTAATAGAATCATAGATGCTAAAAAACGTGGATATTATGTCATAGGATATTTTGTGGGGCTAGATTGTGTTGATTTAAATATAAAGCGGATTGCTATGAGAGTTGCCAATGGCGGACACCATATACCAGATGATATTGTGGTTAAGCGTTATGTGGAATCAATAACCAATATACAAAAAGTTAAAGATAGTTTTGATATTATTTATTTTTTAGATAATAGCGATACTAATTATAAGATTCAGTTTAATTACATTAATGGTAGTTATAATATGTGCGCTAAAACTTTAGCACCATGGGCGTATAGTTTGAGTTTATCACTAATAAGAACTTAGTACAGTGCGGTTTATGTAAAATTTTCAGAACATTGTAGGTATCAAGTAATAATTTAATAAAGGGTGTTGCTTGTACTTCAATTGTAATAAACTATCCAAGCTAAAACTTATAAACAAAAATCAATAACTGGACATTTTTGTCATTGCGAGGCATAATGCCGTGGCAATCTGAGCTGTAGCAATTAAATTTAATATAAGGTGTGATAATTATGGATATTGATATTCGTTGGAAACAAAGATTTAATAATTTTACTCGTGCTTTAAAACAGCTTAAACTTGGAATAGAGATAATGCAACAGAGGGTTTTATCTATAATTGAAGAGCAAGGTGTTATTCAGGCTTTTGAATATAATCATGAGTTGGCATGGAATGTTCTTAAGGATTACTTGGAATATCAGGGGATAACTGGAATAATAGGCTCAAGAGATGCCACTCGAGAGGCCTTTAAAGGAGGCTTAATTGAGAACGGTGAAATTTGGATGGATATGATCAAATCACGTAATTTATCAACGCATACATATAATGAGGATACTGCACAAAAACTTATTAAGGTTATTCCGATTTATTATCAAGAGTTCTTAAAATTACAAGTCATAATGAATGGTTTTTTAGAAAAGACAGATTTATGAAATTTGGGTTGCCAGATAAAACAATTGATATGATACATGGGGTATTTAAAAAATATAAACAAATTGATAAAGCTGTATTATATGGTTCTAGAGCAAAAGGTAATTATAAGAATGGTTCCGATATAGATTTAACTTTATTTGGCGATGGCTTAGATTATAAATTACAAATGGATATTTTTGATGATTTAGATGAGTTATTATTGCCGTATATGATTGATTTATCTGTTTATTATGATATTTCTAATGATGAATTAAAAGAGCATATTGATAGGGTTGGAGTTGTATTTTATGAGCGTAAAGTAAAGCAGATATAACCAACCCAAAAAGTGAGGTAATGATCTGCTAAATTGAGTCAATTAAATTAACATATGTTGGAGTATTAAGTGAATACTAAGAATAACAGAAGTGCAGACGCATCAATTAAAGGTTATAATTATCAATTCTTGCATTCTATAAAAGATATTTTGGAAAGTGAATCTGATGCTGTACATACGGTTGAAGGAATTGAGGATTTAGATATTGATACGAATGATAGCAGAACCTATTGCTATAATGTTTAATAGGTTTATTCATAATCCATCTGATGAGATTAGCTATAAATTATTTATTTATGTAAAAAATAAAATTAAAAATAAACCTTTACCAAATTTAGATGCTCCAGAATTATTCAAGATTTTGCATAATAAAAAAGCAAAAAGAATTGATAAATTATTAATCAACGATACCAATGTAGAAAATTTTATATCAAAATTTGAATGGAGATTAACTAAGCTATATGATAAATTAGAAATAGATCTTATAGATATTCTCGAATCTATTATGGGAGTATCTAATGCTGAGTCTAGAATGTTGTATTTACCTAATGCTGTAAAAATAATAATTAATTTAGCTATAAAGAAAAATCAATCAGAGAGACAGATTACAAAAAAAAAGCTTTATTGAACACTTGAAAAATTGTAAAAATACCTATCACGCCAGTTATATATTGAGGGTAAAAGGTTTTAAAGCCTTAAAATCTGAGATTGATAGTTATAAAAAATAAAATCAAACACAACCCTAAGCTAAAAATAACTTATGATAGCCCCGTTTATTTTAGTATAAAAGAAGTTTATAATTACATACATAATAAAAATATCGAAGTAGTTAGTAAACTTGAAAAAGAAGTAAATAAACCAAAATTATCAAATGGGGATTTGGTTGACGATACTGAAGTGTATTTTAATAAAAAATTATTATTTGTTACACCTTCAACGACAAAGGAGACTAAAGCGAGCAATGGCACATTTAATGGTGAATTTAATCGTTTTTTATCTAGATTAGATACTAAATTAAATGATGAAAGATTACAGTTTTTATTGAATACAGTAGAAACAGATGGAAAAGATCATAATACAGACTATTTTCAAGATGTTGTTCGTCATCTTTTGGGGTATGAAAAAAGTAAAAATATAACAATAGTGGATTTGAGTTCTTTGCCGTTTGAGGTTATATCAATTGTTGTATCTATTATTTCGAGAATAGTTTTTGATTTTGCTTATTATTCTACAAGATATAAAACCAAACATAAGACAAATGAAACCCCATTTATGTTAGTTTACGAAGAGGCACATAAATATATTCCAAAAAACGAAGAGTCTCGATATAAAAATACTAGACTGGCAGTTGAGCGAATTGCTAAGGAGGGTAGAAAATATGGTGTTTCTGCAATGATAGTAAGTCAAAGACCATCAGAAATATCCAGCACTGTATTTTCTCAATGTAATAATTTTGTAGTGATGAGATTAAATAATCCGGAAGATCAATCTTATGTTACAAGATTATTGCCAGAAGTGTTGGCTAGTTATGGAGGCGTACTATCTTCATTAGAGTCAAGAGAAGCATTAATTGTGGGTGATGCAATTTCAACACCTACAATTGCAAAAATTTTAGATGCAAATCCTACTCCAAAATCAGAAGATATTAGATTTTTTACGGAATGGCGGGAAGACTGGAAAACTTTAGCATTTGAAGACATAATAAAGCTCATAAATAAAAATAAATAATTTAATTATTCATTTCTCTATCAAGGATTTATATGACTAATATGACAACAATCAACTGCCCGCAATGTGGCACCCAGATTGATGTAAACCAAATACTTTCACATCAATTAGAAGAAGATATCAAGAAAAAATATTCTGCTGAGCTTATCAAAGAGAAGCATAAATATGATGCAGAGTTAGCAAAAGTTGAACACGTAAAGCAAGAATTAGTTAAACAACAAGAAGAGCTTATTGAGCAGGTGAATAAAGCTACTCGTGAGCAGTTGGCTGCTGAGAAAATAAAACTTGAGGCTAAGTTACGTGAGCAGATTGGCTATGAGCAATCAGAAGTGCTTAAGTCTTTACAAGCTGAGCTTAATCAAAAATCATTGCAGGTACAGGAATTAAATAAATCTAAGGCTGAGATTGCGCAATTAAAGCGTGAAAAAGATGAGTTAGAATCAAATATTATGGCTAAGGCTTCGCAAGATTTTAATCAGCAGTTGTTACAAGAACGAGACAAGATACAAAAGCAAATAAGCGATGCGAGTGAAATGAAAATGCGAGAAAAAGAAGAGCAGCTTAATATGCTGCGTAATCAATTGCAAGAGGCACAGCGTAAAGCAGAGCAAGGTTCAATGCAGCTTCAGGGTGAAGTATTGGAACTGGCAATTGAAGAGTGGTTAATTGACAAGTTTCCTTTTGATAATATTGAAGAAATTAAAAAAGGTCAACGAGGTGCGGATTGCATGCAAATTGTTCATACTCGTGAAATGCAAAACTGTGGTAAGATTTATTATGAGAGTAAGCGCACTAAGGAATTTTCGAATCAGTGGATAGAAAAATTTAAGGCTGATATGCGTGATAAGGGTGCAGATATTGGGGTATTAGTTACTGATGTATATCCTAGAGGCGTGGAGCGTATTACGTTAGTTGATGGTATTTGGGTATGTAGCTATGAAGAGTTTAAGGGCTTAGTTGCCATTTTACGTGAGCAAGTGATTAAAATCCATTTAGCTATGCGTTCTCAAGAAAACAAAACTGATAAAATGGGCTTATTATATGGCTTTTTAACGAGTAATGAGTTTAGAATGCAAGTTGAGGCTATAGTAGAGGGATTTACACAGATGAAATCTGACTTAGAGAGTGAAAAACGAGCAATGACTAAAATATGGAAGCAACGCGAAAAACAAATTGATAAAGTAACAGACAATACTATAAATATGTATGGTTCAATTAAAGGTATTGCTGGTAATGCAATTGCTAGTATTAAAACATTGGAATTACCATATACTACTGATCTACTTGAAGGTTAAATAAATGAACATTATTTACATAAATCATTATGCGGGTTCAGTTGAACATGGTATGGAGTATCGTCCATATTATTTAGCACGTGAATGGGTAAAGTTAGGACATAGTGTTACGATTATTGCTAGTAGTTTTTCGCATTTACGCCAGAAAAATATTGATATACCAAACGGTACTAATTATTTGCATGAAACTATTGACGGCATAAATTATATTTGGTGTAAAACTTCAGCATACGGGGCAAATGGTATTAAGCGAGTATTTAATATTTTTGAGTTTTTATCTCGGGTAAAGAAACTAATTCCTCAGCTAATAATCTTAAAACCAGATATGGTAATTGCATCTTCAACTTATCCTTTTGATACTAGAGTTGCTAAAAAGATAGCTGATAAAGTTGGAGCTAAATTTGTTTATGAGGTGCATGATTTATGGCCATTAACTCCAATGGAGCTTGGAGGTATGTCAAAATATCATCCCTTTATTTGGTTAATGCAGCGTGCTGAGGATTTTGCGTATAAACATGCAGATAAGGTGGTTAGTTTATTGCCTAAAGCCAAAAATTACATGTGTGAGCATGGAATGGGTAAGGATAAGTTTTTATACATTCCTAACGGGGTGGTAGTTAATGCTTGGTTAGATAACCAGGATAAGTTACCGCCACTACATATTGATAAAATTAGTGAAATAAAAAACAACTTTAAGTTTTTAATTGGCTATGCTGGTGGTATGGGGGAATCTAATGCTTTGGAATATTTAGTTAAAGCGGCTAAAAATGTACCAGATGTAGCATTTGTTTTAGTTGGCGATGGAGCAAATAAAGCTCAATTAGTTAGCCAAATCCAACAAGAAAAATTACCTAATGTGTTTTTTTTGCCACGTATTAGCAAAAACCAAGTTGCGGCTTTTTTAAATCTAATGGATGCCTTATATATAGGATGGCATAAATTACCTATTTACCGTTTTGGCATATGTCCAAATAAGCTCTTTGATTACATGTTAGCTAAGAAACCTATACTACATTCAGTAACCGCAGGTAATGATTTAGTTGCTGAAGCTAATTGTGGTATTTCAGTTCCAGCTCAAGATATTCAGGCAATTATTGAGGCAATTAATAAACTAAAATTTATATCTAAAGAGTCCTTAAAAACTTTAGGGGAAAATGGTTATAGCTATGTAATTAAGCACCATGACTATACTATTTTAGCAGAAAGTTTTTTGAAAGGTGCGAAGATATGATTTCTGATAAAGCTCAGGGTTCAAAGACGGTGAGTATATGTCATGTAACTTCAGCTCATACTAGATACGATATAAGAATTTTTGTAAAAGAATGTGTGACTTTAGCTAATTTAGGTTATAAAGTTAGTTTAATTGTTGCTGATGACTTAGGTGATGAGATAAAACACGGAGTTAATATTATCGATGTAGGTAAACCTAGCAGGCGTTTTAGTCGTATGCTAAAAACCCCATATATGATTTATCGTAAGATACTAGAGCTTAAGTTTGAGGTAGTACATTTTCATGACCCGGAAATATTATTAATTGGTTATAAATTAGCTAAAAAAGGTATTCAGGTAATTTATGATGTACATGAGGATTTACCTAAGCAGGTGCAGAGTAAACATTGGATCCCTAGAATGATGCGCCCCTTGGTATCTTTTGGGGTTAGCCATTTAGAAAAGTTTTGTAGTAAAAGATTTGTGGGGATAATTACCGCAACACCAATAATTGCCAAACGCTTTAGTAGATATAACTCTCATGTTATTGCAGTATGTAATTATCCATTATTAAGCGAGCTATCTAATTTAAATGTAAATTGGGATAGCAGACAAGACAAATTATCTTATATTGGGAGCATTTCTAGAACCCGTGGTATTCAAGAGCTTGTTATTTCACTAAGTATTAGTCATTTAGATTTAGAATTAGCTGGGCTAATTAGTGGGGATATTTCATTAGAAAATTTATCTAAATTAGATGGATATCAGTATGTAAATTATGTTGGAGTGTTAGATAGAGAGCAGATAGCTGATTTACTATCTAGGGTTAAGATTGGTTTAGTTACTTTACTACCCACACCAAGTTATGTTGAATCGTTACCAATTAAGCTATTTGAGTATATGTTAGCTGGTATCCCAGTTATTGCCTCAAACTTTAAATTATGGCAAGATATTATCAAAAAATATGAGTGTGGGGTATTAGTTAACCCACATAAGCCACAAGAAATAGCCGATGCATGTGTTTTTCTATTGAATAACCAGGATATTGCTAAAAATATGGGAGAAAACGGACGAAAGGCTGTATTAAATTATTTTAATTGGGAGGTTGAAAGCAATAAATTAAACTCATTCTATAAAAAATTAAAAACTTGTTCTAAGTCCCAATTATATGAATTGTAACTACTTAGTAACGATGTAATTCCTCGCATGTGTTATAATACTGTACTAATTTATTTTTTAGGAATTTTGAACATGGCGGGTCACAGTAAGTGGGCAAATATCAAGCATCGAAAAGCTGCTGCAGATGCTAAAAAAAGTAAAGTTACAACACGCTTAATAAAAGAAATTACCATTGCTGCCAAAATGGGTGGAGACCCTGATTCTAACCCTAGATTACGTTTAGCTATGGAGAAAGCCCGCGAGAACAACGTGCTTAAAGATAACGTTGAGCGCGCAATTAAACGCGGTACTGGAGAAATGGACGGAGTTAATTATGAAGAGTTGCGCTTTGAAGGGTACGGTATTGGCGGAGCTGGGGTTATTGTTGATTGTTTAACTGATAATAAAATCAGGACAGTAGCTGAGGTGCGTCATGTATTTAGTAAATATGGTGGCAACTTAGGAACTGACGGATGTGTAGCATTCCAATTTAAACACTGTGGTCAATTAATCTTTGCTCCTGGAATTAATGAAGATACAATAATGGATTCTGCATTAGAGTCTGGTGCGGAAGATGTTTTAGTTAATGATGATGGTTCAATAGAAGTAATAACTATCCCAGCAGAATTTCTTGAAGTTAAAAAATTATTAGAGAATAAAGGTTTTAAGCCAGAAATCGCTGAGGTGATAATGAAAGCTGATAACGAAACAGCACTAGTTGGTGATGAAGCTTTGAGAATGCAAAAGCTATTAGATGCTTTTGATGAACTAGATGATGTGCAGGAAGTATATACCACAGTAGTACTAGAGGTGGATGGATAGCTAAAAAATATAACCATAATTGTCGCTTAGTAGTTACTTAATTACATTATTACATCAATTCAATATAGAGGTGTTATGAAAAACAGTTTTGTACGTCGTTTTATGTTTGAAAATTTACCTTTACGTGGTGCATTTGTTATTTTAGAGGATGCTTGGCAGACTATTGCAAAGCAAGCAGAATACCCTGATGGTGTTTTACAATTGTTAGGTGAGTTATTAGCAGCAAATGTTTTAATGACTACCAATCTAAAATTAGATGGTAAGATTGTTGCTCAAATACAAGATAACCCTAAGTTAGATCTAGTTGTTAGTGAATGCAGCAATGAGTTTGAGGTGAGGGCTACTGCAAAATTTGGTAGTAGTGTACATGAAGATAATCAAATCAGCTATTCTGATGCGATAGCAGATGGTAGATTGGTTATTAGTATTGATTCTAGTGATATGTCATATCAAAGTATTGTTGCTTTAATTGGAAATGATTTAGCTACAACGCTCAATGAGTATATGTTACAATCAGAGCAATTAAAAACTTTATTTGTATTGGCATATTCAAAGGATAAAGTGGTGGGGTTTATATTACAACAGTTGCCAGATATAGAACAGCAATTTGTTGATGAAGTAGAAAGAGTCTTTATATTAGCTTCAACATTAAGAGCGCATGAGTTATTATGCAATGACATAGCAAATTTATTGCATAAATTATTTAATGAAGACGATATTGTTTTATTTGAGCCACATTCAGTGAATTTTCAGTGTAGGTGTGGTCATGTAAATGTGGCTAATATGTTAAGAAGTTTGGGTAAGTCCGAGATAGAGTCTATTATTGCTGAACTTGGCAAAATAGAAGTTACTTGTGACTTTTGTAATTCAATTTATACGTTTAATGCATTTGATGTACATAATATGTTTAGTTCATTAGATATTGACATTGAAAGTGTTTCTCATGAGGTGCATTAAGAGATGAGACCAGTAATAGCTATAGTGGGTAGACCCAATGTAGGCAAATCAACATTATTTAACCGATTAACCAAAACGCGTGATGCGTTAGTTGCAGATTTTTCTGGGTTAACAAGAGATAGGCATTATGGAGATGCAGTTCAAGGTAAAAGAAAATATATTTTAATTGATACTGGTGGGTTTGAACCACTAATAACAGATGGTGTTATGTATCAAATGGCGCGCCAGACTGAGCAAGCGATTGTAGAAGCAGATGCAGTGGTGTTTTTAGTTGATGGTAAAAATGGAGTTACTCCACAAGATAAAGTAATTGCCAATAAACTACGTTTATTAAATAAACCAACTTATGTGGCTGTAAACAAAGTAGAGGGTGTAGATAAAGTAGTTGCCATAAGCGATTTTTATGAATTAGGCTTGCCTAATTTATATCCAATCTCAAGTAGTCATGGTGATGGAATTTTTCGCTTAGTAGAGGATGTATTAAAGAATTTTCCTATTCCAACAGAAGAGGAGCTTGATGACTTAGGTATTACTTTTGCAGTTGTTGGGAGACCAAATGTAGGTAAGTCAACATTGGTAAATGCAATTTTAGGTGAAGAACGGGTTGTGGTCTTTGATGAAGCGGGCACAACAAGAGATAGTATTAATATTTCATTTGAAAAGTTTGACAAACACTATACAATTATTGATACCGCTGGTATTAGGCGCAAAGGTAAAGTGGTTGATAAGATAGAGAAATTCTCAGTATTAAAAGCTATTCAGTCAATTAGTGATGCTCATGTAGTAGTTTTAGTATTAGATGCTCACTTAGATATAGCTGAACAAGATGCAACTATTGTTGGTTATGCTGTTGAAGCTGGTAAGTCTATTGTTGTTGCTATCAATAAATGGGATAGCTTAGATGAAGAGCAAAGAGAAGCCATAAAATATGAGATGAAGCGCCGCTTGCACTTTTTAGATTATGCAAAATTTAATTATATTTCAGCATTAAAAAAACAAGGCATTGGTGAATTGTTCAAATCAATTAATGAGTCATATACCTCAGCTTTTGTTAAAATGCCAACACCTAAACTAACTAGAATCTTAATTGAGGCAGTTAATCGACAACCTCCTGCATATAAGGGTAAGTTTAGACCAAAATTACGTTATGCACACCAAGGTGGTTCAAACCCTCCAGTAATTATAATACATGGTAATAGTGTAGAGGCTATAGCAAAAGCATATACTAAATACTTGGAACGTTCTTTCCGTAAAGTATTTAATTTAGTTGGTACTCCAATGCGGATTGAATATAAAGGTACCCGCAATCCATACTCAACAAAGGGGTAATAATCTATGGATAATTTGCAGCAGTCTTATTTAGAAGATTTATGTAATAATACAGTACATATTGCTATTTATTTAATAAATGGTATTAAGCTATCAGGGTGGATAAATAGCTTTGATGATAGCTGCATATTACTTAGGGATAATAACGATACTATGACCCAATTAATATATAAACATGCAGTTTCAACAATTGTTCCAACAAAGACTCATTTATCAGAGGTTAAATAAACTTTGAGTAATATGTTAATAGATAAGAGTAATATAAGAGTTTTATTAGTATGTGTTAATTTTAATCGAGATCCAGATTTTGATGATTTAGTTGCAGAGGGTGAAGAACTTGTCCACTCAGCTGAATATAAATTAGTGCATACGCTTACAACAAATCGCACAGTAGTTGACCGTAAATCCTTTATTGGTAGCGGTAAAGTTGAAGAAATAAAAGCTTTATGTGCACAGTTGGAGATAGATATGTTGGTCGTAAACCATAATCTAACTCCATTGCAAGAAAGAAATTTATCTGAAAGCTTAGATATTGATATCCGAGACCGTACCTGCTTAATTTTAGATATTTTTAGTCTTAGAACTAAAAGTAATGAGGGCGTTTTACAGGTTGAACTAGCCCAACAAACGTACATGATGTCCCGCTTAATTGGGCGCTGGACACATTTGGAAAGACAGCGTGGCGGTACTGGTACTATTGGTGGTGCTGGAGAAAAACAACTAGAACTAGACAAGCGTTTTATTCGTGATAAAATCCATACGTTAAAAACGCGTTTAACTGCAGTAGTAAAACAGCGTGAAACGCAAAGAAAATCTCGAAATAAAAACGGAGTATTTTCTGTATCTGTAGTTGGTTATACTAATGCAGGTAAATCAACCATGTTTAATGCTTTAACTAATGCGGGTGCTTATGCTGAGGATCGCTTATTTGCAACATTACAAACAACCTCACGTAAGCTATATTTAGCACGTGAGCATGAGGTTATAATTTCGGATACTGTAGGTTTTATTCGTAATTTATCGCATAATTTAGTTGCAGCTTTTAGGGCAACTCTAGAAGAAACAGTACATGCAAATTTATTATTAAATGTTGTAGATGTATCACAAAGATTAAAAGAACGCCAAATTGAAGATGTTAAAAAAGTATTATCTGAGATTGATGCAGATACGATACCGTCTCTTATTGTTTATAATAAAATTGATTTGATAGGTGATTGCTTACCTAAGATAGAATATAATAATAGTGGAGAACCTATAGCTGTGTACCTTAGTGCAGTAAGTAATCTAGGTTTGGATTTATTAAAGCAAGCAATACTTGAGAAAATGGCATACTCCAAACTAAACTTAAAAAAACAGGAATTAGTTTATGAACCCTGGAAAAACTAGCATAGATGATAAGATTGATAAGTTAAATGCAAAAATTGCAAAGCTATTAGGAAAACCTACTAAAAATAAACCCAATTTTTCTGATAACAATAAGTCTAATAATGATACACATGATGATATTAGTGATACAGCTTATATTCTGATTACAGTTATTTGTTTTTTATTTTTATGGTTTGCAACGGGTGTTTATTATATAAATAATGGAACTTATGCTCTTATCAGCAAAAATGGTAAATTTGTACAACAAGTAAATGGGGCTAAGTTTGGAGTTACCTACCCATATCCATTTGGTAGTGTTGATATAATTAGTTCTGAAGCTAGTGAAATGATTCCTATTGGTAGCGCATCTGGTTTTGGTGCGGATTATAATTCTTTAACAAAAGACTTATTGTTAATTCATACTACAGCACAATTTTCTTATAAAATAACTGATCCACAAAAGCTATATAATCATTATGTTATAGATCCAGATAATGTAGAAAGCTTGGTTAGCTGGAGCTTACAAGCAGGTTTTCACAATTATATAGCTTCCAAAACTTATTTAGAATTACATACCTCAAATTTAACCTTAATGGGTAATAATATAAAAAATATAACTAATCAAGAATTAGCTAGTTATGGTTTAGAATTAGTTAAGTTTAATATTAGCAAGTTGCAAGAAAGTAAAGTTAAAGAAGTAATTATTGCGCCAAGCGCTATCTCATATAAAAATACCAATAATATCGAATCAGGGCGAATATTTAGTCGTGATGTGATTCGCAATCGTGTTGAGTTAAGATAAAATGAAAAAGATTTTTATGTTATTTATTCTAGCTTTTATTGTTTTATATACCAGCATTTTTACAGTAAAAGAACATCAAGTAGCTTTTGTAAGTAATAAATATAATAATGCTATTAGAATGTACACTTTTGGATTACATTTTGCAATCCCTCTGATTAATAAACTAACGTATATTGAAGTTAATAAACGAAGTAGTGCTTTATCTATTAAAGTTAACACTGCAGATCAAAAACACAGATTAACTAGTTATCAATTAAACATGATGATTATTTATCATATATCAGTACCTACAACATATTTTAAATATCAAGAGCTAAATTCACTAACTGTAATCAGTAAAGTTATTGCAAATAATGTAAAAGATTTAATTCAAACAAAAGTTTTACAACTAGGCAATATTAACACTTTAAATCAAATAAAAAGTTTTGAAATAGAGCCTACATTTATCCCAGAGTTAGGTATTGTTATTGATAATATAACTCTTACTTCATTACAGGGAATACATAACTAAAATATGCGAATAAAATTATTTATAGATCGCCCAATTCTTGCAAGCGTTATTTCTATCATTATAGTTTTGTGTGGCTTAATTGCTATGCTTAATATGCCTGTTGCACAATATCCCAATATATCCCCGCCAACTATTTCTGTTTCTGCTCAATATCCCGGAGCTAGTGCTGAGACAATTGAACGAACTGTTGCCGCACAACTTGAAGCTAAACTTAATGGTGTGGGTAATGTTCTTTATATGTCATCTAGTAGTACTGGTAGTGGTAGTGTTTCGGTAAGGTTAACCTTTGAAATTGGGACCAATCTAAATTATGCTGTTAATGAAGTACTAAATAGAGTGCATTCTGCCATGCCTTTATTGCCCGCTGTGGTTCAGGCATTAGGTGTTAATGTGCGTAAGAGTTCTCCTGATATGCTAATGGTATTAAATTTTTATAATAATGGCTCAGGTAAGTTTGATAAATACTATATGAGTAATTATTTGAATAGGACATTATTAAATGATTTGAACTTAGTACCAGGAGTAGGGCAAATTAGTTTATATGGCACTACGTATGCAATGAGGGTTTGGCTTAATATAAATGCTATGAATTCCTTAAATATTACAGCAACTGATATTGCAAATGCAATTAAGGAACAAAGTAATGAATATACGGTAGGTACTAGTAATGCTATGCCAACTAAAAATGCAGTGTTAACATTTAATGTGGCTGGTAGCTCAATGTATTCTGATCCAAAACAATTTGAGAACATAGTTATTCGGGCTAATGGTACTGCGTTTATTCATTTAAAAGATGTTGCTTCAGTACAACTTGGAGCTTCAAGTTATAATGTGTTGCCAAGAATAAATTTTATTAAAAATAATAAATTAGATAGTTATGATATGGCGGTAATGCAGGTTTATATGGATCCTTCTGCAAATCAACTCGAAGTTAAAAAGTTGGTTTTAGGTAAATTACAAGAGGATAGCAAAAACTTTCCTGAAGGGTTGGACTATAAGGTAGGATTTGATGCAACGCAATTTGTAGATGCTTCAATTATTAATGTGCGTGGGGCTTTAATTGATGCTTTTATATTAGTTGGGGTGATAATTTTATTATTCTTACAAAACTATAGAGCTAGTTTGATTGCATTATTGACAGTTCCAGTATCAGCAATTGGTAGCTTTGCTTTATTGTACTTATTTGGGTTTACAATAAATACATTAAGCCTATTTGCAATGATTCTGGCTATTGGAATTGTTGTAGATGATGCAATTGTAGTTGTTGAAAATATTGAAAGATTAAAAGAGAAAAACCATGACTTATCTATAAAAGAGATAGTTAATCTAGCAATGACTGAAGTATTTGGTGCAATTATTGCTATTGGTTTAGTTTTATCTGTGGTATTTTTACCTGTTATGTCATTAAGTGGATTAAGTGGGGTTTTATATCGCCAATTTGCAGTTACTATTTCTTGCACTGTGGTAATTTCTGCATTAACCGCCTTAACTCTAACACCAGCAATAAGTGCTTTATTATTAAAAAATCGTAAAGAGCCAAATTGGTTTAGTTTAGGATTTAATCGTATATTTGATAAGATCACTAGCTTTTACTTAAATATAGCAGAAAAATTTATTGATTGGGGTAAATATACTCTAATTACATTAATTGTTGCAAGTATATTTGTTGTGCTTATTTTTAAAGTTATTCCTTTAAGCTTTATGCCTAATGAAGATCAAGGTTATTTTCTAGCTTCAGTTTATTTGCCAACCTCTTCTGGATTGCAACAAACACAAAAAATATCCCAAGAAATAAGTGCTAAGATTATAAAGCAATCAGGTGTAGATCAAATAATTCAAATAGTTGGCGTAGACTTTTTTGGTGGTGGGGCAAACTCTTATGCGGCAACACTTATTATTACTCTTAAAAATTGGCAATATCGCAAAAATAAAAATGTAGATGATCTAGTCCAATATGTAAACTCATTAAATGATGGGTATAAAAACATAAATATTCGAGCATTTAACCAGCCCCCAGTACGTGGTTTAAGTTCAACAGGTGGTACAGAATTTTATTTTGAAGATAGAACAGTTGGGGATTTAAAAAAATTAGATAATAAAGCTCATGAAATTGAAGCACAACTTATGAAGCACAAAGAAATAAAATTAGCTTATCATCTACTTGATACTAATGTGGAGCAGGTTATAATTGAAGCTGACCCTGCTAAAACTAAGTTCTATGGTGTTAATATCCAGAATGTATATAATACTTTGCATTATATATATAGTAATTATAATGTTAATTTTGCATATTTAATGCAGGGGCTTATTTGGGTTATTTTACAAGGTGATTATAAATATAGAATTACCACCAAAGACATATCCAATATGTATGTACAAAATAATCAAAAAGCATTGGTATCTGTAGCAAGTTTAGTATCTTCCAGATTTTATAAATCACCACAAATGGTGGAGCGCTTTAATGATTATCCTGCAACCAAAATGATTGTTATGCCAAATAATAGATATAGCACAGGTGATATTATGAAAATTATTACCTTAGAAATGCAGAATAATGCAAAAGGTTATGATTACGAATGGGTTGGTACATCTTTTATGCAAACCAAATCACAAAAGACTTCAGGTATCGCCTTTGTTTTTTCTTTAGCTATGATATATTTAGTGCTATGTGCTTTATATGAAATGTGGCGGCTTCCTTTGGTGGTAATCATGGGCATTCCTTTTGCTTTATTAGGTTCTGGCGTCATGTTGTTTTTTAGACAACAGCCTAATGATTTATATTTTCAGATAAGCTTAATTACCTTGCTTGGCTTATCAGCCAAAAATATTATTTTACTTATTGAGTTTGCGTTACAGCATTTTAATGCAGGATTTAGCGCCAAAGAAAGTGCTTTATATGCACTAAAGCTTAGATTTAGACCAATTGTTATGACCTCAATTACCTTTATTGTTGGTGCATTACCACTTGTTTTCGCAACTGGAGCTGGAGCTAATGCTGAACATTCAGTTGGCACAGGTATTATTGGTGGAATGATAGGATCAGTGGTATTAGGTACTTTAGTTGCGCCTAGCTACTTTGTACTTATCATGAAAAATACTCGTCGTCTTTGAACTTTATACCGAGTATCTCACCACATGACACAAAAATATAGACCACGTAATATGAAGTACTTTGTCATCCTCGTGCATCACGCTTGCGTGTGACACGGGGATCCATAAAAACCATTGGATAAAAATAGATTCCTGCCTTCCACACTAATGTGTTTGCAGGAGTGGCAGATTATTTTGTGTCATGTAGTTAGACCAAGTATATACAAATCTAATCTTACACATAAAAGTATAGAAAGTTAAATAATATGTTTAGATTTTTTATTAAAAATCCAGTTTTCTCTTCAGTAATAGCAATAATTATCGTAATTTGTGGATTAAGCGCTATTGCAAATTTACCTTTGGCAGAATATCCAGATATTACACCCCCAACTATTACTATTTCGGCACATTATCCAGGCGCTAATGCTAAGGTACTGGAAAGAACAGTAGCTTCTCCCATAGAAGACCAAATAAATGGTTCTTCACAAATGACGTATATGAATTCAACTATGTCAAGTAATGGTGATTATAATTTAGTAGTGACTTTTGCAACAGGGACTAATTTAAATGATGTAATTGGTGATGTATTGAATCGTTTAAATTCTGCTTTACCAATCTTACCAAGTATCGTTCAACAACTTGGTGTTAATATGCGTAAGAGTTCACAAAATTTACTTATGTCAATTGCTATACAGTCAGACGGTAGATATAATAATGTTTATTTAAGTAATTATGTTTATCGCAGTATTTATACTGAATTAAGTAGAGTAAAAGGAGTGGGTGATGTTGCTATGCTTGGTAGCCGGACTTATTCAATGCGAGTATGGTTAAAGCCAGATAAAATGGCAAAGCTTGGTATTACAGTTGATGATATTAAAAATGCAATTCAAGATCAAAATATTCAAGTAGCTGTTGGTAAAACAGGTTATCCGCCAACTGATGGCAAAGATGTTTTATCTTTTAATTTAAATGGGCCTGGTTACTATAGTGATCCAAAACAGTTTGCTAATATTGTTATTATTGCTAAGGGTAATAACTATGTACGGATTAAAGATGTCGCACGAGTATCTTTAGGTGCACAAAGTTATGATACGATTAGTAAATTAAATACACAAGAAACAGTAGGGCTACAGATTTATTTAGATCCAAGTGCCAATCAGCTTGCTGTGCATGGCTTGGTAATTGCCGCCATGGATAAATTATCGAAGCAGTTTCCAGATGGAATTACTTATCAAATATCCTTTGATAATACCAAATTTATTGAGAAAGCTTTAACTAATGTGTTTCATACTTTTAGAGATGCTTGTATTTTAGTGATTTTAGTAGTGTTTTTGTTTTTACAAAAAGGACGTGCAACTCTAATTCCTGTCTTAACTATTCCAGTATCAATCATTGGTACTTTTGCAGGGATGTTTGTTACGGGCTTTAGTATTAATAATCTAACTTTATTTGGTTTGATATTATCTATTGGAATTGTGGTTGATGATTCAATTGTAGTTATTGAAAATGTTGAGCGGTTGATGCATGAAAGAGGTTTAAGTGCTATAGATGCTAGTATTGAGACAATGAATGAGGTTTCTTCAGCTCTAATTGCGATTGTGTTAGTACTTTGTTGTGCATTTATTCCTTCTGCTTTTTTAGGTGGGTTAACAGGGGTTTTATATCGCCAATTTGTGGTTTCTATCTCTATTGCAGTTATAATTTCTGGCATTATTGCACTAACTTTGACTCCTGCATTATGTGCAATTATGTTAAAAAACACCCAAGATTTTAAGCCTAAAAGTAGGTTTTTTATTGCCTTTAATAACTGTTTTGATAAGTTAACAGATAAGTATTTAATTGTTGTTAAGCATATCATTATAAATAAAGTAAATTATATGCTGGTTTTTTTTGGTATACTAATTTTAACAGCTGGAATTTTTATTTATATACCTAAAGGATTTATTCCTACTGAGGATAAAGGGTATTTTACTACACAAATCACCTTACCCAATAACGCTTCATTAGAAAGAACCAGTAAAGTTGCCGATAAATATGTTAAGTTTCTATTAAATAATAAAGAAATTGAAAATACGGTAACAACAGTTGGAGTTGATGCTCTTAATTCTGGAGCGCAGAAGACTAATGTTGCAACAGTGAGCACAGACCTAAAAAGCTGGGATGATAGAATAAAAAATGTTGATGGGTTAATCGAAGTTGCTAATCAATATGGGTATAAACAAAAAGATGCTAAATTTGTAGCTTATAATCAGCCAGCGATTGATGGTATTAGTAGTACAAATGGGGTTGAGTTTTATCTTGAGGATAAGGTTGAGGGTAATTATAATAATTTACAAAAATATCTCATTCTAGTTAGTGATAAATTAAAGCAGGCTCCAGGAGTCAAAGATGCTTATTTCAACTTTAATGCTAATACCACAGAAGTTGATGTTTTAGCTGATGTTGATAGAGCAAAGATGTATGGGGTTAATATCACTAGTATTTATAATACGTTAGAAACTAATTTTGGGCCAAATTTAGTTAATTATTTTTATAAAATGGGGTCTTTATACTGGGTAACGATGCAAGGAGACGCACATTATAGAAAAAACCCCTTTATGTTAAATAATTTATTTGTCCGTAATGAGTCAGGTATAATGGTTCCTATGGGTAGTATTACAAATACCAAATTTGCTAATGCCCCAGAAGTTATAGAGCGCTTTAATGATTATTTGGGTGCTAAAATAGTGGTTGATCCTAAAAATGGCTACACTATTCACGATATCATGAAGATAATCAAAGCCACATGTAATGAAGTCCTACCTAAAAGTTATAGTTTTTCTTGGTATGGGGTAAGTTTTCAGCAAGAAGCAACAAGCATGAGTTCTTTTTTAGCTTTTGGATTTGGTATTATTATGATATTTTTAGTTTTAGCTGCTCAATTTGAAATGTGGAGATTACCAATTGTAGTAGTGATGGGGATTCCATTTGCTTTATTTGGTGCAGGGTTAATCTTATTATTACGTGGTTTAAACTCTGATTTGTATTTTCAGATTAGTTTAATAACTTTACTTGGATTGTCTGCCAAAAATTCTATATTAATTACTGAGTTTGCTTTAGAAAACTGTAGAAATGGTTTAAGTACTATAGATGCTGTGCTTTTAGCGGCACGTCAAAGATTCCGCCCAATAGTAATGACTTCTTTAGCTTTTATTTTAGGTGCATTACCTTTAGCATTTGCTAGTGGAGCAAACTCTAATGCAGAGCATTCAGTTGGCACAGGTATCATTGGTGGTATGATAGGTTCAACTCTTATTGCAACTATATTTGTACCAATGTTTTTTGTGGTTATTATGGGTAAGAAAAAACTTAATTAAATACGTCATTGTGAGCCATGCAAACACACTAATGTGATAGCATGGCTTCGGCAATCTCCTTTAGCTTTTTATTTCAACCCCACCAAATAATCCTACTTCTATGCTAGAATTTTTATTATATGTAAATAGTTTTCCTTCCGGAAGCTTTTTATTTAAGTATTTTGCTACCTCTGTATAAAATGCTAATTTCCTTTGACCTATATCTTGAATTTTCACATTTTCTTTTTTATTAAAACCAAGTTTTTCTAATGATATGCTTTGGTTCTCATTATCATTATTCATAAATGATATGTTATAACTATTTGCATCTGTCTTTAAGCTAATATTAGATTTCTCAGTTAATATTGCAGAAACAGCATACGGTCCAGTTTTTACAACAGGAATTTTATTTTCTTCACTAACTCTTCTCATTGCGACATTAAGCTTACTAAGGTTATTATTATTATTTGCTTTTTCCATTTTTTTTATATCATCATTAAGTTTTTTTGCAATTTCCTCGTCTGATAATGTAGGGGATATAACTTCTGTTTTTGTACTAATGTTTCGAGTGGTAAATCCAGCCGTATCATTCATTAGATTCATTTTAGTAAGAATTTCAAGGTCTTTTTCTGTTAGTGTATTAGAAACACTTTCAGATGAAGATATAGTGCTATTTTGCCTAGTGTTTTCAGGATTAGAAGTAAATACCTCATCATCTAATGAATTTATCGAATCTGCGTCAGAGCCAGTGTCGTATCCAGAAGAAGCAACACTAAATTGTGTGTCAACAGACATTTTTGTAATTTCTTCTGCTGAGTTTGTGATTTCATCTGCTGAGTTTGTGATTTCATCTGCTGAGACTGAGTAAATTGCATTATTTGATACTTCTGGTACAGATACATTTTGTTCATTTTCTCTTGCAGTATTAGTCCTTACCTGAGCCTCTTCTATTGAGGGATTGTGAGTTACATCTGCATTTTCTATCTTATTAAATAAGGTGTTAGATACAACAGAGAAGTCTGCAACTCTAGGGCTATCTAATAATGCTTTATTACTTTGATGACTTAAACCTTGTGTTATATTAGAATCCATAGTTCCATTTATAGCAAAAGTATGTACTTTGCTCTGGTCTATGCTTATTACACCATTAATTTGGGTAAATGCATTATTGGGAATATCGATGCCAGATATTGTCTTGAAACCACGAAATACTTTTTGTAGTTCAGTTGAGAGATGAATAACATTTTTAATTGTAACACGAGTTTTATTGTTAGGTAAAGCTTGAGTAGTAAATTTACCGTGTTTTAGAAATGATGCAATATTGGTGTGTAGCGTTGCTAAAGCTTCTTCCTTATTTTTATTATTTGCGGTGCTTGTTGTAATAGCTATAGGTTGTTCATTATTCCAACTTGCATCATTAAATACTCCACGTGCTGGTTTTGGTGGTGGAGTGAGAACTCTCTTTTTCAGAAATGCATCAACCCTTGAGGTATCACCAGATACGGGTGCATCTTTGGATTTTGCAGAAGTATTTATCCCAGAGTTAGAAGACTTTTTTTCTTTGGCTTTCCACTCCTCTTGATATTTGGCTTGGGTTTTCTTTAATGCTTTATTTCCAATATATTTATCAAATATGTTTTGTAGATAATTAGGTAGCTTTTTATCTATTTGCTTCATAAGATCTTTTGTAAGAACTCTTTTTTCAACTGCTGTAAGGTTAGGCTTCTGCAACTTTTCAACTGCAAGTTGTATAGCTTTATTACTTGTTATTTGTTTATTTGTTTTAATATCATGGCAAGCCGCTTCTGCTATTTCAATAAACGCTTTAGCATCTGATTTATCAAATGGTTCAGCTAATTTATCTATTTCAGTATTCACGTTCTGTATTTTGTTTCTAAGTTGTAATCGAATATGACCTTCACCTAAATCTGTATAATGGTTTAATTGTACTTGATAGCGATTCCTGTTTTCTTTTAATTGAGCAATTTGTGCTTCATCTGCTTCACTTTTAGGCTGACTATTTAACTGATCTACAATCATTTTAATAGTATCTTTATTTTGGGTTTTTCCTGCCAGAGTTTCTTTACTAAAAACAAGATTAAAAAACGATTCTTTAATTGATTTAACAGCTTCTTTAGGAATCTTACCTAGTTTATTAAAAAACCCTTCAACTTTTTTTGATAAACTTCTTGAGTCCTTATTATCTGGAATAAATGGTGAGCTCTCGGAAACATTATTTTTTTTAGCATCTAATTTATTATTGAAGGTTATATAGTTGTTACTAACGTTAGTATATGGTTTTACAAAGGTAGTCATTTTAATTTCCTTTTTTAAATTCTAATAATTTAGTTCCATGGTTTATAAAACAGTCAATAGTTTTAAATTAACTGTACAGCATGATTATAAATTACAAAACTTACTGTTGAAAATAGGCTATTAGGACAGCTGCGTTAATTTTATTGTAAATTTTTGTTCCGTATGGTTGTATTAAATATTGTTGTTTGTAATAAAGGTTATCCCCCGTGTAACATCCTGTCTTTTTAGTAAATAAAAATTACTTATTTGTGTTTTTATTTTAGTGTGAAAAACTTTCTGAGAAATGTTATAAAACCTATTTGGTTTGTTAAACTCACTAGGCTACTTACATACTAGCAATATGAATTGTAGTACATTAGGACCTCAATTTGTGAAGGTTGAGGATATAAAGAATATTGAACAGGTTCTTAGAATTTTGAGCTAGTCGGATTAAATGATTGGTAAATATTAAAATCTGTAACAAGCTATGTTATAATATTGGGTTATTTATAAATTTTGTGAGGAACGCATAATGACAGTTGAGGTAATTGAGGGTTTAAAAAGAAAAGCTACTTTTTCGATCAATAAGAGTGATGTACAGGATACAGTTAAAACTGAATTAAAAAAATATGCTAAAGATGCAAAGGCTCCTGGTTTTAGAGTAGGAAAAGTTCCGCATAATATATTAGATCAAATGTATGGTGGTAAAGCTTTTGAAGATGCTTTAAATGACCAAATCAATAAAAAATTTGTTAGTGTAATAACTGAAAACAAATTAGATTTGGCTGGGTACCCAGATTTTGAACTAACTAATAAAGAAGATAAAGATGCTAAAGAATTTATATTTTCTGCTATATTTGAAGTTATGCCAGAAATTAAAATTGGTGAACTTAGCTCATATGAAGTTGAAAAGCCTTTTTGCAATGTTGATGATTCAGTAATAGAAAAAACGATTAATTCATTAAGAGCGCAAAGAGCAATTTTTAATGATGCAAGTAAAGCTGCAGAAAATACAGATAAAGTAACTATTGATTTTTTAGGTACGGTTGATGGGGTTGAATTTGATGGTGGAAAAGCAGAAAACTATCCATTTATTTTAGGTCAAGGATATATGCTTCCAGATTTTGAAACTGGTGTCATTGGTCTAAATATAGGGGAAACCCGTGAAGTTAAAGTTAATTTCCCGGCAGAATATCATGCAGAAAACCTAAAAGGTAAATTAGCAGTTTTTAATATTACATTAAAAAAAGTAGAGGCTCAAGTTTTACCAGAATTAAATGAAGACTTTATTCAATCAATTGGTGTTCAAGATGGTAATCTTGATACTCTAAAAAAAGAAGTTAAAGATAATATATCACGTGAAGTTAAGCGTAGAATACATGCTAAAACTCGTGATAATACCTTAAAAGCTTTAAGTGACTCTACTTCTTTAGAGGTTCCATATGCAATGGTACATGATGAAATACATCATATGATGGATAATGCTACCGAAAATATGAAAAAGCAGGGTTACCAAGCAGATCAAATTAAATTAACTCACGATATGTTTGCTCATGATGCTAAGCGGTTAGTAACATTACGTTTATTAGTGCAGCAATATATTAAAGATAATGAAATTTCAGTTACTGATGAAGATGTAAATAATGTAGTTGTTGATATGTCAAGTATGTATGAAGATCCTGCAGAATACCTGCGTTGGTATTACGAAGATAGTTCTAGAGTTAATAATGCTCGTGCTATCGCTATGGAAAACAAAGTTTTAGACCAAATCTTATCTTTAGTTAAAACTAAAGATGTAGAAATTAGTTATGATGATTTAATCAAACTTTCAATCTAAATGCGTATTGCAGTTGAGAACTTAACTATAGCGTATCACCGTCATCCGGTGATACATCATTTAAGCTGTGAATTTAAAATCGGGACTACCACGGCAATTATTGGACCAAATGGTGCTGGTAAAAGTACGTTACTAAAAGCAATTTTAGGTTTAGTAGGTTCTGAAGGCGGTGCAGTTATAGTTGATGGGTTAGCTCAGTCTGATATAGCCTATTTACCCCAAGTAACTGATATTGATGCATCATTGCCTTTAACGGTAGAGGATGTTGTTCTTTTAGGTTGTTGGTATAAAATAGGCTTATTTGGTAAGACTAGTAAATTGGATGATGCTAAAATTGATGAATGTTTATTGCAAGTAGGTTTAGCTGGTTTTCGTAAGCGTTATATTAATGAGTTAAGTCGTGGTCAGTTGCAGCGGGTCTTAGTTGCTCGCATTATTATGCAAGAGTCAAAAGTAATTATTTTAGATGAACCTTTTAATGCTATGGATAGTCAGACGACAGATGATTTATTACAGCTTATTAAAAATTGGCAACAGGCTGGAAAAACAGTAATAGCAGTATTACATGATTTACAACAAGTGGCTCGAGTATTTGAGTATACATTATTAATTGCTAAAGAACTAATTGCATATGACAAAACTAATGTCGTATTAAAACGAAGTAACTTAGAAAAAGCATATGCTAGTAGCTTTATTTGGTTTAATGAGTATGAGTTATGCGAAGTAGAGCGGTTATAATTTATAACTACTTACTTGCGTCAATTATTGTTAGCCTTTTATTTAAATGGGCAGTAATTTTTGTTACCGCACATCTTATGTAAGAATATCGTCATTGCGAGGCAGACTGCTTTAGCAGAATGCCGTGGCAATCTTTAATATATTTATAAATTAATCGCAATTTTATCTGCACGCTCATATACATCATTTGACAGATTTTTTTGTCCAAGTATTCTTTGTAAGGCGGATTTTGCCATTTTTTTATAGCTCTCATGCATGCTATGTGTTTGACTAAACCCAGAAACAATAGTACTTGCAACTTGAGGGTTAAACTTATCAATTGCAATAACCTGATCTGCAATAAATGAATATCCAGCATCACTATTAAATTTACTACCATTCATGGTAAAAGTTCTGAGTAAAGCATATATCTTATTTGGATTAGTTGCAATAAAGGCCTTATCAACAATAAGCTTATTAAGCTGCTCAATAGTAATTAGATTACTGGAAGCACAAATTGCAAACCATTTATCCATAACCAATTCATTATCCTGCCATTTTTGATAAAATTCATCAATAATGATATTTCTTAAATCTATATCGGTATCATTAATTGCTGTTAAAACTGCAATGTAGTCAGTCATATTATCTGCATTATGTAGTTGACCAAGTGTCATAGTTTCAATTAGTTGTAGACTATTAGGGTTATTAAGTTTATTATTTAAGGCTTTTATAATATAAAATAATGCAATATTTTTTAGTGCTCGTTTTGCATGATCTTCGAATGTATAGTTGATAGTTAAATATAAATTATATATTTCCATCCAGCTGTCAAAAAGCAATTCGCCTATTTGTTGTTGCACAAAACTTATAGCATTAGCTAATATATTAGGGTTTGTATTATCTATCTCGGTTAGTAATTCAGCAAAGCTTGGTAGTGAAAAAGACAATGCCCTAAAATCAGGTGATAGATTAGGATTGTTAAGAATATTATGTAAAACCTTATTTAGACTTTTATCTAAGATTGGTTGCTCCTTATGTAATATTAAATTATATACTGATTTTATTTGTTGGGTGAAGATGTGTTGCAAATGCTCAAAGCGATTAAACTCATCTGAATCATGCGAAATAATAAGTATTTGCTGTTCTTTTGAGTAATTGTATTCAAGTTTTATTGGTGCAGAGAATTCACGCAATAATGATGGAGTGGGAGTGGTAACTACATTAGCAAAGGTAAATTTATTATTAGTATTATCAAGAAGTAACACTAATCCATCATCATGCTTAATATACCTTCCGGAGGTGATCTTAAAGTTAAGCAAATCATGCCCATTATTATCTAACAGACCAATTTTAATTGGGATAAGTTGTGGTAACTTATTTTTTTGCAGAGGAGTATCAGGGATAGATTGTGTAAATTCCAAAGTATATTCATGCACTTTAGGATTGTAACTATCTTTGACTTTCACTAAAGGAGTTCCAGCTTGAGAATACCATAACATAAATTGGCTTAGATCTATATTATTTGCATCGCTCATGGCGTTGCAGAAATCATTGCAGGTAACAGCACATCCATCATGACGGTTAATATATAAAGCTAAACCTTTATTAAAGCCATCTTTCCCAAGAATGGTTTGGTACATCCTAACTACTTCAGCACCTTTTTCATAGATAGTTACAGTATAAAAATTACTCATTTCTAAATATGATTCTGGACGTACAGAATGAGCTAAAGGACCAGCATCTTCACTAAATTGTAGCCTACGTAAAACCTTAACGTCGCTAATTCTTTTTACACTACGGCTATGCATATCAGCGGTAAACTCTTGATCTCTAAATACGGTTAACCCTTCTTTAAGAGATAGTTGAAACCAATCACGACAAGTAACCCGATTCCCAGTCCAATTATGAAAATACTCATGTCCAATAACTGCTTCAATTGATATAAAATCAGTATCCGTTGCAGCATCTTTATTTGCCAGAACATATTTAGTATTAAAAATATTAAGACCTTTATTTTCCATTGCTCCCATATTGAAATCACTGCTTGCAACAATCATATAGCGATCTAAGTCATATTCTAAATTAAATCGTGCTTCATCCCATGCCATCGAGCGTTTTACAGATTGCATTGCATGTTGTAAATCATTTAGATTTTGCTTTGCTGCATATATCTCCAGTAATACATTTCTTTTTGACTTGGTTGTAAAAGTATCACTTATTGATTCTAAATTAGCCACTACCAGAGCAAATAAATAACTGGGTTTTTTAAATGGATCATGCCAAGATACGATTCGTAAATCATTCTCAATTATATCTTTAGTTTTGTTTCCATTAGAGAGTAATGTAGTAAACCTATTTTTATTTGCAATAATATGGGTGGTAAAGGTTGCCATTACATCTGGGCGGTCTTGATAATAAGTGATTTTTCTAAATCCTTCAGATTCGCATTGAGTAAATAGATTGTTACGGCTTGAATATAGGCCCATACAGCTTTTATCTTGCCATGGTAGCAGTTTAGTATTTACAATAAGGGTAAAGTTATCTGGGAGATTAATTAAAGTTAATTTATCATCTTTAAGAATGAATTGATTACTCTCTAATAACTGATTATCTAAAAGTATACTAACTAGATGAGCGCTTCCATCCAGGTTTAAGGTTTTATCAAGAGTATTTATATTCTTTATATATTTTGCTACACTTTTTGTATAAACTTCTTGTTTAACATCATTAATTTCAAAAGTTATTTCGACAGTTGTCACAAAATAATTAGGTTCTTTATAATCTTTTAAATATTTAGGGGTTAAATTTGTCATGATATGAGTTGTCCTTTATTTGTTTTTCTAAAAACCTGTTTAAAATCTTCCAATTTAGTTATTTTTGCAATAAATTGGAAAATTTTAAACAGGTTCTAATGTAGTTACTAATAAATACTTAGTATATTTAATATTAATATATCTAATAGGTTGTTGTGATTAGAAGACTTAATTAAGCAAATGGATTATAACATATAACCCTTAAATCATATTTAGCATTTTATTTACCACACTAAAGTCTTACGGGATAGTTTTTATATTTTGGCTTATAATCATGGGTTATATTTAATTAATATAATAGTTTAATAGATGTTAACAGGAAACAACATAGCTTGGCAGGGTAATATTATAAAAGATGACCCATGCTTTAATAAAAAAAGATTCGGAAAATTGCCTTGTAATGTTAAATTTTCAGATATTTTATACTCTATGGATAAACCCTCCTTCATCATAGCTAAAGCTATGAACACAATCTATAATGAATATATTTTAAATAATAATAGCCAATTAGAATTGAGTGTTCTAGAGCTTGAGATTAATGCATTAAATAATAAGAGTTACATGATACAGTGGTTTAATAAATTTAGACCACAGGATAATGAAATGAATGCCATGATATCTTTATTACCAAATAATATATCTAAAGATCTTAAAATTATACATGGGCATAATGATAATTATGAATACGATATAAATAGACATCTATTTAATTTAAATGCTCGAGATAAAAGCATTAATAATAACAGTGGATATAGCCCTGTGCCCATAAAAATCCAGCATTAAGGACCATCTATTTAAACATTTTAAAAGAATATCATAAAAATCTAAAAAATAAAGCTGTGCATAAACAGGGTGTTATAAAATAGTTTAAAAAAAGATGCAAAATAGTTTGACAAGTGTAGGGTAAAGCTCGTATAA
>JAJTDW010000018.1 GCA_021298175.1 Pseudomonadota bacterium
AGCATTCACTATTATACTAGTAATAGTGAATGGGGTGGATTTAATTATGAAAATTCTACTGATTTATTTATAGATAATATATAAATATATTTATCCCTTTTGGTTTTCTAAATGAATTTTACGAAAAAATTTATGGACAATCGGTGCAAAAATTAGCGCAATAATGGCGATAAATGCAAGCCCACTAAATAATGCGTAGCTTTGCGGATATTAATCAATTTATAATACCTTTGCTAATATTTATGTATTCTAATGACCATAAAATTTTACAATAATAATTCCAGATAAAATTAGTACAAAGCCAATGGCAGAAGCAAGGTTTAGTTGAATTTCACCAAAGAATATAAAAGAAAATAAAACAGTAAAGATAGGATAGCAAGATTCAATAATAGCAGCTAAGCTTGCATTACTTGAGCTAATACTTTTTAAAATTAAGATGCTAGCAACTACATAAATTAGACTACTACCTGTAATTAGAGCCAACTGCTTAGGGTTAGCAAGTTTTGAAATAAAATCACCCCAGTCCCCTAGCCAAATAAAATAAATAGCAAAAGCACTAAATACTACCATAGATTCAAAGAGCAATAGCTCCATAGTACTAAAGTGCTTAAGTGTAACTTGGTTCATAGTATAACCAAGCCCCCATAAAACAGCTGCAGCAAAGGCTAACCAAAACCAAGACATAATATAGTTACTTCTTTTATAAAACTGATTACTCTATTTTATCATAAATTAATTTTTAAATACGCTTGAAATCAGCTTTAATTATTTTTTAGGGTTCTTTATTTCTTATCTGCTAAATACTTTACAGCATCAGTATTGCTATTCTGGATAACATTCATAAAATATCGCTAAGGATTTTTTAATTTATCAAACAAATCCATAATTAATACATAGAAAAGAAATCGGTTGTCATGTAATGAAATCGAATTGTTACCTAGATATAAGCTTATTGTTGGGTGGTGCCGAAGGCGGGACTTGAACCCGCACTCTGTTGCCAGAACCGGATTTTGAATCCGGCGCGTCTACCAATTTCACCACTTCGGCATTGATGTGAGGTACACATTATATTATAGTATCCTCACAATAGTCAAGTGTATTTAGACAATAGTTGCAGTATTAATTACTATATTCTCATTAGGTACATCATCATGACCTTTTTTATTGCCAGTTTTAACTAGGCAAATCTTATCTACAATATCCATACCACTGGTAACTTTACCAAATACAGCATACCCCCATCCATGACTATCTTCAGATCTAAAATCTAAAAACTCATTATTTTTCACATTAATAAAAAACTGGCTTGATGCTGAATGTGGTGCCATTGTTCTTGCCATAGCTATTGTATATTTTTCATTCTTTAATCCATTATTGGCTTCATTTTTGATTTCATCTTGAGTTGGCTTTTGTTGCATTTTTTCATCAAAACCACCGCCTTGAATCATAAAGTTATTTATCACACGATGAAAAATTGTACCATCATAATGGCCTGATTTTACATAATTAGCAAAGTTTTTAACTGTAAGTGGAGCTTTCTCCTCATTGAGTTCTAACTCAACTGCCCCTAGAGTAGTATTTAAGACTATTTTCATTTATAATTCCTTAATAAAGGTAGTGATTATAGCATATCAGACATAAAATTCTAATTTGTTTTAGAGGTTAAGATGTGACAAGCAAATATATCATATAAAAATAAAATATATTTGTAGTAGGCGCAGTTTTATTATTTTATATTACGACACCATATGTAACTAATATACAATTTTAAAAAGGAGGCTCTCCGCTATCTATATTATGATTACTACTGTAGTCATAATCATGTACCTCAATAGGTGTATCTTCTCCATGTTCTTGGACATTACGATTAGCAAGAATATGGATTTCATTTGCCACAACTTCTGTTGTGAATCTCGTATTTTGTTGTTGGTCTACCCATTTTCTGGTTCTTAAGCGTCCTTCAACATACATATGACTGCCTTTTTTAGCATATTTGCCAATAATTTCAGCGAGTTTACCATATACAACTACACGATGCCATTCAGTTTGTTCTTTTTTATCTTGGGAAAGCTTATCTCTCCAGGATTCAGTGGTAGCTAAGCTAAAGCTTGTAACTGCGTCTCCATTAGTCATATAACGAACTTCTGGATCACCACCTAAGTTACCTAATAAAATAACTTTATTTACAGAACCTCTTGCCATCACAGCTCCCCTTTAAATAATTGTCTTACTCATCGTATTTGAATCTTAGACACGTATGTTCTGTACTTTTTATATACACGCGTAACTTTTTATTTCGGTCTTTCGTGTCCAAAACCTGCTCGCCTGAAAATCAAATATTCCGAGTATTATAACTGCTTATCTTCCGTATTTGGATGATAGATTGGAGTATATCATAAATATAAATTAGTTTGCAACTTGTTTTAAGACTGCCAATAATCGATACTTGATTTGGAGTAATTACATTAGTTAATTTACTATAGTTATTATAGTTTATTTTTAACTAAGAGCTAAGCATTAATTATTAATTATAGTTTTATAAAAACCCTTAGCGAATTTATTTTTTAGTATCTTGAGATTCTCTTTTCCTTAGGTTGTATAAGCATGTTACGACTAAGGTTATTATTATTAGCTTGACCTAAATACAAGGTATTATTATTTTTATATTTGTATATTTTTAATAATATTTTGTCAATTTCAATTTTATTTCCAGTATAATCATTGTAGTTATCAATGGATATTTTGAAAAATTCAGTGTTTATTTCGGCAAGTGTTTCATTATTATTATAGCTACCAATAAGATACTTAACTAACGGGTGAACCATAGAAAACTCTATAAGGTTTTTATTTTTATTATTAACCTTATACCCTATTTGATTAAATTGAGTATAGATATCAAAACTACCAGAATTTAATGGTAAAAGTGATTCTTTTTCATCTTCAGTTAATGGAATTTCATCCTTACTTATAGGCGTAGGCTTTTTTTTATCACTTGGTCTATAAAAAACACCAATATCTTTTATTAGTCTAGATGCCATGTTAATTGCATTATCTCTAAAACTTTTTGGGTTTATCATTTCTTCAGGTAATTGCCTTATAGATGCATTTTTATATGCACTTATTAGATCCACAGCTAATTTTCTTTCTTCTTCACTTATAACTGGGAGGTTTGTAATATTTGCTGGATCAATGTTTAATGCGCTATAAAACTCTAAAGTAATATTTGGTATATCATCCTTTGTAATCCTAGTCCAGTTATCCGCTTCATGGGTTTCAATAATTTCAAATCCATTATCCACTTCAGGTGCTACGTTAGGGAAAAAGATACTGGAAGATGAATTTTTTAGAGGAGGTTCGGGTCTATTAGCATCAAGTCGTGTGCTGTACACAGTTCCTATGTTCATTATAATAAAATCCTTTAGTTTATACGAGGGTGCGAATTGTAGCATAAAAGATAGCTTAAGCATGCTAAATATTTTTGTGGTATTCGCCCATTTACTCAGAAAACAGAATCAACTCATTAAATATTGACTTATTTTAATTTCTTATAAAGACTCATGGAGTTTAAAGATGAATGTATAGTTAAAATATGAGTTATATTACTAATCATCAATTTATGCTATAATCTATACTCTTATACAAATAAATAAAGGCAGCATAAATGCTTGATGAAATTGTTATTCGCGGTGCAAAAACACATAACCTAAAAAACATTGATCTAAACCTACCTAAAAATAAACTTATTGTTATTACAGGCTTATCTGGCTCTGGTAAATCCTCATTAGCCTTTGATACTCTGTATGCTGAAGGTCAAAGACGGTACGTTGAATCTCTATCTGCATATGCCAGACAATTCTTACAACAAATGAATAAGCCAGATGTAGATCTAATTGAAGGATTATCGCCTGCTATTTCTATAGAACAAAAAGCCACCTCACATAACCCACGCTCCACAGTTGGTACTGTAACCGAAATATATGATTATTTACGCCTGCTTTATGCAAGAACAGGAGAACCATTCTGCCCAACTCATAAACATAAGTTACAAGGGCAATCGATTTCTCAGATTGTTGATTCATTGCTAGATATTCCACTAAATACTAAAATTGCAATCCTTGCACCAGTTATATCTGGGCGTAAAGGTGAATATCTCGATTTAATAGCTAACATCCAGGCTCAAGGATTTACTAAAGTTAGGATTGACAATATAATTTATGATATAGATGCTACACCTAAATTAGATAAAAATAAAAAACATGATATTGAGATAGTAGTAGATAGACTTAAGATTAATACTGATATAAAATCTAGAATTACTGATTCTGTTGAAGTTGCAATTGAACATGGCGATGGAAAAATTAAGGTTTTAGATTTAGATACAAATAGCATTTCTATTTATTCAAGCAAATTTGCTTGCCCTGATTGTGATTACTCTATTATAGAACTTGAGCCAAGAAGCTTTTCTTTTAATAATCCCTATGGTGCATGTCCTAAATGCGATGGTCTAGGGCAAATTACTTATTTTGATCCAGATAAAATCGTTCTTAATAAAGATTTAAACTTGGATTCTGGCGCAATAAAAGGTTGGGACAAGCGCAATCAATATACATATCAAATGTTAACCGCTGTTGCCAAACATTATAAATTTAGTCTTGATACTCCATGGAATAATCTATCATCTAAAATCCAGCAAGTGCTACTTTATGGATCAGGAGATACAGAAATCAGTATGACGATAAATAGCGAATCTGGACGAAAAGTATCAAAAAAAGAATCCTTTGAAGGCATTGTTAATACCCTTGAACGTCGCTATTATGAAACAGACAGCCAATATATAAAAGAAGAACTAACAAAATATCAAAATAACAAAATATGCCCAGAATGTGAAGGATCAAGATTAAAAAAAGAATCTAGGTGTGTATTAGTTGGGGATACCACTTTACCTGAAATTACTACTTGGCAGCTACATAAATGCCATAATTTTTTTAGTAGTTTACATTTGATTGGTAACAAAGAAGCAATTGGAGAAAAAATAATCCGAGAGATTCTAACACGTGTTGGGTTTTTAATTGATGTGGGCTTAAACTATATAACATTAAACCGCTCTGCAGATACTTTATCAGGTGGAGAAGCTCAGCGTATTAGATTAGCTAGTCAAATTGGTTCTGGTTTAACTGGGGTTATGTATGTACTTGATGAGCCATCAATTGGTCTACATCAAAGAGATAACGACCGCCTTATTGCAACACTCAATAAGCTTCGTGACTTAGGAAATACGGTTATTGTGGTAGAACATGACGAAGATGCTATAAAATCTGCTGACTTTATAGTTGATATTGGCCCTGGTGCTGGGGAACATGGTGGATATATTATTGCAGCTGGTACTATTGATGATATTTTAAATACAAAAGATTCTATTACTGGACAATACTTATCAGGATTAAAAAAAATTGAAATCCCAAAAGTTCGTAAAGAACAAAATAAAGGGATGCTTGAAGTTATTGGAGCATCTGGGAATAACCTTAAAAACGTACATTTACAAATCCCAATAGGTAACTTTGTGTGCATTACTGGGGTTTCTGGTTCTGGAAAATCTACGTTAATCAATGATACTCTGTATAAAGCGTGTTCTCAAGAAATTTATGGTAGCCATGATACGCCTGAGAACTTTGATAAGCTTGTTGGGATAGAGAATTTTGATAAGGTTATTAATGTTGATCAAAGCCCAATAGGTAGAACCCCAAGATCCAACCCTGCAACATATACGGGATTATTTACGCATATTCGTGATTTATTTACTCAAGTAGCTTTATCTCGTGAGCGTGGCTATGGACCAGGAAGATTTTCATTTAATGTAAAAGGTGGTAGATGTGAAGCCTGCACAGGTGATGGCTTGATAAAAGTTGAAATGCATTTCTTACCTGATATATATGTAATATGTGATACATGCAAAGGAAAACGCTATAATCGAGAGACATTAGAAGTTTTCTATAAAGGTAAGAATATCCATGAAATATTAGAAATGACAGTATTTGATGCCGAGAAATTCTTTACTCATATTCCCAATATCAAAAAAAAGCTATCAACATTAATTGATGTTGGAATTGGTTATATTAGACTAGGACAATCCGCAACTACCCTATCTGGTGGAGAAGCTCAAAGAGTAAAACTTGCTTTAGAATTATCTAAGAGAGATACAGGAAAGACCCTATATGTATTAGATGAGCCTACTACAGGGCTACATTTTCAAGATATTGAGTTACTTTTAAAAGTATTGCATAAATTTGTAGACAATGGCAATACTGTTGTAGTTATCGAACATAACCTTGATGTAATTAAGACTGCTGATTGGGTCATTGATCTTGGACCAGAAGGTGGTGAAGGTGGTGGCAATATAATTGCAACAGGAACACCAGAAAATATTGTAAAATCCAAGGTTGGGTATACGGGAAAATATTTAACAAAATACTTAAAAAGAAGGTAGCATATGAAAGTACCAAATTTTTTATCTAATAGTCATTTTAATACTATACTACCAGTATATCTTACTCAAGATATGGAACCTAACTATGTACGTGAAAGAATTACAACGCAAGATAATGATTTTATAGATTTTGATTGGGTTAGTAAAGATGAAAAAGATAACCCTACTGTGATTTTATTTCATGGTACTGAAGGTAATTCGAAAAGTCATTATGCAAAGCGTATTATGTATTATCTCGAACAAATTGGTTGGCGTGGAGTTGTGCCACATTTTCGTGGCTGTAGTGAAGAAATAAATCGCAATTTACGTTTCTATCATGCTGGAGATACTGAAGATGTATCTTGGATTATCCAGCAGATAAAAAACCGTACTACTTCAAAACTATTTGCTTGCGGAGTCTCCATTGGAGGTAATATGTTATTAAAGTATCTCGGAGAAACCAGAGAAAATTCTTTGATTGATAAAGCAATTTCTATTTCGACCCCTTTTGATTTATTAGAATGTTCAGAATCACTAAATAATGGCTTTAATAAACATGTCTATGTTAAGCATTTCTTAAATACCTTATTACCTAAAATGAAAGAGTATTCTATGATGTTTGATAATTTTCAATATATCGATCGTAAAATTGATACTTTAGATGAGTTTAATAACCTATACTTATGTCAAGTGGCTGATTTTCATGATACTTATGATTATTACAAACAAGCAAGTTGTAAACAGTTTTTAAAAGATATTACAACTCCAACAATGCTTTTACAAGCACAAAATGACCCTATGATTCCTATGAATTGCTGGCCAAAACGTGAAGAATTATCACCTTATGTTAGACTTGTATCAACGAAAAATGGAGGGCATGCTGGATTTGTAACCTTTAACCGAAATTATAAAGAAGCCCTATTAAAACTACCTAAGTTTATTGTTAAATATCTAAGCAGATTAGAACAGACTATTCCCGCTGATATAGATGACAAACTCAATATAGGATAAAAAATTGAACGGCAACATCGGAATAATTAATCAAAATACCCAACCGATGGTTTCGAATAGATGGGCTAAAATACCCAATATTGAGGAATTAGCATGAAAGATCATATCGTAATTGTTGGGGCAAGCTCTATACATACTATTCGATATATTAATGGAATCAGTACAAAATTTAACAAGATAATCTTTATTACTAACCATAGCAATAACTTATCTTTACCTGATAATATAATAATTTATAATGTAAACTTTAAATTACTTAGTTTTTTAACTCCATGGCGTATTGCTAAAATTTTAAAAACCCACTACAACAATAATGCTACTAATATTATACATATTCACCAAGCCAATAGCTATGCTTATCATGCAATTAGAGCAATCAAACTTTCTAAACTAAAATATAAAATTATTTTAACAGCCTGGGGATCTGATATATTATTACTCCCAAAACAAAATATTTTATTTAAATGCTTGGTAAAATACAACTTAAGTAATGCAGATATTATTACTGCGGGTTCTTTATATATGATTAATCAAATCAAACAACTATCCCCACAAGCTAAAAATTTATATGCAATAAATTTTGGAGTAAAGGATTTTCCATTACATTTAGATTTATCGCATAAAGAAAATATAATTTTATCCAATCGCTTACATAAAAATTTGTATAATATTGATAAAATAATAATGTCATTCAGTAAATTAATAAAAAATCAATTGTATTTAGATTATCAATTAGTTATCGCAGGTAATGGATGTGAAACCTCTAATTTAGAAAACTTAGTAAAAAATTTGGGAATAGAAGATCATGTTAGGTTTATTGGAATGGTGGATTATATAACCCTACAGAATTGGTACAAACGAACTAAGCTATTTGTATCAATACCAGATAGTGATTCAGCATCATTAAGTTCTCTTGAAGCAATGAGTTTTGGTTGTTATCCCCTACTATCTAACCTACCTGCAAGCATAGAATATATTATTGATGGTATTAATGGTACAATTTGTCCAGATTTAGAATCATTACATCTAAACATGGGTGACTCCTTAAAGTTAATCTCTATACCTACAGAACATGAGAGGATAGCACAATTTAATTATAATTTAGTGCAGCAAAAAGCTGTATTTAATACGAATATACTTAAATTCATAGAGTTATATTAATTAAATTAAGCATCTTTGGGTTTTACCGTAAATCCGGGGTAAATCGGCAATGCATTATTAAGCTTTATTCATTAAACTCCGTGATAATATTAATTTTTATTACAAAATTACCCATTAAAATCATATCCAGTCAATCATTATTTTTCTAAAAAATCGGCAATGTAGGGAAACACACATTTTATATCTGTAGTGCCAATATTTTCTCTAAGTCAAATGTTATCTCAACTGGCTCATTGTTTGTGAAGTCATACTCACCGAGAAAATTAAGATGCCCCCATGATTGTGTTGAGCCATTAAGAATTATGGCGATTAACTGTTGCCCTGCTTCTTGGGTTTCAGCAGAAGCTATTTTATCAGATAAAAATAGCTCATTCCACAAAATGATAATATTTTGGATGAGACGCTGACAGTTTATTGCTATATCTTGCTCCTCTTTACTGCCAAATTGAATCTCATGGTCATTGTCAAAACTAATAGCATTAGCAAATTTATTAGATAATTCAATGCGATTAAGCTGTTTTTGAATAGCTTGTCTTAATTCCACGTCATTAACGTAACGTAAAATAAAAATAGTTTTTATAATTCGTCCAAACTCTTTTAATCCACAATATAGTGGATGTTGTTTTGAATATGAATTTAATCGTTTGAGTATTTGCGATGTAGTAACTTCCTGTAATTTTATTGTAGCAATTAAGCGCAAGATATTATCCCACTGAGCTTTAATTAATTTGGTGTCAATATATCGGTCAGGTAGAATTTTAAAGCCCTGATCTTCATAGAACTTTCTGGCAATAAAAGCATATAAGGTTGCGTGCTTTAATCCTTTAATGCGGGGAGCAAAATCAATACCAATTAAATACATTATCGCAAAAATTACTTCTGAATAACCATGTGTATCAGTTGAATGGATATCACTTTTAATTAATGGGTTATGAGTTAAGCCGTCAATTACATGAGCATGTTCTTGGTCAGCACTAATTGCTGTAGCATAAAATACGCGATTTAATTCATCAATAAATGAATAATTAGTTATTCCCATGCCTTTACCAAAATACTTATAAGAAGAGTTAGCATTTAAAGATTCTACTGATACACCAATTTTTCTGCCATCACTAGATGAATGTAATTTGGTGGCATCCTTCTTATAAATATGGGCAAGTGATAATTTACTCAAAAACTCTAATATTTTACGATTAGCCAAATGAACATTGTCTAAACTAATATGCCAGTTTACTAAATGCTGTAATACATCTTCACTAATCCCACGCGATACATTCGCTATTTTACTAATACCAATATTACAGCCCAGACCTAATATTGCTGCATAAAATACTTGGGTATTCGGTAATACTTGTTTATTCTTGACGCTTAAATGGCGTAAACAACTCAAATAATCAGTGGCTTGCTGAACATCATTGAGTACTTTTAATATTGGTGTATATTTGCACTCAGAAAATAGGCTGGCAATAGATTTCATATTAGGCTTTTCAACCTTTGGAGTTGCGATTACCACTTTGTTCTTGGTATCAAATTTGATATGCTCATTTTTGCCATCTATGATATTTTTGTTGGTTAATTTAAATTGCATATCTAACATTTGCTGGAGTTGCGATAGCAATTGAGAAATGTCTTGATATTGCGTAAGTTCAGTTTCTTCTAACAGGGATGACTTATACTTTAGCCATTTAGCAAGTGGGTATAAATAATTTTCCAGTGATAAATAACGATATGATGGTTTTAAACTAATAACGCCAGCTTTCAGTGCGGTGGCTGTGTGAATATACAATAATGCTTTATATAAAGAAACAGAGAATTTGCCATTGTTATCCTCTAACGCATCCTGTTCTGCAATACTCATAAATTCTGTTGGAACGGTTTTAGTAATGTTACCATCTTTGGCCTGATAATATGCAATTGCTCTATAAATTGTCGTGCTGTTTTCTTCAAATGAGATGTAACGCATGATGTTAGCTACTCTATTTTGTAGTTTTTGTGAAGCAGCAGAAAGAATGCTGTAATAATTCTTTGATTGTAAATTATTTAAATTATCCTTGATTTCATTATCACAAATATCATTTTCAGGTTGTTGGGCGCGATAATTATTGATTAATTCATCAATCTTGGTAACTTTCTCTGTATCTGGCATGGCTGTAGTTTTAATTACAGATTCAATTTGCTTAATTAACTCTTTGTAGGATGTTCTGGAATTTGATATGACGTTAAATGCGTGTTCATATAATGCAGTGTATTGATACGCTAATGATTTTTCCTCTTTAGATGCAGCATTTTCAGCATTTCGTACTGACAACAATAAAATATCAGCCAGTATATCTTGACGTAAACAATACTGATGATTAATAAAACAAATTAGATGTAAATATTGCTTATTTTTGCTTAATCGTTGTATCTGATGCAAGGTTGCTTTACGTACCCAAGTTGCATATTGTTTTACAGTATCAATATGAATTCCGAGACTAACAATTACCGGTGAAATTACTTGGTACACATTTTTTATTAGCTGAAAATCGCGAACACTATTATTTATAGCTGCCGGGTTTCTTTCCTGATTAATATTTTTTAGTCTAGTTAGTATATAATTGTTATTGTCATCTATGTCTAGCAAGGCATCTAATACTTCCTGTTGAGTTTTAGATAATGCTGTTTCAATAGTAGCAGTTAAATTGTTCTCAAATTTACTACTTTCTGCTGTTATCACTGTAGCAAAGCGATTGTAAGTTGGTACTTCAATTTTGCGAGCATTAAAACTATCAGCAACTTCATATAATATTTGTTTGAGTGATTGTGATTTAGCAATTTTCTCTCGGATGCTATCTTCAAATATTTGCAAAACCGTGTTATCAAATTGTAGTAGTTGTAAATGTTTTCGTATTTTTTGCTTGTGGTAAGTAAAAGTGCGTGGATTGTATAAAGTAAAATTAATTTTGCAGTGATTTAATTTAAATTTCTTGCAAATAAAATTTATATCTGATTGGTGAAATGTTTTTGGTGAAAAAAATTTACTCCTACAGCAAGCATAACCCAATAGCAAAGTAAACCCCACAACGTACGTGGGTGATGAGATTGTTTTTAACCAGCTTTCAATATCTTTAGATACCGCAAAATATTTTTTCTGTGCCAGTATATCAAAAGTTGGTGGGCTATCAAAATCTGCTTGCTCATCTTTGGTTAGTATTTCAAGTATTCGCATTAATAAGTATCGATATTAAAATTTAATTTTTATAACGGTCGTTTTTTACAAGTAATTATTTTATCATTTAGGTACGTTGTATGGTAGAATATTTACTGTTAAATAAGTCTTAAATTCACCTTAAGAACAAAACAAGTTTAAAATGAGGTTTTTATATGATTTTTGGGTATATTCGTGTGAGTACTACTGACCAAAATTTAGAAGGGCAAAAAAACCTTATTAGTCGTTATTGTATGGATAATAAAATAATGGTTGATGAATGGATTGAACTAGAAATGTCATCCAGAAAAACTATGGAACAAAGACGTATAAGTGAATTATTAGATAGGTTAAACCCCAAAGATGTTGTAATTGCCTCAGAATTATCACGCTTGGGACGTTCAATCAAGGAAACTCTAAATATTATTGAATCAATTTTAGAGAAAAAACAAACAAGGCTTATCCTAATCAAGCAAAATCTAGATTTAAATCCCAAAGATAAAAACAACATAACCAATAAAGTTTTAATTACAGTATTTTCAATGCTAGCAGAGTTAGAGCGGGACTTTATTTCTGAGCGTACCAAAGAAGGTCTACGAGCTAGAGTGGCTATGGGAATTAAGCTTGGCAAACCTAAGGGGACAATACAAGCGTCAATGTATGATAATGATAAGGAAAAAATATTAGAACTATATAGGCTTGGGGTTCCAATTAATAAAATTATTGCCACTCATCTTAAATATGGCAAGTATACTTCTTTAAAGCAGTTTATCGAAAGATGCCATAGATTATGAATACTAATCTTCAAGTCACATGTGACATAATCCATGACAATCATCTATATGCATATGCTGATGAAACCTCATATATTGCAAGAACTTCAGAGGAGTATAGTCTTGTTGGGTACGGAATATTTATAACTCCAGAAAAGGAAATTAACTGGTTACCAGATAGTAGTAGCAGAAGTTGTAGCAGTATGCATGAGGATGGGAAATATTCAAAATGTAATCTAAACAATAACTTTCATGCAACCGATGATTGCCATAGTGTTAGATCGTCCGTTATAGAGGCCATTAATAAAAATGCATGTGGGATATTTATATTTTGTTACGCCTTTACAAATGGAAAGCCTACAGATGAAGTGAAAAAAGATATTTGGAATAAATCGTTAAGCTGGTTATATCAAACAGAATTTATAACTAGTCTCTTTGTTGAAAAACGCGGTATTGATATTAGTGATCAAACGTTTGATGTTATATTGTTAACATTGAAAAATCAATTACTTTATACTAGGCCAGATCAGGAGCCAAACCCCATAATTTGTAAACCATTACATAAAATTAATAATATACGTTTAGAAGATAAGAGTTGCCCAGGAATCACTATAGTTGATTATCTTACATGGGTTTATCAACGGAAAATCAGTAGACTGTGCGCAAATGATTTCGATAAATTTAAATGGACTGATAATGTGACTTGTGATATGCATAATATTTCTAATGGTCCAAGTATCTTATCTCGCTATCTTGGTAATTATAGTAAGAAAATTCGATATTGTTATCCATTTGATCACAGTACAACGTCTTACGATAATTATAAAATAAAATCATTAAATGGGTTGTTAGCGTCTTATTTGGAAATAGAACGTATAGTTGGTAATGTTATTAGTTATGACTCAACTATTTTAAGACATTTAGGCTATGATTATAACAAATATAGAGAATATAAAGAAACAAACCACCATTATAATATCATTATTCAAGCATGTAAAATTTTTTTGTGGTCTTGCGATACTTTACCAGTATGGCATGATATTGATAAATCCAATATCCCTAGATGGCACCTATTTTTGCAATTAAAATATGTTGCGTTGTACTTATGTAAGAATAATATTGAAGTGAAGGTTCATTTAGCATATTTAAGTCGGTATCGAGCATCATATAACAGTAAATGAAATAATTTAATTAATTAACTTTAAGGAAAAATTCATGAATTCAAAAAATCTATTGAAGGCAATTGGAATGCCAATAGGAGACTGTTACACTTTAACTAGTTCCACAAAATATTTTCCAGATAATGCGGCTTACAGGATTGAAGTGCCAACCATTAATAGCATTGAGGCTTTAGATAAATTATTAAATGAAGCAACTAAAAAAGGTATTTTAATAAATAGAGTAACTGAAACTAGAGGAATGTTTTTACATACTAGAGATGAACTTAAGGAGTGGGTCAAATTAACAAATGCTTATGGTTGTAACTTATTTATGAGTATTGGACCTAGAGCAACATATGATACTAGTGCTACGGTTAATACTGAAGATGGGTTTAGAATAGGCTATAGACTACGCGGACAAGACCAATTAGCCAGAGGCTTAGAAGAAATTTTAAGAGGTCTTGAATTAGGCATAAGTAATTTCCTTTTATATGATGAGGGCTTGCTTTATGCAGTTAATAAACTAAAAATAGCCAATAAATTAAATAGTGATATTCGATGCAAAATATCTGCACATTGTGGCTATGCTAACCCATGTTCAGTAAAGTTATTAGAGGAGATGGGGGCTGATAGCGTAAATCCCGTAAGAGATTTACAACTTCCTATGATTACTGCAATAAGAGAGGCTGTCAATATACCACTTGACATTCATTCTGATAACCCTAAATCATCAGGAGGATTTATTAGATTTTATGAAGTTCCAGAAATAATCCGCATTGCTTCTCCAGTATATATAAAAGTAGGAAACTCAGCAATAGAAAGTCATGGTAGCCTAACTACTGGCAAAGATGCTGTTAATATAATAAGAAATATTGAAATTGTATCGGAAATGATTAATAGATACAGTGATGCTAAGCAGTCCGTACTTAAGGTTGGAGATTAAACATGTGCAGAATATTCGGTTATATCAGCAATAATTACAAAGTAGATAATGAGATTATAGATAAGGTGAAAAATTCACAGTTATCTGGGGGACCTGATGAGCAAACTATTTGCAGAATCAATGATAATGCGCTAATAGCTAATAATAGATTGAGCATACAAGATATTTTACAGGGTAGCCAACCATTTGTAATAAATAACATATATGTTGTATTTAATGGAGAGATTTATAATCATCAAGAACTTAAATACAATTTATCAAAAATTGGGTATATGTTTAAAACAAACACCGATGGAGAGGTAATAGGTCCGCTATATTTAGAGTACGGCTTAGACTTTGTTAAATATTTAGACGGCATGTTTTGTATTGCTTTATATGATAATAATACACACAAACTCATTCTTACTACAGATTCTTTGGCAATTAAATCTGTTTACTATACGAAAACTAACAACATTTTTTGTTTTTCTTCGGATATAAATGGTATATATGCATTTGGCAAATTGGAGACTAAGTACTTCTCTGACATAAAGATTGATAATTATTTAGTGGGGAGAAGTTTATGGGGAAATGAAACATTTTATGATGGTGTTAAGGTTATGACTCCGAATCAGGTATTAGTAATTGACCATGATTTAAACACTGAAAGTTTTAATTATCAAACGAATATTGTAACAAATACTATTAATTATAATATAAATGATGCAGGGTTAAATTTACATGGGTTAATGGAACAAGAAATTTCTAGTATGCTGAAATCTGATGTTCCCGCTTGTGTTGTACTAAGTGGTGGCTTGGATTCAAGCTACATTGCAGCTTTAATAAAGCGACAAGTTGACAAACTTGATACATTTCATGTTTGCTATGATGTAAATTGGCAAGGTGACGAAAGAAAATTTGCTGCAGAATTAGCTCAAAGTATTGGCGCAAATCATTATGAGGTAGAACTTAATGCTAATGATATGGTGAATCTAATGAGCCAGATGATTGATAGTATTGGACTTCCCAACACAGCCCCGCACGCTTTGGCAGCTTACGGTTTGTATAAATATATCGGCGAAGCTGGATATAAAGTCGCATTTGCTGGAGAAGGCAGTGATGAGATATTTGGTGGTTATACTAGATTCTCTCAGGCTACATTTAACCAATCTGAAGATTGGGTTAATGAGTATTTTAATTTGTTTTCAATTAATAGTTTAACTAATATTCGTAAATATTATTCTAAAGAGTATTTAGAGCTGGTAAATAATAGTAAAGATACCTATTATGATTTATTTTGTTCAACCTTTAAAGGAATACAATCTCCAGAAAACAGACTGAATAAATTACTTGAGTTTGAGCAAAATTTACGGTTTCCTAATTATATTTTAAGAAGAACCGATCATCTAAGTATGGCCTCTTCACTTGAGGTTCGCGTGCCATTTTGCCAATCTAGAGTTAAATCATTTGCCAATAATTTACCAATACAGTTTAAATTAGACTTAGATAACCAAAAAAAAGTACTATTCAAAGCAGCAACTGGGATTGTACCTATTTCAATACTTCAACGAAAAAAACAACCATTTACTTTACCAGTATTGAATATATTAAAGCACGACTCTAAATTTAAGGATTTTGTTTTTGATAACTTAGCTAATAATTTATTTTTAAAGAAGTATTTTAATATTCCTCTAATATTACATGATATAAATAGTGAATTAAATTCTAAGCAGGCTGATATTATATGGGCAATTCTAGTCTTAGGATTATGGATGAATCAAAATTTAAATAATATATAATTTAACTTTATGGAGCATTAAAATGGAAAACCTTGATCTTCCGAGCAAAATTATTTACTTGGAAAAATGGTGTGTCGAAAAAGGTATGGTTAAAGACGATATAAAAAAAGTCTTTGAAATGTTGGAATTAGGTAAGAGGCAAGAGCGTAATGCCAACAGCCCTATTCAATATCCAGCATTCTATATTAATGATTCAATGTCTAGAGCATGGCATGATCCACAATACCCTTGGATAAAAACCCTTGAGGATAATTTTTATAATATACGTGATGAGGCATTAAAGATCTTTGAGGATAACCTTATGGGAATACATCCTGAAAATGATGATTTAGCTGGAAATGGAACTTGGAACACGTTTTTCTTTTATAAAAATGGAACTAAATATGAACAAAACCATGAGTTATGCCCCTTTACTTCAAGTATTCTAAGCCAAATTTCGGGAGTTAATATAGCCGGCAGAACATATTTTTCAGCGATGACCCCAGGAATACATATAAAACCCCACTGCGGACCACACAATTTTAAACTACGTACACATTTAGGAATCATAGCCCCTGAAGCAGCAGTTATTCGAGTTGGGGATATGACTAGGTCATGGCCAGAAGGCAAATGTATAGTATTTGATGATTCATTTGAACATGAAGTGTGGAATCATAGCACAGGTATAAGAATAGTTTTAATTGTAGATGTATGGAATCCGTCATTAACTTTAGCAGAAACACAAGCCTTAGAATACATTATGCCGGAATTTTATAAAGGTTAATAATTTATGAAAAAGCTAAGTTATAAACACTTTATAGCTGTGGTGTATACAATTGTATTATTTTTAGATAGATTAGATCTTACTATAGTAAATGTAACTTTTCCAACAGTTGCTAAGTATTTTAATGTTTCAATAATTGCTACTGATTGGATTAGTTTAGCTTTTTTATTGGCATTAGCACTATCTATCCCGATTAGTGGCTGGCTTAGTGATACAGTTGGTCTGAAAAAGCTGTATGTGGCAGCAATGTTCCTATTTGGCGCTGGCTCAGCTTTATGCGCTTTTGCAACTAGTCTGAACCAGTTAGTAATCTTAAGATTTATACAAGGTATTGGCGGTGGGATGTTAATGCCTGTAGGGATGACATTAATTTATAGGGTATATGATAAATCTGAGTATGCCAGCATAACTAGTTTTACATTTCTACCAGCTTTAATTGCTCCTGCGATAGCACCTTTTTTTGGTGGATTATTAATGAAAGCTTTTGGCTGGCAAACAGTTTTTATATTTTCAGGTCCGATTTGTTTGTTGCTAGCTATATATTCATTTATTTATATAAAAGAGGAGCCACATCAGATTAAATATCCGCTTGATGTCAAGGGTTTTGTTATATCTTCAATTATTTTAATTGATACATTCTATGGTTTATCACAGTTGGGCAAGCATGGATTTACTACAGAAGTAATTATTGAATTTATCATGTTAATACCACTTGTTTGGACCTTTATTATTATTGAAAAACAAAATAAATTTCCTTTAATTAATTTAAAGTTTTTTAGAAATGAAACTTTTGTACGAGCTAATTTAATACAATTGTGTTTTCAAGCATGTCACTTTGGAGCTATTTTTTTAGTAGGAATTTTTTTACAAGTAGGAATTGGATTTTCAGCAATTTCAGCTGGTTTAATTATGGGTATGCAGGCTATTGGGGCAATGGTGACTAGTAGATATTCCGTACGTTTATTTAATGAAAAAGGTGCAAGGTTTCCAATAATAATTGGTTTAACTGGCATAGCAATTATAAGCCCTATGATAATGCTAATCAATAGTACAGAGAGATTACTACTAGGACTTATATTGTTTTTTATAAGAGGAGTTTTTAGTGGTTTGTGCGGCACACCAATTCAAACTTTAAGCGTAATCAAATTTGATAAAGATGATATCAGTTCAGTCAATAGTATCTTTAATGCATGTAGGCAAGTTTCAATTAGTTTAGGGGTGGCGTTATCTTCGTTACTCATTGCAGCAGGGATGCATTCTGCCGGAATTCTATCTACGCTCTCCATATCTAGGGGTGATGTAATAGAAGTATTTGGTTATGGATTCTTGGCTATTCCATTAGTTGCAATTGTTGGCATATTTATAGCTATTGGAATAAAAAAGTAATTTAGGAAAACTAATGGTGAGCAGAGAGAATCCCAGTAGTTGAAAAGTATTATGGGCTAGTAAACTCACTATAATCTGGATAAATATCATAATCACTTGAAAATAATTGGTTACTGGGTATGAGTTTAACTGTGGATTTTATGAGGAAAATTAATATTATCAAGGAGTTTAATGAATAAAGCTTAATAACTCATTGCCGATTTACCCCGGATTTACGGTAAAACCCAAATAAAAAATTAATGATCTTAAAAAATTTAGAAAAGTAAAACATCCTGGCGAAATCCTCACATAATATTGACTATGGTCTGTAAAATTAATGTGGATTGTACCACAATCATAAAAAGACCTGTAGATTTTTCACAATTTATTATTGATTTTAATATGATTTTTAGATTCATTTTTGGCTACAAAAATACAACTATTTAAAATTTTTAATTCTGGTGTTGTTTTAAATGATTTTAGTAAAAATAAAGTTATTTAGCATAAAAAATAGTTTAAAATTAGGTACTCATTAATAAAATGGAATTTTTGCCTAAAAAAGTTGCATTTTGATTGGAAATTCACATATAGGTGGAAGACTTAAATCTTTAAGTAATGATAAACAAAAATTAGCATTGGAATTATGTGATATTATATGGGTATTACAAAACCTACTTTATACCGTTATTATTAAACAATAAGAAATAAGTATACTATGCTAGTTATGACTTAAAACACAAAATAAAGACATGAAGAGGTTATCTCTATTTATCTAATTAATTTTGAAGGTTGGAATTTTATGAAGTCTTATATTATATTTGGTGCTAACAGTGATATTGCATCTAATTTGATTGAACAGTTATCTACAAATAATAAAGTATATGCAATTGCTAGATCATTTCACACTCATACATATAGTGGAAAAAATATTGAAACAATTGAAACTAATTTTAATGATTTTAATTTAGTTGAAAATTTGGTTGCAGAATTATCAAAGAAAGATGAAAATATTATTGGGGTTGCTAATTTTTCTGGGTCAATATTTATTAAGCCCTCTCATTTAACGAGCGAATTAGATTATGAAAAAGTCATGGAAAGTAATTTTAAAACATCATTTGCGATAAATAGAGCAGTTGGCAAATCATTATCAAATTGCTCAATTTTATATATATCAACTACCGCAACAATGGTTGGAATAGCAAATCATGATCTCATCTCTGCAAGCAAAGCAGCAATTAATGGAATGGTAATTGCATCTGCTGCAAGCTATGCACATAAAAACTTACGTTTTAATGCAATTGCACCTGGTCTAGTGGAAACAAAACTGACAAAACCACTAATTGAGAATGATTCTAGCCGCAAAATAAGTGAAAGTATAAACCCACTTTCCAAAATAGGTAGGTCTGCAGACATAGCAAATTTAGCATATTTTCTATTAAACCCGGATAATAATTGGATTACAGGACAGATTATAGCTGTTGATGGAGGAATGTCTACTGTAAGACCAAGAATAAAAAATTAAGATTTTGTATTAAAAAACCAACTGATTACGGGGTTATTTTACGCATTACCAATCCTAGAAGTTGTGCTTGTTCTTAAGATGTTCATTTACTGCCCTAATTTACGTTTTATTATGCGAATTAACCAACCAATCAGTGGAAGTCTCTCGTATAACATTACCCCCAGATCAAAATAATCACGATGAGAATAAATTTTATCCCTATAATGAATAACTGATATACCAGGAACAGTAAATTTTTTCCCTCGATTTAGTTTGGGATGCTGTAGCAGCATATCCCACTCCAGGATTGCACCACCTTCAAAATATGAAATATTTTTAAAATTAAAAGTGCAAATTGTGACATTTTGATACAGATTTCTACAATATGATTTAAAATTTAATAAACCATCCAATTTGTGCGCAGGATCTTCAAATTGTATATTATCTGCATATACCTGATCAAGTAAATCAATATTATTGGCATTTAATTGACCAAATACATGTTGTAGTAGCTTAGGAATATCCATATTTTTCCTTTATTTGTTTTTGACAGACAAAATAATTATACCATAAAAGTGTGAATTTCCAATCAAAATGCAACTTTTTAGGCAAAAATTTTAGGTAAAAATTCCATTTTATTCGTTAAATTCCTTTAATGCTGTTGAAGGTAAGTTATTCATTAATGGTTGTTTACGATAGGCTCTTCTTTAGCGAGTATTCGAAAGTGTTTCTGCTTGTAAAAATATAAATAAAATTTACATTGTGGGTCTGAATTACGAGATATCTCTCTAGTAATACTAGACTTAGACCTCTTTAACTCCCAAGCAATTTGAGATGGCTTCTTCTTCTGAAAAAGACTCTGTTTTATATAAAACCGTTCTGCTTTACTTAAATGCTTTGCCATGAGATATTCTCCAACTACTTACTAATTATATTTAGTTAATAATTTGGAATTTTCAACCATAGCAAGGGCTTTTAAAAAAGTTGCGTTTTAAATGGAAATCTAGCTTCACCTTTTATCGCTTCTAATGCAACCTTAAATTAGATAACCCGACTTTTTCCAGCCCAACAACTGCAGCGCATCCCAAAGATAAATACTCTAATTGCTTATTAATTCACATTGCATTGCAATTATTACAGAGGCGCACTTTTTATTGCGGGTCGTGTATGGTTATATAACCCTTTTATAACATTATATACAAAATGGTTACAATTATAAAATCTAGAGTAGATTCCCCTAAAATTTACAAATAATTTTTCATCTGAATTAGTCAATTTTATTGCACATTCTTTTGCAACAATCTTTATATCATCATGATTACAAATATTTTTTTTAATTAAATAAAAATTGGGAATATCTGCTGTGGATTTTGATAATACTTTATTAAATTTTGATAATTCATCTGCTGAACATTGCAGTAATTGCATTGAGTATAACCGACCCGAACGCTCTAAATATCCATATCTTTCAATTGGATCCCCTTTCCTACCTGCAAGATCTAAAATTCCTGCATTTGTAATTTCATTATTTTTCTGAATATTGTTAATCAAAAGAAAATACCCGTGATCCATTATATCATTCCTAATTGCTACTAAAATATCTCCAGATGTAATAAGAGTATCTCTATCAACTGGAGTAGCACCTAATTTTTTCAAGTATATAATATTTTCTTCAAGAGCTTTTTTTGTTCTTTTTCCAAAATATTCTGTGCCACCATATTGGTTATTCAATATTTTTGTTGGGAATATACTATCATGGATATGAGGTTTCTCATTTGTCTGTGGAGTTGCAGTTGTTCTTGTTGAGCCGATATTCATATAAACTCGACTTTAGAAGAAATTGACATCATTTTGCTTTGACTTTGGGTACTTCAGCTCCCCAGCTGGTTTCGGCCACCCCAAACAATAGTTCGTGTTCTGATGAGGTTCAACTGGATGACCAGAGTCAGTGATGTGCGTACTAATGAGTACCCAGCCCAGGTTCAGGTGCTCATTGGCATCCTCGTATGATTTACACTCTTTTAGATTGTCAATCAAAGTGAGATCAAAACTGTCAACTTTATTACTCATGTTCATTGCCACCTTCTATTAAATTAATTTTGGGAAATTGCTGAAAAATCAGTGAAAACCATAGCACGTAAGCGGTAAATATGGCAAAATAACGATTTTGATACCACTCTAACAGTTATTTGCGAGAAATCCATAGATAATATGGAGATTAAGCCATATTTCAGAGGAACTCTTATGCCATTTTTACCGGAAGTTATTATACCATTATTAGCAGTATTTGAGGTGTGTTTTACAAAACCAACTTGGGAACACTCACGAACTTTATTAATTGGTGCAATATTATGCACTGGAAAACGCACTGTTACTTCATGTTTACATGTTATGGGTTTGTCGAATGAAGGACACTTTGATCGTTACCATCGTGTATTAAACCGTGCGAAATGGAGTGAATTGCAAGCATCAAAAATTCTCTTAGGATTACTGATTTTATTACTACCAAAAGGGTTTCCCATAATAATTTTGATGGATGAAACATATTATATGCTTGTGTTTATTGAGTTGAAAAACTTGATATATTCGAGGGTGCGGTGTTTTGATTTTGAAAAATGGAAAAATAGACTTTAAGAATTTCTAAAATTTAAATGGAAATAATGACGACAGAGACAGCACTGTAACAATAGGGAGTTTTGCTTATGTGGGGCTATTTGGCATTACAAATTTTGTGAACAATAACACGCAAAATGTTACATTGTACGATAGCACCAATGGTGATATTTATGTTATAAATTTATCCGTTGTTAGTCCACTCAATGTAATTTCAGTAACATATAGTAGTTAATATATATTTTAGAATCAGGGTTATTAATTACATTAGGTAGCTTTTTGTTTGGAGTTGGGGAGTTCTACATGTTGGGACTTTTCAACTCCAAAATTTTCAATAAATCGTTATAAATCTCAATTATAATGTTTTAACTCATATACATTATACACTGCTGATCTATCTAGCCAGCCATTAAAGTTTAAATTTAATAACCATTTGGGACAATTAAAATATACAACTTTGCCTGTAGCTGCAATTTGTGGATTAGCCACAACTTGTTGGCAGGTAAGCGCAACTAAACATACTTTATCAGCATCACATTTTACTTGATTAATCACATCAATAGGCGTAAGCTGCATATTTTTTCTTTTATAGAAATCAATTACATGACCACCTTCGGTAAAATAATAAAGCTGTGCTGGAGTATCATACATATCATAAAGTGCCTTACATAATACTAATTGTGTTCCTGAAGGTAAAAACGCAACCAATACAACTAAGAAACAATTAAACCCCCATAAACCTTGCCAAAGTTTTTTTAGCTTTATACCAAATGCAAAACTGTATTTGGCTGTTATAGTTTCAAAGGAATAAATTATCAGCAGTGGCATAAAACTTATTACTGGGACTAAAAACCGTAGTTCCTTATGCCCTATTAGTGAATGTAAAATCACAAATATTACTGTTGCTAATACTACTGGGTGTTTTATTTTATATATTGCACATAAAATAGTGCTATATACATAAAATGGACCATATGGTAACAATGCAGCAACTACTAAATAAAAATACCATTGGTTTTCACCAAAAGATGCTGCCTTACCTTGCAGTAGATTCATATCTAAATAATTCCATGCAGTAAATACCCAATTGCTATAAAAGCATTTATCTATCATAACGCCTATTATTATAGCTATTAGTATACCCAAGCATAATACTAGAAACTTATTCCAATTAATTACTTTTTTATTAATACCATTTATTACAGAGAAATTATTTACCCATATAAGCCAGATAAGCAGGGCTAAAACTAATATACCACTTTGAAACCGAGTAATAAAAGATAAACCTAATAAAAGCCCAATACCTAAATAAGTAAAAAATGAGCGTCTAAGATTAGGTAAAAATAATAAAGAAAACCCTAATAAAAACAATTTAGCTGAAAAATTTTCGGAAGAAAATCTAATACTATTATAAACAATTAGCCAGGTGAATAAAGATAATAAAACAAACCATCTTTTGTATTCTTCGGTTTTTATACTAGAAATAAAAGCCTTAATAAATATAATTACAGCAACTAAAGATAGCATGCCGCTTAAAAGTCTAATAACAAAAGCTATTATAAAGGGATTAGTTATAGCTACTCTTGTTAATGCTTTATATATAATAACTACAATCCAAGGTTGCAATGATCCACGAATCTGTGAATGGTATTCCCACATTAAAAATCGAGGGTCTCCTAAGCCTAGCTTATAAGCGGCAAACTCTAAAATTTGATAATACTCATCTGGACTATTATGCCCTACCGAAAAATAAGCTGTAATAACATATAAAGCAAATGCCGTATATATATATTTTAATTTCATAAACCCAAACTATCCATTTATACCAATTCCATTTTTCAATTACATGTCATGACTCACCCTTTATGCACAATGGTGCATAAGTTTATTTATCATTTAGTCCAATTAAAACTGGAGCTGGTATTATTTAATTAATTCTACAGTATAATGTATCAATGTTGTTACACATCCGTAACCTAATATCGAAACAAAGTAAATCCCTATAAACCATGCTAGTTTAGAAGATTTTAATCTATTATATAATTTAATACTTTTCATTATATTAATATCCTAATGGCTCTTTTACTTTTCCTCTGAAGGTATAATAAGCATACCCTGTGTAGAATAGTAAAAATGGCACACCAACAAATGCTCCCCAAAACATAAAGTTTAATGATGATTTAGGTGCAATAGCAGAAATAAATGTAATACTGTGAGGCACAAGATAAGGAAAAGAACTTAAAACTAAGCCAGTAAAGCTAATTAAAAATAATATAACCGAAAAAATAAATGGTTTTTTTTCTGATCTATTATTTAGTGCTTTTATATGTAATATAAAAACCCATAAAGCCAATAAAAACAACCCTAAAAAATAAATACGGGTAGATGATCCCCACCATTTATCTATTAAAGTTTTATCTGCATATGGAGATAAAATAGCTGCTATGCACATCGTTAATACCAGTAAATATTGAATAATTTTACTAGATTTAAAAAACCTACCCTGAATATTACCTGCGGTTTTAGCAATTAAACGATTTGAACCTAATAACATATAGCCCACTATAAGGCCTGGGATTGAAGCAAATGTTATTGGATTTGCCCAAGCTCTAGGTACAATAGATCCAGAAGCATCAGTAAATCCTACAATAAAAGCACTTAGAACTAAAGCCTGACAGACAGTTGCTATTAAAGAACCGCCAAAGAATACAATATCCCATAATTTGGTGTGATAGGCTTTGAGCCTAAACTCTAACGAAATCCCACGTAATAATAATGAAACCACCATAATAATTAGTGGTGCATATACTGATGGAAGTATTACACTAAAAGCTAAAGGAAACGCCCCATATAATGAAGCTCCGCCAAATACTAGCCAAGTGCCATTACCATCCCATACTGGCATGATAACACTCACCATTATATCCCGATCAGCCTCTTTATTAAAAAATATAGACAATATTCCAATACCTAAATCATAACCATCAAGTAATACATACATAATAATAACAAACCCAATTAATACGTACCAACTTAATGCTAGATATTCGATACTCATGATTTTTCCTCTTCTAATTGTGGTCGCATATATTCAAATGGCTCAAGATTTTTTGATTCATGTTGTGGACCATGTTTAATTGTTCTGATTAAAAAATAAAAATAAAACCACCCAAACACAATCCCATAAACCAGCACAATTAATATTAACAAAACCAATGCATCATATGGTGAAACTTGTGATACCGCATCTTGAGTTCTAATTAAATTATACACTGCCCAGGGCTGACGACCAAATTCGGCAACAAACCATCCACTTAAAATTGCTATAAAACCAATTGGGGAGGCAAAAGTAAATATTTTTAATATTCTAGAAGTAACGCCTTCATAATTAATTAGCTTATCTTTATAGGCTAAATAAAGCGCTATAACTGATAAAAATAACATTAAGAATCCAATGCCAGTCATTATTCTAAAACTAAAAAATACTGGTAATACTAACGGTTGATCAGATGGAGATACTGATTTTAAGCCGATCAACTCTCCATCTAAAGTATGGGTATTTAATAATGAAGCTCCATAAGGGATACTAAACTCGTATAAGTTTTTTTGTAAGTTTTGATCTGGGATTGCAAATAATACTAACGGTACACTTTTTTGTGTATCCCATAAGCCTTCCATGGCTGCAGTTTTTAATGGCTGATACTTATGAACATTGACTCCACTTAAATCACCAATAAAAATTTGTAACGGCATCATAACTATTAGGGCATAAGCTGCAAATTTAAAATTGATTTTTGCAAATTCTACATGGATCTTTTTACTTAAATAATATGAAGACACCCCTAAAATCACAAATAATGCCGAGACATAAGATGCAAATATCATATGTAAAAACCGTGGCAAAGTAATGGGGTTAAAGACCACATCTAGCCAACTAGTAACAATAAATTTGCCATTCTCTATAGCATAACCTATTGGATGCTGCATCCATGAATTTGCTGACATAATCCAATAAGCAGATAAAGTAGTACCTAACATAACGAGAATAGTTGCTAAATAATGTAATTTATCGCCAACTTTTTTCCAGCCAAAGATCATTATACCTAAAGCGCCAGCTTCTATAAAAAATGCTGTCATCACTTCGTAAACAAATAATGGACCAAGAACACTTCCAACTTTAGCAGAAAAACCAGCCCAGTTAGTGCCTAACTGAAACTCCATAACTATACCTGAAACAACTCCCATACCAAAAGTTAAAGCAAATACTTTAATCCAAAATTTACATATTTGATAATACATGGGGTTACGTGTTTTTAGCCATAATCCTTCAATTACAGTTAAGAACAAAGCTAAACCAATACTAAACGCTGGGAATAATATATGAAAGCTCATAGTAAAGGCAAATTGAATACGTGACAATAAGGCTATAGATAACATTTGATGGGGTTACTCCATAAAAATTTGGCAAATAAGCAATTACCTCTATTTTATCATTTATAGCTAAACTCAATCATTAAATTTTGCTTTTACTGCTCATCTGCAATATGATAAATTTGCTATTTAAGCCATTACAAAATTCAATTTCAATACCCTTTGCATTTTAGTTGATTGCTTTAATTGAATCGATAGAATTTATACTATAGATAGGAATTCTATCACACTAGCAAATATGATACAATATAAACTTTGTTAACCGTTAGGATATACCTATGAATAAAATTGCAAGCTTAACTCCACAGCAGCAAGATATAATACTACACAAAGCTACAGAGTTTCAGTTTAGTGGTAAATATACTAATACCGAAATAAATGGCACTTACTTATGTAGAAATTGTGGTCTGGCATTATTTAGAGCTAATAATAAATTTCACTCTAGTTGTGGATGGCCAAGCTTTGATGCAGACATTAAAGGTACAGTTACACAACTACCCGATGCTGATAAACAAAGAACAGAAATAATTTGCACTAGATGCCAAGGGCACTTAGGGCATATATTTTATGGTGAAGGATTAACAAATCTAAATACCAGATATTGTGTAAATTCAGCTTCTTTAGATTTTGTGACTGATACTCAAGTGAAAGATACAAAAGAGATTATACTAGCAGGCGGATGTTTTTGGGGTGTTGAATATAATTTGCAAAAACTCAATGGTGTTGTACTAACTCAGGTAGGCTATTGTGGTGGTTTAAGTGAAGAACCCACATATAAAGAAGTATGCACTGGTAAAACACAGCACATCGAAGCCGTTAGAGTGATTTTTGATAATGACAACCTTACTTTAGAAACCCTACTGCAATATTTTTTTAAGATCCATAATCCTACTCAAGCTAATGGACAAGGAGTAGATATTGGTACTCAATACCATAGCGCAATATTTTGTTATAACCAGCAGCAAAAAGATCTAGCTAGAAAAGTTATTAACTTAATGCCTAATGCTAATAACATTCTCACCACTGTAAGAAATATGGCAACATTCTGGCAAGCTGAGGAATATCACCAGGATTATTGCAATAAGAATAATAACACCCACATATAATTAAATCTTTTATTAACAATATTTAATATCTAGTATTGTATTTTCAGTAAAATAATCAATTATTTGAGATTAATATTTATTATTGAAATCTCGCGATATAAGACAAGTTTATACGGCTTAAAACCCTTTATAAATGTATGTTTACACCGAATAAACCTATATGGCTTCTCTGAAAATGATGTCTACCATTATAGATTTTTGTAAAATATATTTAAAAAACTCTTGACATTATTCAAATAATCTGGTATAACTATACCTGGATATGGGATTTTTTTTAAACCTTTGATTGGAGTGCTTTATTATGAATAAATCTAACTTAGTTGATTCAATTATTAAAAACACTGACCTTACTAAAACCAAAGCAGGGCTGGTGGTTGATGCGGTTATGTCTGCTATAATCGGTGCATTAAAATCCGGACATAGTGTGACTTTAATTGGCTTTGGTTCTTTCTCCGCTGTAAAACGTGCAGCTAGGATGGGACGTAATCCAAAAACTGGTAAAGAGATTAAAATCCCTTCTAAAACAGTAGCCAAATTTAAAGCTGGTAAAGCTTTGAAAGAAGCAGTTTCTGGCATTAAATCAAAAACAAAAACTAAGCCAGAACCTAAGATGAAGAGCAAACTTAAAGCTAAACCTGTATCTAAGGTAAAGGCTAAACCTGTATCTAAGGTAAAGGCTAAACCTGTATCTAAGGTAAAAGCTAAACCTGTATCTAAGGTAAAGGCTAAACCTGTATCTAAGGTAAAGGCTAAACCTGTATCTAAGGTAAAAGCTAAACCTGTATCTAAGGTAAAAGCTAAACCTGTATCTAAAGTAAAGGCTAAACCTGTTATGGCTAAAAAAGCCGTAAAAAAAATTGTTAAGAAGAGATAAATTTAAAACGTTTTCATCTTAACAATTAAAGAAGAAAACGCTAAGTTTTTTGGCGTTTTCATCACCCAATAAATATCTGTTGGGTTTTTATTTTTTCTTTTTTGCCAGACTCTTTAAAAATCTGAGCCGCTCCACAATTCTACTTTCTAAGCCCTGATTGGTTGCTGTATAAAATTGCTGCTGTATCATATCTTCTGGCCAGTAGTTTTCATCTGGAATATAATGGTTAGGATAATCATGTACATATTTATACTCCTTACCATAACCTAGTTCTGCCATTAGTTTTGTTGGGGCATTACGTAGATGTAGCGGAACTTCCCGTGCTATATCTTTTTTTATAAAATCTCGTACTTTATTATATGCAATCTCAGTACTATTACTTTTAGGAGTAACAGCTAAATATATAACACAGCTAGCTAAAGCCAATTCACCTTCTGGAGAACCAAGCCTCTCATAAGTTTGAAGAGCATTATTAGCAATACTCTGAGCATTAACATCTGCTAACCCAATATCTTCCCAAGACATTCTTAATAAGCGTCTACCAAGATATAATGGATCAGCACCACCATCTAACATACGAGTAAACCAATAAAGTGCAGCATCTGGATCAGAACCACGAATGGATTTATGTAATGCTGAAATTTGATTGTAAAACTGCTCCCCACCCTTATCAAAATATTTTAAGGAATTAGGGATAATTTGTTGTAATACTTCATTATCAATATTAGTAACATTATGATTGCTTATCGTTTCTAAAATATTCAATAAACTTCGAGCATCACCATTAGCCAAGCTAATTAATAATTTTTTAGCAGATTCAGAAAAATTGATTGTTTGAGGAAGCTGTAATAATGATCTATCTAACAATATTGATAGATCAGATTCAGTCAATGGATTAAGAATATATACTTGCATACGAGATAACAATGCATTATTTAACTCAAATGACGGGTTTTCAGTGGTAGCACCAATCAAGATTATTTTACCATCTTCTAGGTGATGTAAAAATGCATCCTGTTGTGCTTTATTGAAACGATGAATCTCATCTACAAAAATAACAGTTTGTTTATTAAATAAGCTAGTGCTATTTCTATCAGCTTGCTCTAATGCTTCTTTGATTTCTTTAATACCACTAAATACAGCAGATAGCTTAATGTAATCACATTGCCATGTATTAATTAATATATTTGCTATTGTGGTTTTACCTACACCAGGTTGACCCCATAAAATTAATGATTGAGGTTGTGATTTAACAATCATACTTAATGCTTTGCCATCACCAATTAAATGTTGTTGACCAATAATATCTTGAATTGATTTAGGTCTAAGTATTTCTGCTAATGGTTGGTACATAAAATATTACTCGATTTTTAATAATTCAAATCCCCCACGTTCATTACGCCTAACCATACCAATGGTTTCTAAATGTGACATGATACGCGCCGCACGATTATAACCAATACCAAACCTAGTTTGCAGCGAACTAATTGAGCAGCGTTTAGTATCGTAGATAAATTTAACTGCTTCATCAAACATTGTGTCTTTTTCTACATTATTATCACTACTGTCATCAAATCCTGGCAATTCTACCCCATCAATTTCACCAGTTAGGATTTCATCTATATAATCACTCTCTGAGGTGGTTTTTAAGAAATCAACTACTTTATTTAATTCATCATCATTAACAAAAGCACCATGTATGCGTTGTGGATAACCAGAACCTGGCTGTAAATATAACATATCCCCTTGCCCTAATAATGTTTCTGCTCCACCTTGATCCAAAATTGTACGTGAATCTACTTTTGAAGTTACTTGAAATGATATGCGCGATGGAATATTAGCTTTAATGAGCCCTGTAATTACATCAACAGATGGACGCTGTGTTGCTACAATTAGATGTATACCAACTGCACGAGCTTTCTGTGCAATACGCACAATATACTGCTCTACCTTTTTACCACTAGACATCATTAAATCAGCTAATTCATCAATGATTACTACAATAAATGCCCACTTTTCTAAATTTTCTGGATCATCTGGGGTTAAGCTTAGAGGATTACCAATTGGTTCATCCTTGTAGTTAGCTTCTTCAATTTTTTGATTAAAGGAGACAATGTTTTTAGAGCCTACTTTTGCCATAATTTTGTACCGACGCTCCATTTCACCAACTGTCCATTTTAAAGCATTTATAGCTTGATTCGGATCAGTTATAACAGGAGCTAGTAAATGTGGAATGCCTTGATAAAAAGACAACTCTACCATTTTAGGATCTATCATAATAAAACGCACTTCGTTAACTGTTGCTTGAAATAAAATAGATAGTATCATAGCGTTTACTGCAACTGATTTACCAGAACCGGTTGTACCTGCAACTAACAAATGAGGCATTTTAGCTAAATCAGTAACAATAACATTGCCTGCTATATCTTTACCTAAAGCTAAAGTTAGTTTACTTGTACTATTTTTATAAATTATTGAATCAAAGATTTCCTTTAAATAAATAACCTGTCTTTTAAAATTAGGCACTTCAATACCCATAGTGTTTTTACCTGGAATAGTCTCAACTATTCTCACATTAGATAAAGCCAAACCACGAGCAATCTCTTTTCCCAAGCCTACAATTTTTTCCCCCCGCACTCCACGTGAAGGCAATAGCTCATAACGAGTTACAACTGGACCACTTTGGGCTTCAACAATTTTTGCTTCTACACCAAATTCTGCTAGTTTATTTTCGATAGAATTAGATACGTATTCTAAAGTTTCTTTGGATATAGACTCCATTTGTTTTTTTGGGATATTTAATAAATCAGTGCTGGGTAACTCACCAAAAGTACTATTAGAAATAGGATGATGTATTTTATTTTTTAAGTGCGCAATAAAATTATCTGATGCGTGTGGATGAGCAGGGTCATCATCTTCTAAATTATTTATATCATTACTTATTTTTAGAGATTCCGAATTATCCAAATCAATATAATCAGGTAACTCCATAGTATCTGGTGTATCTTCTTCTGTGTTTATACTTATAGGAGCAACAGTCTGATACATTCTTTTAAGTATATTAGTTTTAGCTTTGCTAATATTATTTTCAGATGCATTAGTAGTATTCCCACGTATATATGTACTTCCATCTGGTTTTGCAAATAAAGCAGCAAAACCATCGTTATCTTTTTCATTATAACTTGGAGTATCAATAACATTATCAGTTGGGATTATATTTTTTGTTTTTATATTTTGGGATTTACTATTTAAAGAATCATTAGATAAACTTTTTTCACCTAAGAAATTATGTAATGTTGCATAAATAAAATCTAAAAAAGAACCTACTTTTTCAGCTATATAGCCTAATGAAACACTAAAAGAGAAAGAAAAGCAAACTACAACAAATACTATGGTTATTAGAGCTGTACCTAATTGACCCAAATAATCACTTAATACTGGATATGCATAAAGACCAAGCAACCCACCAAACCCATTATGTAAATAGAGTGATTGGGTATGGAAAAAATTAATATACTCAAAAACTGAGGAGCTAATAATTAAAAAAATAAAACTAATTACCTGAAAGATTGTATACCAATCACCACCTAAAATTTTATTACGAATTATCTTACAATAACCAATATAAAATAATCCTAAAACTAACCACCAACCAGAAAATCCAAATATAGACAAAATAAAATCAGCAAAGTAAGCACCAAAAGCTCCAAGTTTATTATAAGTAATAACTGCATCAGTGGTTTTAAACCAACAATTATCATTAGGGTGATAAGTAAATAACATTAAAGCCAAGATAAATCCTAGAGCAAAAATCATTACAGCCACTAAATCATTTAATAAAAGTGCAGTTTTAGGTGGTAGAATTGTATCCCGATTTTTTTTTGCAAATTTTGTATTATTATTTTTACCAAACATTATTTTTGAGTTCCTATAGTTGTAGAAGTTGTTTTTACTATTTTTGGATCTTTTGGATCTTTTGGAGCAAATAACCAAGCAATTAAACGATTAATATTAGACACCAATCGAATTAAATAATACGTAATAATAAATAAAATAAATATTGAAAATATTAGCGTAGTTAGTGCAAAATCTAAGCGATACTTACCGATAAAAACTATTACATGTCCTGGACCATAATGATTTAAAATAACAATTATACTAGCTATAATAAAAATTATAATAATATTTAATATAATACGCATTTATTACATACTCCTATTATTGTTATTTAATTTAGTCAAAGACTTTAAGGTATCATCAATATTAGCAGCTTTATTTGAAATATCTGTTTGCAGTAATATATTAACATTATTTATAATTGAAGCAGTCAAAGCATTTTTAACAAAATAGCTTTCCAAGTTATTTCTTATGTTTGCTAAGTTAAACTTCCATAGGGGGTAATCACGATCTAATAAAGCAATACGGGCATTAAGTAGATCTAGTTTAATATTCTGCCGTACTATGATTTCTTTCTCTGGTAATAACTGCAATGTTTGGCTTTGGTCTGAACTAGAAATAGTAACAAGTGATGCAAATGTACGTTTAAAATTATGCATGAATTTTTGCCAATTACTTGCATCTGGATCTACTAGAGTATTTAATTTTATAGCATTACCCCTCTGAGTCTCATCCAATTCTGGCATTAATGCTAATGTAACAATCTGGCTTTGAATTATATTTAGCTTACTTGCTAAAAAAACCATATCTAGGTATTGTATTTGGTTCAATTTTTCTATATCATTAGATAAGTTAACTTTTATTTCTACATAACTTGCATTATTATCAGTATTTAAAACTCCCATGGCATAATTTAGAATTTTAATAGCACTTTTAACATCATTATAAACTAGCAATGATTGATTTGCCATACTGATTAATTCATTTAGTTGTAATAAATTAAAATTACTACTGTTCTTATCCAACTTAGATACTTGGACTTGAAGTGAATCAGTTTGTAATTGTAGTTTTAATAGGGTCTCTTTACTTAATTTGGCTTGATTAATTGCTTCTGCTGTTAAACTACTAACCTTAAAAGTTAGTTCTTTATTAATTTCCATATCTCTATAATATAAATAACCAGAAGCAGATAAAGCACTAATAGAAATTAAAAGTGCCAAAAAACCCATGCCGCTATTTTTATATTTTATATTTTCTATCATTTTATGCACTTTCAAAATAATTTTAAGACCTTAGAATTGATGATAACAACAAAGCTAATAATACGAGCATGTGTAATTATAATTAGGATATTTAATGCGCCGTGTACGAATAAGCACATAAGTATTAAATCAACCAGTCAGAATTAATGCAAAAGATGTAGTAATGGATTTGGGATGTTCTTAATTGACTCTACCCCATAAGATCTCAACTTATCTTCAATCTTTTTATGCCAAGTTAAAAAAGCTAAACTCTGAAATTCATTAATACAATCATAGCTTTTTGCATAATCAAACAACCAGTCAACTTGCCCACTACTGCTAATTATTATACCTTTATATACATGCATATCTAATATTTTTTTAAAATCATGCTCTGGTATTGGTACAAGACGCCTACTATATATTTCTAACACATTGAATATAGCTGCGCTATTTTTTAGTGCTTGTTCTAATTTTAAATCTCCACCAATACCTTTTATCAGCAAGATTTTTTTAGATTTAAGATCTAGGTTTATTAATATTTCATCCAACAAGCCAGACACTCCTGGGCTATTTTTTGGATATAATATTGTATTATTAGTTAATTTACTTAGTTGCACATAACTAAGTTCTCCCATTACTAGAAATATTGGCACTTTAGCTGCTGTAATTATATTTTTTGTTAAGTCTATACAGCTTGGAGAAACTAGTACAATATAATCAAAATAATCTATATTTGATTGTAATATATTAATTTGATCATAATGAGGAATAATCTGCATTTCTAAATAAGTAATATTCTCATTGTAGAATTTATCTATGCCAAACTTTTTAACAAGCTCAGTTTTTATAATGTCAGAACAGCACAATAAGTACATATATATTCTATTTTAAAATAATATCAATATCATTTATATCACCAAGATCAGATAAGTAGCTAGTAGTATTCATTGCATTAAAATTATTTATGGGTCTGTTTAATATTTTCTCTACCCCGCTGCTAATTAATTGAGAAACTATATTTTTAGCTAAGCTTAAATAGTTTACCTTAATACCTGAACATGATGAAATACAAAACTCACCAGTCTCATTATTAGCAACTATAGCTGTGATATACATATTTGGACCTATAATATACGCATGTACTCCTATTGGTACACTGCAATCAGAACCAATTAATCTTCCAACTTCACGTTCAGCACCAGTTGCTAGAAAAGTATCATTGTCATCTAAATTTGCTAGTAGCAACATTAGATCTAATCTACTGGATAAAACCTCAATAGCAATTGCCCCCTGCCCTGGAGCTGGAATAAAGAAGTTAGCTGCTAATTTTTGCTTGATTCGATTATCTAAATTAAGCCGTATTAAACCCGCACTAGCTAAAATTATCCCATCATATTCATTATTATCAAGTTTAGATAAGCGGGTCTGTACATTTCCACGGAGCATTTTAATTTTTAAATTTGGGTAGTGCTGTTTGATTAAAGCAATTCTTCTTGCAGATGAAGTACCTAGAACCGCACCATCTGGCATCTCTTCTAATTTATTATATTTATTAGAAATAAAACAATCTGTGGCATCACCACGCTGTAAAACAGCTGGAATAACAAACTCGGAAAACCCTATTACCGGAACATCTTTAAAAGAATGTACCGCAAGATCAGCTTCCGCATCAAGTAATTGTTGTTGTAATTCTTTGATAAATAGCCCTTTACCCCCAATTTTATCTAAAGCTTTGTCTAATATTTTATCACCAATGGTTGTGATGCCAATAATTTTAATTTTAAATTCTGGATATAGTACATTAATTTTTTCTTTCACAAAATTTGCTTGAGCCATAGCAAGTGGGCTATTTCGCGAAATAATCTTTAATTCTTGCATTTATGCTCCCTGCTCCTTAATATACAATTTAACTTTTCGTTACTACTTAGTTATAATCGTTCAATCCAAATAGGATTCAATACTTTAGTAGAATTTGATCCTAATTCTTTTAGCTTGATAGCAGATTTTACCACACCTTTATTACCTTGTAACTTAGTTAATGCACTATCATAACATTCCTTGGTTTGCGAAATTTTATCATTAATTTTTTCTAAATCTACTAAAAATCCAACTAGCCTATCGTATAACTCACCACCAATTTTTGCAATTTCCTTAGAGTTTTGCATAGATTTTTCACTACGCCAAATAGTATAAATAGTTCTAACTGTTGCAAGTAAAGTTGATGGACATACAATAATAATATTTTTATGCAATGCTTCATCAAATAAAGTATTATCTGCTTGTAAAGCTAAAGAAAATGCAGATTCAATTGGCACAAACATCAATACAAAATCTAAACTATTTAATTTATATAAACTTTGGTAACTTTTGCTATTTAAATTTTTAATATGATTTTTGATTGATTGCACATGCTCTTTTAGTAGCTTGTTATACTCATTACTATCTTGATAAGAAATCAATCTCTCATATGCAGTTAAGGATACTTTTGAATCAATAACTAAAGCTTTGTTATCAGGTAAATTAATAATTACATCTGGGCGATAACGCTCACCTTCATTACCCACAAATGAAGTTTGTACTGTATATTCATTACCTTTGCTTAAGCCTGATTTGTCTAAAATTTTTTCTAATATCATCTCACCCCAATTACCTTGGATTTTTGTATCCCCCTTTAATGCTTTAGTTAAATTATGCGTTTCTTGATTCATTTGTTGATTTAATTTAGATAACTCTTCAATTTGCACCCGTAAGCCAATGCGTTCTTTATTTTCTTTTTCATATACATCATTTACTTTTCCTTCAAAATCTTTAATTTTTTCTCCCAGAGGAGTTAATAGATTTCCTAAGTTAACACGGTTTTGCTCGCTAAATTTATTACTTGCATCAAAAAATATTCGATTGGCTAAATTTTCAAATTCGTGAGTAAATTGATTTTTCATCGTAATAATGTCTTGCTTCTGCTCTTTTATTCTTGCTAAATGATTATCCACCTCCATTTTATAAGCAATCAGTTGGTTGCTTAAATTAAGTACCTGATCTTGTTTTTGGCTAAGATTAGTGGCTAAACTAATCTTCTCAACTTTTAACTCCTCAGTATAATTTATTAATAACAACTTATAATTTTTTTCTTTGAAATAAGAAATCATATAACCAATAATAATACCTATAATTAAGAAGCATAGAACTAATAAAATTAACATAAAACCCTAATATATTATATTTAGCATATTTATATCTGCTAGTTTATTATTTAAATATACCAATTTAAATACATCTCTATCAAGGATAGAATCAACTGCAGATATCTCTGGATAGCTTAACATTAATGGCAAAAATACGGCAGAACCGATAATGTACTTTTTACTGCGATCTGGTGGAGCAATTCCCCAGATATTTTGATATACCAGTGGAACCTCTTCCTTATTAATTTTAACATTACCTACATATAACATTATATGCCCTTTGATATATACCAAAGTCATAAAAGGCTTACCATTTTTTACTAAATATGCCATTCTATCTGCAGCTGGAAAACTACTTAAATCAAAAACATCTCCAGAGTTTATTTGTTGGGAAGAATTACGTGGCATAAAATAACCTAAAGGAGTAAAAATTGCCTGCATTTCTCCAGAGCAATCATTATAACCCATAAACCCACCCCAGCCATAATTTCTGCCAATTAATTTATTAATTAATAGCATAATGTTTTTTTTAGTTGCTACTAAAGGCATAGTCACTATATCAGCACTATTTAAGTAAACAGATAAGATTCTAGCATAGCCATTTATCTCACGTACAGGTATATATACAATTTTTTTATCATTAGTATTTTTACTTATTGCTGGTAATATTGTTCCAGCCAGTGCGCTACCCAAAATAACTTTATTATTTATTAGGCTAACATTAGGAGTTATAATTGCAATCATAGATTTATTAGTGAAATGAATCCAACTATTAATAAAAGTGTTATCTGTATAAGCTACCCCCACTGCTTTAACCCAAGCCATAAAATAAGGGGTTATTACTAATAACCAAGCTTTATCTTGAGATTCTCCAACCACATATAATGAGGTTCCTAAATTTATATTTGATAATAGATTTAAATTAAACGGAAAACCATTACCTGCCCGAGTATAGCTTAAAAACCATGGGTCTATTGTTGGTACAGCATAAGCCTCAAGATTATTTGTTGCAATGGCACGTTTAGATTTATTATACTTAAGATTTTTAAATTGTTCTAACTGCATATTATTTGAGATTGTATTAATCCATTTATTATCATAGGGTAAATAATTTATACCATAGCCAATATCTCGGCTATTAAAAGTATTTGATTTGCTTGGGTTAGTGAAAGCAGCTATTGAATGTTGTTCATTTAAATAAATATTGCTTAATGCATTTCCATGAAGGAGGTGAGTAATAAAAAGTTCTGACCATGGAGACTGATCATTTTTGCCTAAACCAAAATAATGGCTTTTTAGATTATTAAACCGTTCTAATTGATTACCTTGACTTGTGAGTAAAGCACCATCATTACCAGATATTGGTAATTTCTGAGCATAGTTATCCATAGGGAAAACAGCAATAGGTAGATTATCTGCCCAAGCACTAAATAAAAACATTACCCATAAAAATATACTTAATAACATCTTTTGCATGATTTTTATACCTATACTTTCTTTGACATCATTTAGAACCTGTTTAGAATCTTCCAATCTATTGCCAAAAACACTAAATTAGCTATAATGTTACATAATTTTGTTTGCAATAGTTGTAAAATTACTCAAAAATTATGTAAGATTTTATCTCAGTAACTACTCTAATGCTAGGTACTTTAATAAGGTATCTAGCTCATCTAATGATGCATAAGAAATAGTTACCCTACCATTACCGCTTCTACTATGCTTGATATTAACCAACATACCTAGTTTATCTGCAATTTGTGTTTCTAATTTAATCACATCTGGATCAATAACATGATTTAGTGCAGCAGGTGAGGTTAGTGAATCTTGATTTTTTATAAGATTACTTACGTATTTTTCCACTTCACTAGTGGTTAAACTTTTTTCCACCACATATGATGCAACACTTAACTGCAGCTCTATAGGGAGTGCTAATAATGCCCTAGCATGTCCCATATCTAATTTACCGCTCATGAGTAAGTTTTGTACATCCTCAACTAAATTTAATAAGCGTAAAATGTTTGTTATATGGCTTCTGGACTTACCTGTTACTTTGGCTAAGTCACCATGAGTTAAATTATATTCATCAATTAATCTCTTATAACCAAGAGATTCTTCTATTATATTTAAATCTTTACGCTGAATATTCTCAATTAATGCTATAGCAAGAGCTTCCTCATCGCTAATATCTCTAACTATTGCGGGAATAGTTGCAATGCCTGCAATTTTACTGGCACGAAAACGCCTCTCCCCAGCAATTAGCTCATATGAATTACCAGATTTTCTGACAACTATCGGCTGGATTACACCATTATGCTTAATTGAAACTGCAAGCTCTTGCAACCCATCTTCATCAAAAACCTTACGTGGCTGAGAACTTCCAGCTTTTATTTTTTCTATTGCTAGATGTTGGTAGCTAGAATCAGCATCATTTATATTTGTTGGCATTAATGAGCCTGAGACTTTAGATGCTAAAAATAATGCATCTAAACCCTTACCTAAGCCTTTTAATTTTACCATTTTCATTACCTAATTAAATATTAGAAGATTGCCGCACTTTGCTTCCACACTAGTGTGTGCAAAGCTCGCAATGACGAGTAATTTATATTAATATATGCTCAAAAGATTATAGCTTTTAGCTCTTTGGCTAAGGCTTTATACGCTACCGATCCAGTAGCCGTAGTATCTAGTAAAATTGCAGCCACTCCAAAGCTTGGAGCCTCAGCTAAGCGTACATTACGCGGTATGGAGGTCTTAAAAACTTTATCCCCAAAATGCTTGCTTAGCTCAGCTGAAACTTGCTGCGCTAGATTATTCCTACTATCAAACATTGTACGTATTAATCCGAGTAACTCTAAATTTGGGTTAATTCCATTTTTTAATAGTTCAACCGTATTTAATAAATCGGTTAATCCTTCTAAAGCATAATACTCACACTGGATTGGAACTATTAGTTTATTAGCTGCTGCTAAACCATTTAATGTAAGTAAATTTAAAGATGGTGGGCAATCAATTAGTATTACATCATAGCTAGAGGATACTTTAGATAAAACCTCTTTTAATTGATATTCACGATTAGGCGTATTTACTAATTCTATTTCTGCACCTGCTAAATTACGATTTGCAGGCAATATATCATAACCACAAGTTTCTGATTTTAAAATCGCATCATGAATCTCACTATGTTTTAGCATTACATCATAAATTGAAACGTCTAAACTGTTTTTTTCTATACCGCTACCTGTTGTTGCATTCCCCTGTGGATCTAAATCAACAATTAAAACCCTTTTTTTACCATATTTAACTAACCCAGAACCTAGATTAATTATACTAGTTGTTTTACCAACCCCGCCTTTTTGATTAGCTATTGCTATAATGTTTTTCATCAACTTTTATCTTTACTAAAAAACGCTTATCGTGAGTTTCTGGAATATGCACTTCAATTATTTCCGAAGAATACCCCGTTATTTTATCTAATTCCTCTACAACTTTTTGGCTTTTCATAGCTAAAAAGTATCCATTATCATGCAATAAATGTTTAGTTAAATCCACAAATAACTTAAGCTCTGCAAAAGCCCTTGAAGTAACAATACTAAATTTGTCTATATGTTTATAATTTTCTACCCGAGCATTAACTACAGTCAAATTTTTTAAGCCTAACTCAATCTTAACCTGACTTAAAAATGAAGTTTTTTTATGGTTACTATCTAATACTGTTACTGAAAATCCACATATTGCAAGTATTATCCCTGGTATACCCATACCACTACCCACATCAAGAATTGTATTAGAAACCATATTAAAACCAGCATTATTTAAATATTTAACTAGTGTTAAACCATCCAATAAATGATATGTTATTACTTCTTCTGGATCAGTAATTGCTGTTAAACTGTAAACCTTATTCCACTTTAATAATAATTGCATATATGAAAGTAACTGGCTAAGCCTTAGCTTATCAATATCCAAATTAAGCTTATTAGCCCCTAAAAGTAATTTATTTTCTAGTTTTAAATCCATTGTAATCACTCCAGTTTATAATGCTTCCATCACTAATCCAATATCCTTCATCTACATAATCAAGTAAAGCATAATCTCCCCTAGAATTTCCATAACCATAACTATAAGCAAAACTGTAGTTATTCTCTTTAAGATATTCTTTTATTCGAATAGTTTTCTGTTCACCATAACAATTTTTAGTTTCCAATCTACCGGTTACTCTTCCATTAGCAAATTCTATTTCAGTAGCAATTACATTTACTAAATGATGTTTTTTTGCCCAATAGCGTAAGTATATAGCTAAATTAGCACTAACAATAACTATATTATGTCGGTGTTCTTTATGATATTCTAATTTATTATATATTTCTGGGTTAATATATTTATCTAGTCTAGTTATTGCAAAATTTCTAGCAATATGATCCAATTTATCTTTTGGCATACCACGTAACATAACTGTTATAAATCTCTGCTTAGCAGTTTCATTATCAATTTGTTTTAATAAATATAAAACTACTGCAGGTAAAGCTCGTGGCAATTTATATAAAAACTTTAGGAACCCTGTTGAATACAATACAAAAGGTACCAAAGTATCTTTATAGGTAATTGTACCATCAAAATCAAAATAAGCCACAATATCTTGTTCTGTAACTTTATGCTCCATAACTACGGCATCCTTCAATAAATTACCACACCAAGTGAATTGCCCATCAAAATGTAAATTTTTAGGTAAAAATCCCATTTTATTATTGAGTGCCTAATTTTAAACTATTTTTTATCCTTGATGTTCAAGTTTTTAGTAACAAAAAGTTAAGAAGTTCAGCTCTTGTGGAATAATACCCTAAAATACTATACCAATTCCAGATTTAATTAGACTAAATACCAAGTAACCCATTGTACTAATAGTACATAAGAAGCGAAGCATTACGTATAATTAAAAAATGGAACTGGCATTAGTTGTGAGTTTTAAAGCTAGAAGATTAATTCCTAGATTAAACACTTCCACCAACGCCTTTAAATTTCTCAACAAAGCTGGCAATCTTTTGAAACACATTTTGTTTTTTGGTTAAGTATTGTGGATTAAGCGGACTCATTTTAGGAAGAATGGCATTGAGCTCAGTACCGTTTTCACTGGCATATTCACGCTTCAACGATACAGTGATATAACGCTTTGCTGCTTCTGCATTCAAGCTTTCAGCGTTAATTAATTCTTCTGCCTCACGTTTCTGCTTTGCTTGTGCAAAGGTAAAAAACGCATCAATAATGCTGGCTTTATTGAGAATATTATCTAGGTTTGTTTGATTAATAAAATCAACCAACAAACTTTCTTTTGCACGGTTGCCAAGGCTTGCACGAATTAAACGGCGTATTTCTTCAATTAATGAGTCTTTATCTTTAACCTTTTTATTATGTTCAAAAATCAACTCCAAAATGTAATCTAGGTTAATCTCTTGTGATTTCAGTAGATCAACCTCAAAAACAACATCATCCCAATCAATGGTGGAGGTTTCTTTTGCGTTAGCAGATTTTTCACGACGAAGCCAATCACGAATATCGTTATATGTTGAACGATAATCTTGAATAGTACGTTTGGTTGGTACATTAATCTCTTGCATAGCCACTATATCATCACCGCTTAAATAGTGCTTAGCTTTAAACTCTTCCACCGCCTCATGGTTGGTCATATCCAAATCCTGTAAGGCTTTTAATCCTGCAAATTCGTCATAGTTTTGCAAAACATTTTCTACACGCAAATATTCACCAAATAATTTAGCGAAATCTTTTTTATCTTTTTCAGTAACAATTGCATCAGGGTTAGGAAAACATTGTTGCAATTCTGCCACCACATCCAAATAACCACGACGTGCTTCACCTGTTACCACATCATTAAATCCTTCCATGTATTCTTTGTAGCTTTTTTCTAATACTACATTTTTGGTGTTATTATCACCAAATAACTTAATTGCCTCAATGGTTGCTTGTTCTAAATCGCGGAAGGTAACAATATTGCCAAATGTCTTAGTAGCATCATAAATACGATTGGTACGTGAAAATGATTGTATCAAACCATGGTAACTTAGGTTTTTATCTACAAACAAAGTATTCAATGTTGGTGCATCAAAACCAGTTAAAAACATTCCAACCACAATCAATAAATCAACTTCTTGATTTTGTACTCGTTTGGCAAGGTCTCGGTAATAATTTTGAAATTCTTTGCTATCAATACCCCAATTGGTTTTAAATATCATATTATAATCATTAATCGCCGCACTTAAAAACTCTTTGGCACTGCTATTCATTGCTGTTGGTTCAAAGTTTTCTTCAAGAATTTCACCAGCGGAAGCTTGTTCTTCATTGGCAGCAAAAGAGAAAATGGTAGCAATATTAAGAGGCTTGGCACTCTCTTTCTGCAAATTCTTAAATGATTCGTAGTATAATTTAGCCGCCTCCACACTGCTAACGGCAAACATGGCATTAAAGCCTTTACCACTAGTTTGTAGGCGATGGGTCTTGTGCCTGAAATTATTTAAGATGTACTGCGAAATTTCCCGAATACGATCAGGGTGTAATAAAGCTTGTTTATATTCTGCAGATGTAAGTTTTTTCTCATCTTGTTCAGTTTCAATCACCTTAAACTGTGGACGGACATCATTGTAGTCTACTCTAAACTTTAATACTTTTTCATCGCGAATAGCATCGGTAATTACATAAGAATGTAACTCACGCCCAAACACGCTGGCAGTTGTTTCTGCACCCAAAGCGTTTTCTGGAAAAATTGGCGTACCAGTAAAACCGAATTGATAGAATTTTTTAAATTTTTTATTTAAATTTTTTTGAGCTTCTCCGAATTGCGAACGGTGTGCTTCATCAAAAATAAACACCACGTGCTTGGTGTATATAGGTAGCTCTTCTTCACTTTTCATTAAGTTATTCAATTTTTGAATTGTGGTAACAATGATTTTATTGTCTTCTTTTTCAATATTACGTTTTAGTCCTGCGGTACTTTCAGAACCATTTACGCTATCTGGTGAAAAGCGTTTGTATTCTTTCATGGTTTGATGGTCGAGGTCTTTACGATCCACCACAAAAAATACCTTATCAATAAAATCTAGTTCAGTTGCCAAGCGTGCCACTTTAAAGCTGGTTAAGGTTTTCCCCGAACCTGTGGTATGCCAAATAAAACCGCCACTTTCGGCATTACTCCAGTTTTTTGCTTGATGCGAACTTTTTATTTTCCACAAAATGCGCTCGGTTGCAGCAATCTGGTAAGGGCGCATCACAAGTAGAGTATTACTAACATCAAACACTGAGTAATGCAACAGTACATTTAGCAATGTATTTTTCTGAAAAAAGGTTGCGGTAAAATCTTTTAAGTCTTTAATTAACGTATTATCGGCTTTAGCCCAATTAATGGTGAAGTCAAAACTATTTTTATCACGCTTTGTCGTATTAGCAAAATAACGAGTATCCGTACCATTTGAAATCACAAAAAGCTGCAAATATTTAAACAGTGAGTTATCAGTATTAAAACTCTCTTTGCTATAGCGGTGTACTTGGTTAAATGCTTCACGAATTGCAACCCCGCGTTTTTTTAGCTCGATCTGCAACAATGGCAAACCATTGACTAGTATGGTAACATCATAACGATTTGCATGGCTGCCTTTTTGTTCAAACTGACTAATTACCTGCAATTTATTACGGGTAATATTTTCTTTATTTAGTAGGTAAATATTTTGAATGTGACCATCATCAAATACAAAATCGTGAATATAATCATCATGAATTTTACGGGTTTTATCGATGCTATTATCACTAGGTTTATCTAAAAACTGTGTGACAAAGCGGATCCATTCACTATCTAAAAACTGTACATTATTGAGATTTTGCAACTGCACACGTACATTATTAAGCATCTTTTCTGGTGTGTTTAAATCTTGCGGATATTCATAGCCTTGGTTTTGTAAATCCTGTATAAGTTCACGTTCCAAATCGGCTTCTGTCTGATAACCGCCATTTTGTTGATCAATTTTGGTATATTTATCTAAAACAATGTAGTTATTTGATTCTGCGATGACTGTAGATTCGTTCATTTATTTACCTTTAAAGGTTTTAGGGAAGCTTAACAGTAAATTACGATAATATTCATATTGTTGTTGACGCAATTTAATCTCACGAGGTAAGC
>JAJTDW010000029.1 GCA_021298175.1 Pseudomonadota bacterium
CACATTGTCTACCAGCCCCAATTTCAGGATCATAAGTACCATCTTTAGCCACAAAATATGGTAAATTTGGACAATTACCATTTGCCATAAGTCCATTGATAGACAAGCCACTTGCCCCTGCTTGAGTTGCCACAAAGGTTATTCCTGGACTCAATATTCTAGCTCCACCAGTTTTGGTTTGCTCAAAATTCGAATAAATATTACTTAACCAAAAATAGTGTAAGATATTATAAGTGTTGGTGGCTATTTGTTGCTTCGCTGCGGGATTTGCTAAATATGTTCCAATTAAACTATGTCCTGTTATTTCGCCTGCATTTACTGGAACCGTTATATTTGCTGCAGCAACAGTTTGTTGTGGTGGAAGCGCTGCAAATACACGTAAGCCATTAATAACCCCATCATTGCTTGAAGTAATGTAGCCAGGATTGTTGTAGGATGTTTTACTTATATAATCACCCAAATTACTTGTTGCAGGGCTAGCTATTCCATAAATACTTAAATTGCTTTGGTTATATCCCTCATCAGCTGTTAATTTTTTATACAGGTTATTAGCATATAAATTACCTTGGCTATGTGGTATCAATAATATAAATGGTTTGGAACCGTTGCTGCTCGCTGCTTTTAAATATTCAGTTAAGTATGCAGTAGTACCAACCTTAGTATGAAATTCATTTAAGATATCCGTAAAATTATTTCCCATAAAAGTAGGATCTGCATAATACTTGGCTTTGATGCTATCTTTTAGTGCAATGTATTCCGGCGTGCCGGGTTTATAATCTAGTTTATTCGCAGCCATATATGCCTTAACATAGTCATCAACCGTAATATTTTCATACTTTTTCTGACCAAAAACGTCGCTCAATTGAGTACAGAGATCGCAGAAACCTGGACCATCTTTTTTATTGTAGAGTAAATCAACTTGACCGTTATTTGATATCATGTTAGATTGCGCAGCAATTGTATTTTGTAAGGCAGTTACATTATCATTTGCTTGTTGCTGATTCGTATTAACTCCATTAATATGGAATATAAAAATCTTCTGCAGCGCAAAGCTAGAGCTTATGCTGAATAATAAACAAATACTAATAAATAATTTTTTAATCATGAGTTAACTCCTAAAAAATGGTCACATTGTTCTTTGGGATCATAAGACTGAATTCCATAATCAGCCGAAATTACATGGTTACTTAATAAATTTTCAATTCGATTCTGTTCTGCTTTACGAGCTGGTGTATCGCGAAGCATATCAGCATATTTATTAATAAATACATGTTGCTCTAACATTGGTAAATTTAAACAATAATTTGCTGCCAAAGCTTTATTGGAAATTACGTTCATTTCTTTATCATCAGTAACACCTATTTGTTGCTGATAATACTGAGCCATCTTAATTGCTGCAATCGTCGCTCGAACATTACTCTCTGGAATGGTGTTTAAAATGAGCTTCAGGACATCATCTCTAATTCCAAACTCATTAGTTACCTTACCGATTAGCTCTTGCTGGCTCGCTGTTTTAGCTTGGTATGCTGGCACTGATTCCGCTAGCTTGCCATACCCTGCGTTGTTCGATAATTGAGGATATTTTTTTTGCCAATCAACTGCCTTTTCATTACTCCCAGAGTTATATGCTAAGAACGCTGCTACACCCCCTAAGATTAACACTATGATTACCCAGTACCGTCTTTTAAACATAACCTTCCTTTGCTAATAATTAAATCAATATATTGCGCCTCCTAATACTATTAGGACTGCTCGTATTATAAATTATCATTCCTATCACTGTCAGCTAAATGCTTTGCATTTCGATACTGCAGCGCAGCAATAAATTGAGTAATTTTTATGAGGGTATATCGCTTTAGTGGTTGTGGGTTAAGGAATAATGAAGGTTGAGGAGAACTAAAAAAAGGTATATTTTAATGCGTTGTAAAATACAACACATGGTTATCACGGATGTCTAAAACTAGTACATAAAAATAGAAATTTGAGTGTTTACTTTGACATTATTCCACATTATCTATATTTTGATCAGACACTTGTGCACTCCAATTAAGTCGATCATATTTAGCTACATATCAGTTTTCTTTTTCATTAAATTTGATCAAATTTACCGACTCATCCCCCAACCACCGCCACGACGGTGACCGAGTTCAAGCTCTTGTGTAAGTTCCTTAACTTTAACTTGCTCTTGCTGCTGTTTTTGTTCCTGAGCTTTCTGCTGGGTATAGTCATTTACGACTTCTTTGGTCGACCTTAATTCAGTATTGGCTACCCTTTGCCGTGCTATTTCTCTGGCACTCAACTTGGTTTCGGCTTGAAGCGACTCAAGGTTTTTAGCCGCCTCCAGAGATTCGCTAGGCTGCTGCGGTTCTACCAAACGTTGCCGAGCTTGTTCCCTCGCAGTTAATGCTTGTGTTGCCTGTTGCTCCAGTTTATGATTATCTCTGAGCCAATTTAACATCGCTTGCTGTTCTGGGTTTCTAAGTTGAATCTCTTTAAATTCAAGGCTTGACGCTACAACTTCAATCGCTTGCGCCTTAAATTCATCACTGCCCGTAATCTCTAAGTTATTGCCAAATTGAGCCTGAGCTAATTTTAAACCCTTGGCTATATTGCTCTCAGTTGCTATATTTATCGCAACTACATTTTTATAAACCTCTATCGATTTGTCTTTATTGGTGTAGCAATGCTTTTCCGTGTCCTTAGTAAAAAAATCACCATTTTCACGCGCAAAAGTAAACAGTTTATCCAGATCAATTTGTTGCTTATCCGGCGAACTAAAATAACACTGTGGACGGGCTTGCTCTTGAAGTTTCTCGGCTTTATCTTTTTCTAGCTCTGCTAAATACTGCTGATGTTGGCGACTAGCTAACTGGTCCTGCATGGCAATTTTTACCCGATCTTGCTGCAACTTTGCCAGTTCAGCATTAGCTTTGGCTAGTTTATTACCATCATGTGCTATTTGCGCCTCAATTTTAACTGCCTGCAGCTCCAATCTCCGCTCCTGCTCACATAATGCTTTGCCTTTATGTGTAGTTGGTTCGCGCTTAATACCTTGGGCTTCCAGCGATAAATGGCTGACCCGCTGGTGACACAAGGCTAATTCTAGATGTTTGTTAATCATTATCGCTATTTGTTCTCTAATTTCGCTGATTTGCTCTTGGCTGGTGGGGATATTTCTCTGGGCGCATTGTTTGCGGTCTAACTCAATCTCTGACTTTTCACCAAGATTACCCAATGAATCAATTTTACGCGTAGTTGTTAAAATATGGACGTGGTGATTTCGCTCATCGCTATTCTCTCGGCTGGGATGGTGGATTGCGTACTCACATGCTACACCGTAGCGCTCTGCTATATTCAAAGCTAACGATTTGGCTAATACGGCTCTTTGTTCTGCGCTTAACTCATGCGGTAAACTTATTTCCCACTCGCGCCCTACTCTGGCATCTTTGCGATTTTCGCTTCGTTCCGCTCGATTCCACAGTTCTTGACTGCTTAACTCTGGCAATTCTATCCCATTAGGTAAAACTATCTCATTCTCTAAAACTCCACCTTTACGCTTATAATTAAACACTTCGCCAGTTCTTAAATCTGTGATTTCTTTACCACCAATATATGCTGCATTAGCCGTTGAAGAATGTCCTTTTCCTCGGCTAATTGCTTTTGTATTTGCGTGGTAGATTGCCATTTTTAATCACTACTTTTTAATTTATTACTGTACTTTTGTTGAAACAAGCACGGGTTACGCAGTTAACCCATAAGTGCGCTCTTCACTCTAGCGAGATCATCGACTGTTAGTTATTTTAACACAATCGCCATTTGACGGCAAGCATTTGTTTAAGCTATAATTTGGCTATCGTCACAAATTTGGAGTAGAAAGCCATGTCTCAAGTAAACACAACGTTATTAACCCAAGAGCAAAAACTACAAGCTAAAGCTGATAAATTAAAACAGCAATTATCTCTCGCCAATAAAAAACTCGCTCAAATAAAAACCAAACAACAAAGCGAAGAGCGCAGAAAACGTACCAGAAAGCTAATCTCAGTGGGTGGAATCTTTGATATGGTCAATCCTGAATTTTTAGAACTTGAGAATAACGCAACCCTATACCGCTTAATCGTTGGTGTAGCCCTTCAACTAGACGAGCTAACCAAGCAAACCGATGATAACTCAAAAAGTCGCTTGGCTACTTTAGAGCAGAAAGCTAAACAATTTCTTGATAATCGTGATCAACAAAAAACAGGAACCACAAAATGAGCCTAACCCTAGAAGAATTGCCACAACTCCAAGAGCAAATCAATCAGACATTAAAAGAGCTTCTGGCTCTTGAAGATGAGATGCTGCCAGCTGTCCAAAATAAGATCCAGGAGATCGCGGATTTACTTACCGTCGGTTTTAATGAAACAACACTCAAGTCACAAGCAATTAGAGCGTTAAACCAAGCATTAAGCAGCAGCCAGATCGCAACAATAGCTCGGGATGCTACTAGCTATCAAAACACCTTAAACCAATCAATCGAGAAGCTGCAAAATACCATCATCACGGCAAAACAAGAAGCAGCCCGTTACCAAGGTATCACCAGAACCCACAAGGGGCTCTACGTAGGGATTATTACCGGGAGCCTTTTCTTTGTACTTGGCGAAGTCCTTATGTGGGGTGTTCAGTATAATCGACTCGATCGATATGAAATTGCCCTTTATAAAGCCGATAAGTTTGCTTCTTACGTTAATCACAGCTGTGATTTCAAAAAAGACTATGCTAAATTTGTCGGAGAAGATCCTAAGTCATTTAACTGTGATCAGTCATGGAAATCAGCTAGTGATTGGTATGCAAAAGGCAACTAAAACGTGGTAAAGCGGCTTGACGCTTTGGTTACTACCTAAAAACCCATAAATCTTGATTCGTGGGTAAGTTTCAAAAAAATCGGTCCCCATCACGCTTTAATTACATGTTTTATTCCTTAATTAGAGCCTAACTCACATTTTTACAGAATAACTTGTGGATAAACTTCAAAACTGAGGTGCATTTAAAGCCGATAGCGCTATTTTAACCATCTAAGCTAGGCAGAGATATCAAACCACCATCTCCATGCGCTCACAGCGCATTATTTGTTATCTGCCGTAGGCATCGATAGAGTGTGGCTCAATGCCACCTGATAATCGAGCTAACCAGGTTACAAAAAGGATTACAAAAATCGCGCTAAAGTTTAGTCTACAAAAAAATAGTCTTACGCGCGATGATTATATAAAGGATTAAATAAAGGATTAAGGATCGCGGGAAGCATTGATAATACGGCATTTACAAGGATTTTGGTATCTGATGTATCGGTATTTTGGTATCTGATATATCGGTATTTGGTATCTGATATATCGGTATTTGGTATCTGATATATCGGTATTTGGTATCTGATACGTCAATACTAGAATTTGCTAAAAATCTCGAGTTGTCTTTTGGTTTTACCTTTTGGATAAACCATTAAATAATTGTTTTTTGAAATCTCGTAACCCCATTTTGATTTTAGATTAACCGCTAAATGAGCTTTTTTTACTTCATCAAGCGCAGATTTTAACTTCTGTTTAAACCCTTTTAACTCGCTGTCACTTCTGCACAGTTTACGAATAAAATCAATAGCAAAAGGCACTGGTTGATTATGGCTTTCATAGAAATTATATAACCATCTGGCTAATTGATTATCTCCCAGTAAGTGCCTTATATCTGCACTAACCAAAGTGTAGTCTCCATCTATGAATAATGGTGCTAATTTCTTATTATAGCGAATAACTAACTTACCATCTCCATCATCATCAATGTAACCGTCATCTATTAAGCTACCAAAATATTCTTTACCATTAGTTTTAATTGATACTTGACCAAATGCTAATCTTTTAACTCTACTAAGTAACGTTTTACGATTGATTCCATTATCTGGCATCCTCATATTCTGGCACAGGCTATATAAAGTAATCCGTAACTCACTATCAACATGATATTCTTTTGCTAGATACATGAGCGTATCCCACAACTCTAAGTCGTTCTGATCCATCTCAGAACCACTAAAAGCAACCTCATATTGTGACATAGTGAAAATAGGTTGATTCTCAACTAAAGCTCTGCGACCCTTGCGCACCATACCAAATAAAGCCCCACGCAAAAAGCAATTTGGTATTGCCCGCTTATCCTCAAAAATTTCCGGCAATAGTTGCTGCATAGCAGTACCGAGTAGTTTAGCTTCCTCCTCAGCTTTCTGGCGTTGCTCTTTTGTAATAAGATGTTTTTTTGCTTTCTCAAAGTAAGCTTTATCAATAACTGGTTTTTGCACCATTTAAAATATTCCTAAGAATTTCTTACGACTTTTTATTACCTTGTTTTCGAGTAAGTGGTTCTGTTGTTGGCGGAGTTCATCGATTTGCTTTTTTAACCACATTTCACGCTCTTGTGCTTCTGCTAGTTGCAGCTTAAGTACTGTTACAAGTTCATTATTATTGCTTGTCGCACTAGTGTCTTTAATGGTCTCTTCATGTTGTGTAGTGTCGCCATTGTCTGTCACTACTTTAGCATCAGGAAAAACACGTAACAACTCACTGATTTCAACTACAGATTTATCATTATCTTTGGTAATACTTAATTTACCAGTATTAATAAACCCTCTATATAGATGCTGTCGGCTAATTCCTGCTAGTCTTGCAGCTTCTGTTATTGTTATTTTATTCATGTCGCTACCTGTAAAATATAGTCATGTAGTATTGTAACATATATAAATAGTGTACAATAGCGGAAGTTTTACAGAAATGTAAGGCTAGACGTGTCGCCCTAGTGGCTGATATTGTCGACCGCTAGGGCGACGTTTGATAACCTCTTGAAAAGGAGTTAGTCATGCTGAGTTCAGCGGTGATTGGCTTGCTTCTAGTTATGAAAAAAGCCGGATTGACTGTAAATATCAAAATCCGGCTCGTATTTGGCAAGAAGCGAGCCCGTGCTAAGCGTCTTTAATAATTAGCACAGGTAGGCTGTTGACGCAGCCTATCTTCTTACCCGTATTATATCACATTGAGCAATTTTGTCAAGT
>JAJTDW010000030.1 GCA_021298175.1 Pseudomonadota bacterium
GGTTATTATGGACAAATGGACGTATTTTATCAAGAACAGCAAATGCAACGCTTTGGGATTTTGTAAATGCCAACTCATTAGTTGCAACTGGATTGTTTGGTGCTGGAGATGGAACTACAACTTTTACTATGGGCGACATTAACGGGAGAGCCATTGGCATCACGGGTTCTGGCACTGGGTTAACGGCAAGAACTTTAGGTGCTTCAGTTGGTACAGAAACTCATACTTTAACTACAGCTCAAATGCCTGCGCATGGTCATACAGGTACAACTAATACTGGTCTATCAGCTGGTACAGTTCCCTACACGACAGATGAAGGGGGTAACGCTGCCAATAATGTTGTATTAAGTGGCAATACTACGATAAACAGTGCTATCCTTGCACATACTCACACCGTAAGCGTAACCAATACAGGGGGAGGGTTATCACACCCAATTATGCAACCTACAGTATTTCTTAACTTCTTTGTGTTTGGTGGGTAATTTGTAAGATTAACTGTCAATTAATTAGTCGGCAGTTAATTTATCTGATATAATATCTAATTAATGTTTAAAAGGAAAAAGCCATGGCTTTAAATAATGCAAAACTAATAAGGGTTACCTTAGCGTCTAATAGTTCTAGCCCAAGAGTTCATACATATACTACTGGAGATAATATTGATACAGTAAAAGCTGAATCTTATTTTAACGGAAGCAGTTTAAGGGTTTCTGATACTATTTTAGCAACTTGTGGAGATGGGGCGGCGCAATTCCAAGTTACAGAAATATCTCCAAACGTTACTGTAGCTCAAGTTACCCAAGTTTAAATGACAACAAAGCAACAAATTTTAAATATGGCTTTAATGAAAATTGGAGACATTAAATTAGCAGATGATGACTTATCTAATAGACCATATTTAAATATTGCATATGCCACAGGCAAAGATATAATGCTATCTTATCATTATTGGAATTTTGCTAAGATAGCTACAGATTTAATGCTAGTATCAGAGAGTGGCGAGATACCTAATTATAAATATAAATATTTAGTTCCAATTGATATGGTATCGCTTGTAAAATTATTTTCTACATATTTAAATAATGTTTACGATTACACCATTATCGGGAAAAACATTTATAGCAATGAAAAAAACCTAAAAATTATGTATATATCAAATACAGCAAATGATGATGATATTTACCCACCTTATTTTGCTGAAGCTTTTGCTTGTTATATAGCTAAAGAAATATGTACGGTAGTTGCTGGTAAAGCAAATATGTTACAAGTTTTATCTCCATTATTTCAACTGTCTTTATCTAATGCTATATCAAAGGATAGCTCAGAGATTCCAAGCCCAATATTAAAAAGTAATTATTATAAGAATTCTAGGTATTAATTATGGCTACTAATCAATCAATTGGGGTTGTTCAATCAGTTTGGAGTAGAGGTATAACTGACCAAACTATGGCAGGAAGAGGCGATACTGACATACTCCTAAAGGGTGGTCAGGAAATTGAAAATTTAATAATGATGGAACAAGGCGGGTTAAAAAAAAGACCAGGGTTAAATTTTTTGAAAACTGCACCAAATTACCCAACAAATTCATTAATATATAGCCAAACACTGACACAATTGTTATATACCCAAAATCAAATACACCACAAGCTGTAATTAGTAATGAATACGCAACAAGCGCAGTTCAAGATGAAAATATTATATTATTTTCTAATGGTATACAGTGGAAAACTATAACTTTTAGTGCTTCATTACCCCCAACAATAACTGTTGTTAACGTTAGCAATCAACCTTATAGCGTAGCACCTTTGCTTAATGGAACAGTTACATTATTAAAAAAACCAGGCGCAGAGCTTGGTGATTATTTTTATGCTGGTGAGCAAGTTTATGTTGTAACAGAGCTTGTTTTAGGTACATTAGATTATAATAGATATTTTATATATGCTGGAGGGTTATATTTAAAATTTGTTGCTAATGCAGATATTGCACCAAATCACCGCTCTGGGGAATACATAATTTTACTAGGTAGCTCAATAAATACTAAAGCCACAAAAACTTTTGTATATCAATCTCCTAGTGAAAAATATTATGGGTTAGATTATAAAGCTGATACAGTATTAACTGGTAATAAGGCATGGGGTGATGACAATTACCCAAAACATTTAGCTCAATTCCAAAATAGGCTATGGTGCGCTAATGCAAATGGAGACACTAAAACAATGTGGGCCAGTGCTATAGGGGATAAGTATAACTTCTTAACTTATAGCACTGAAGATGATGCACCATTGAGCGTTCTACTGGCTGGTGACTCAACTCCTTTAATTAATAATTTAACAGGTAGCACTACAATTAGTGCATTTACTAATCAGGGCGTATATTCTTTTATTAACCAAACTAATAGCTCAATAACCCCTACAAACTTTTTTATACAAAAACAAAATTCTCATGCGGCATCACCAATTAATGCGGTTGAGTACGACCAGCAATTATTTTATGTGCAATCAAATAACACCAATATTAGGTCTTTAACCTTTAATTCAACAGAATCTTTACAAAACGATAACAATGTTACAATTTTATGCCCTAATTTAATTAAAAATCCAATTACTATGTGTGAATTAAGCTCTTTAGATAATACAGATGATTCTTATTTATTTGTGTTATGTTCAGAAAATAATAAGCCATACATTGCTTGCTTTCAATCTTTAAAAAGCCAAAATATTTACGGCTGGACTAAGTGGACTTTTGATGATAGTATTATAATAAACAATATAACAACAGTAAATAATACTTTGTATGCAATAGTTAATAATTCTTCATTATGTGAGTTTAAAATATCTTCATTTTTAGATACTTTTAATAATATAGATAAGTATGATATAAAATGTAAACTTATAACCAATCCTATTACAGGAAGAGATGCAGTAATTGGTGATTTATTATTCAAGAATAAACAGTTTGGCATAATTAATATTTTTGTATATGATACAGATAGTGTTATAATTGATGGATTAACACAATCAGTTAACAATTTTGATGAAGATTACAACTTAACCAAAACAAAAATAATAGAAATACAGCCAAGTGGGGTTTGGTCAAAAATGATTCAATTAACCATTGAGCATAATAGCAACAACCCATTTACTCTTTTATCTATATGTGCTGAAATAATTATATAGGAATATCATGAATAATAATTCAGGTTACTACGGAATTTCACTTTCTGGTAGCACTCAAAACAATTTAATGGGAAACTCTGGAAGTTCCTCTTTGGTATCAAGTAAAGTCGCTGCTGGAATTGGAGCAGGGATACAGGGTGCTGGGGCTATACTTGACTTATTCTCCCTTGGTTCAGAGAGGCAGTCATTAACCGATAAAAAAAACCAAGTACAGCAATTCTCAACAATTAAGATGAAACAAATAAAAGCCGACCAAGATTTACTTGATTTTCAATCAGCAAATCAATCTAGGCAATTATATGGTAAACAATTATCACAAGCTGGGGTAAGTGGCGCATCTTTATCAAGTGCTACAGTATTTGCAGATACAACATCAACCTTTATTGGGGATTATAATAAAAGATTTATAAATGAAATGAATGCGACAAGTGCTGAATATAGTCTACTTTTACAAAAATCACAACAGCTTGAGGATATATACGATAGAGAAAATGCTTTGGGAGCAAGGGCATTTGGTGATATAATACAAACAGGAATTGCAGCTGGTTCAATTGCTGCGCTTTAGGTGGTTTAAAAAATGGCAATAGATATAAATAACTCTCAAATTGGTGGCATAAACCCAAATGTTAATGCTAATGTTAATGTTGACTCTGGAAGCAGGACTCAATCTGCTAATAAAGCATTATTTAATCAAATATCAGGCATTGGTAGCAGTTTATACCAAACATACGCTCCAGAGGCTGGAAAAGAGGCGGCACTTAAACAATATGTGAATAACTTAGATAAAGGCGCAAATGGCGACTATAGTCACATATCACAATTTACCCCATATGGTAAAGCTTATAACGATACAATTGATAAGATAGCTCCTTCTATTTTGGCATCAAATGGAGAGGCTCTTATAAACTCGTTTGGGAAAAACATACTTAACGATAAGAGTGTACCAGCTAGCGAAAAAGTATCTGCTTTTGCTTCACAATCAAAACAAAGCATTATAGATTATATAAAAAACATACCACCAGAGCACCAAGCAGATGTTGCGATGTTATTAGCAAGACAAGCCAATAATAACCAGAATGATTTAATTACAAAGGTTGCACAAAAACAAGCCGTTGACCAACAATACCAAGCTATGGATTCAATAAATAAAGTTACAGTATTGGCTAATTCCTCAAGTAATATTAATCAATCATACGACTATTACCTACAGGCTAAAACAATGGCTGAAGCAGGTTTAGATATTGGTTTAACCCCTGAAAAAGTTAATAGCATTATTGAAAATGCTGGGGCATCTATATTTGGTAAATATAATTTTAAAGAAATAAACGATTATAACGATTCATTACCAGAGGACAAAAAGCTATCTCCTGAATCAATTAGAAAGTCAGTTGATTTTTACAACCAGCAACAGAATCAGCAACAAAATGCTTTGGAGCAGGCCGCCATAAAAGCGCACTGGAGCCATGAGCAACACCTTGTGGAGTTATCACATGGCATAATTAGACCTGTTCCTAATGGTTTTGAAAGCGATAGGGACATAACCTCTGATATGGCGGCATACTCTAGGTATAATTTCTCATTAACAAATAGCACAGAAGATATTAGAGAAGAAAATGACCACGTTACTGGTGGACAGTTAGCTAATAATTTCAAATCACTTACCCCAATCCAACAGTATTATTTAAATTCAAATGATATAAATTCATTGGAAAAATCAATGCCAGCAGAGCAGTGGCAAGTACTTCGTCATTCAGTTGAACAATTTAATAAAATAAGCCCAAAAGCTCAAAATTTAACAATGAATTATTTAAGAGAATATGGCAACGCAGTAAAGTATGACCCCGTAAAAAATCTTGAATTAGAAGAGTCTGCACCCGCAGTTATTTACAAATCTCAAATAGATAGAGGCATATCCCCAAGAATGCTAACTAATGAGCAATCTGATAATTATGCAAAAGAGTTTATGCAAAACCCATCTGCAACAATTTCTAAAATTTATAGCAATTATAGTAATTATGCTCCTTTAGCTATTAAAGAAATATCAAAAAAAACTGGAATGGTTGGGGTAAATGTTGCAGATAAAAACTTACAAAATGAATACCTTCTTGGCTCAACGTTGCCAACAAGCATGTCAAAATTAATTAGCATTGGAAGTTTAACACCTAATGAAACCAGTACATTAGCTCAATTACCATCTGATACTCACGTGTATTTAAATGATTTAACTTCGCAGTTATCTAAAACTAGAAACCAAAGAGGCAATGATGTAATGCGAGACTTATTTACTTTTGATAATGGAAATTTTTTATACAAAACAGACGAGTACATTAATAGCTCTAGTGGTAGGGATAAAATTGTAAAATTATTGGGGACTCAAAACGCAAAGGATAATTTTAAATTTAATGATATGAAAATACAACTTGACCCAATAAATAACTTATATCATATTTATGGCAATACAGAATCAGGTTTAGTTAAAAAATATACTTTAACTAAAGATGAGGTTGACAATATTCATGCTGGAACCATGGTGGAAAGATTAAAATCTTTACTAGAGCATGAAAGCAAAGAAAAAGATGCGAATTACCCAGGGTTTTTTAATGAACATTTTTTAGGTGGTAAATAATGCCAATTATAGTTAATGATGATTTATTGCCAGCTACTGGATTAATAGGTGGGGTAAAAGCTGGAGTCCAAAATTTTGGCAGTCTAATTGGTTCATCATTAGATTACTCAGCTGGTATAACTCCAGAAAAGCCTAGAAACTTTATACAAACTAAAGGGGTTGCTGGAACTGTTGGAGAATTATTTAATCCAATAAACTTGGCATTAGGAGCTTTATCTGGTGGAGCATTAGGAGCCGTTGGGGCTTTTACTGCCGAAGCTTCTGGTTTAGCCATTGGGGCAACTGGTGCTGAATTGCTTGGCTCAACTGTGGCAAATGTAGCTCCTAAAGTTTTAACTGGGGCAATAGAAGGCGCAGGGTGGACTGCTCTTGACCATTTTGAAAAAGTATCTGGTGGGATTAACGATGAAATATCGGCAAAATCTTTAGCAGTTGGAGCAACTCTTGGAGCCACTCTTGGAGGATTAGTAAGCTTAATACCAAAAAATGTTGAAGCATTATCTCCAATGGCTAAAGACGTTGACACTAAATTAAATACTATTACTGCGGTATCTGACAAGCATTATAACCCACAAAACAAAATGGGATATACATTAAGTACTGAAATTCCAGAGCCGAAAAAGATTAATAATGCACCAGAAATAAGCCCAGCTACTTTAGACAAAATAAAGCTTAGTGCTGATTCAGATATATTAAAAAGAGATAAAGATGCTATATTGCAAGCTCAAAGATTAGTAGACACTGGTTACTCCTCGTTGAAAGATATTGACGATGCCATACTGGGAAACACCGTGAGTTATAGTACAAAATATCATGGGATGTTAGCTGATAGTGAACATGGTAAAACTATATCTTCTGGTAGTAATATTGATGTTAGAAAAGCTATACATAAAGAATATGAAGGCTTAAATGATTCTATAATTCAAGCTGGAGATTTGGCTAATGAGCTTAACGAGTCAATATATAAAGATGCAAAAAATTTAAATATAGATAGAGGGTTTATAGATGGGTGGATTCAGCGTTCTTATGACCCATTAAAATTAAGTAAGATATCCTTTGATGATTTTAAGGATACTGTAGCACCTAGATTATCAACCCCTATCCCAGATGACTCTTTAAGGTCAGCTTTTGAATCATTAATAAGCAGAGATATTGAGCATCAAGACGTTAGAATAACTTCAAACCCATACAAAGCAAGGGTTTTTAATTTTAAAGATGCTCAATCAGAAATGGAAATAGAACAAGCTTTTGGCTCTTCTCAGCATGTTGGGGCAAAGATAACTCAAAATATTGACAGGGTATCTGAATTACATGGCAGGGTGGCAGTTATTGGTACAGAAAGCCCAGAAAAGGTTTTAAAATATTTTGCAAAATTAAAAGACATAAACCCATTGACTGCTAGTAATAAAATAGGTAGCATGTTAAACTTAGGTAAGTCATATACTGGTAGTGATGCATTGGTTCTTGGTGGTCAGGTTATGCAAACATTAGTAAATGTATCTCGTGGAGCTAACGCTATTTTTAAGCCATTCTACGGCTTAATTAATACCGCTGGTGACTTAACCCTTGCCACTATGAATGCAGTCGGCTCATATGGGATTAGCAACACGCTAAAAGCTATAATATCAAAAGCACCAACTGAAGATATAAAAGTTTTAGCTAGACTACCCAATGAGAGAGAAACATTTAAGGGCATGTTTAATGAGTTTAAAAACGACATGAGGCATCAAACTTTAGAAATAATGGGAATGCAACTAAATTTTAGTTTACCTAAATATAACAAATTGATACAGTCAGGTTCTTTAAAACTTGGTGGAATGCATATGCTAGATAAATTTGTTAGAAATTGGGCAATAAAATTATCAGCAGTAGTATTAAAGCATCAATATAAAGCCGACGGTTTAGCGAAAATGTTCCCAAATTTAGATAAAGATATATTAAAGTATGCGGTTAATGATGATGGGTTTTTATCTCCAACTAAATTAACCAATATTGCTGATAAATTTAATGAATCAATAATGCTTGAACAAGAAAATATTAAGTCATTTAGTGCTGGTAGTAAAAAGTTTAAGAGTATTGAAAAGAATATACAGAATATTAAATATGAACAACAACGCTACAGAGATACTGCATCAAAGCTATACCAAGAATATGCTAAAATTAATAGAGTAAACCCAATATATAGCAATGACTTAAAATGGCTATCTAAAGCTGACCCTGCTATATCCGCTGGAGCTAGAACAGTATTATGGCCGCTTAGAATGATAGCAGGATTATACCAAAGCTTTTTAGAGGGCACATCTAATAATAATAAAGTATTGGCATTATCTGGAGTTGCTTCAGCATCTATGGCTTTATCTTTGATAGAGACCGCTCAAGACCATATAATTCACCAGCTAACAGGGGAAAAGGAAATGGCAAAAAGGGTTCCATTAGTTAATGATAAATTAAAAGAATTAATACCTGATGATTTTAATCGTAATTTTGCAATTAATACTGTAAATAAGATGATACCGCTATCCATGTTGTATAATGCCCCTGTTTTTTATGGTTCTGGCTCTCATGCGGTAAAGTCGGCTTATTATGATTTAACAGGTAATGAAGACAAAGCTGAACAACATTAAAGTTATAACAACTGCACATGCTAATAAAATAATAAGTAAATTACCACATGTTTATTATGATATTTTACCAACTAATAATAAAATTGGTAGTGTAACATTTTTAAGCTGTGTAAATTTTATTAAGTTATATTTTGGCATAAAAAAACCTAGCATTCTTACTGATGGTGACTTAATGGAGTATTTATTTGATGGTAAAATTAGCAATTTTAAAAAATATATGTATCCATTAAGGTTTGTGTTTTATTATTTAAAATATTTTTTTACAAAGGATGATTATGTTTTATGAAATGTTGCTAAAAATTCATGATACAGTATACAACGCTGTAGTGATAATTATTGCTATATTTACATTTTGCGTTACATTGCCAATATTTTTATTAAAAACAAAAATAATAGCAAAATTTGGTAATAAAAAGTTTTCTTTAAATGAAAGTGGAAGCAATGAATAAATTTGTATCTTACATTATGTTTGCTAGTACTTCTTTTTTATTGTGCTGGTATTTCCCTCTTCGATGGTTAATATTAAATAGAAGCAATCAAGAAGCAGTGGAGTGGTTATCCGACCCTATGGGTTCCATGGTGGCTATTATATCATTTTTTTATATGCTTTATACTTTATATAAACTATGGGATAATAAGTCAATACAAAATGAATTAACGGTTAGCTTTATAACCCCTATGTTATGTTTTATAAATTTTGCATTTATGTTAGAAATGATTAATATATATAATAAACAAAACTCTTTTGAGAACTTTTTATATTTATCATTAGATGTATTTATTTTTTATTATTACACTCTCATGGTTAAATTATGTTATATGACTAAAAATAATACAAATGTGTGTAAGTGCCATGAAGTTAAACCTGCATAGACTTAAGCCACTCATAACGCATAGAAATAAAATAATTAGTGTTATAATAATGTTTGGCTGGGTATATTATAAAGAAATTAATCAATTAATTATAAATGTATTAACAAGCCCTGAATTGGCTGTAAAAATTATAAATGGGTTAGTGACATTATTTGCTGGGTTGTATTATTTTAAGAAAAAGAAATAATATTATGTAGTTGGTGGAGAGACTAGGATTCGAACCTAGGAACTCAAGAGAGGGGTGATTTACAGTCACCAGCATTTAACCACTTTGCTATCTCTCCACATAAGAAAAACCCGCAAAAGATAGGATTATTGCGGGTTTTATTTAAGTACAGTACTTTAATCATATAAGAATTAAATAATTATAAACCTAACACACTGCTAAAAACCAAAATAGCTGTGCGTTACAACATTTAAAAGACCATCTTTTAAGTGCTGACGGTATTGTATCAAATTACTTCTTGACTGTCAAGTTTTATTTGCAATTAAATTGTTATATTTTTAGCAATTCTTTCAATTACTGAAACGGTTACCGAATTACCTGCTTGTTTATATAAGTGACAGTCCGATATTTCTGGCAATATAAAATAACTTGGAAATCCTTGTAAATTGAAGCATTCCTTTGGTGTTAATTTTCTTATACCTTTATCATCCAATATTAAAGGTACATTATGTCCCCCAGTACCCATATTAGCTGTTAATGTAGGGCATAGATTACTTTTATTTTCTCTAACATATACCCGTCTAATTTGATAAATGCTATTTTGATTTATAATATTTTTTTTTAATTCGAGATAATACTTGCTTTTTTCAGTATAATAATATTTGTCCTTTATAACGTCTTCTTTTATATCCTTTATACTTTTAGTTAAATTAATTATTTCTGGAAATTTAAAGTTATTATATGCACTTATATCAAGAAATCCAATTATAAAAATTCTTTCTCTATTTTGCGGAACATTCCCATAATCGCAAGAGTTTAATATTTTAAAGTGCAATAAATAACCAAGTTTATTAAGCTCACTACAAATTATTTTAAATGTGTTACCATTATCATGTGTTAGTAAATTTTTTACATTTTCTAAAAAAATAATAGATGGTTTTTGAGTTTTTTCTTGTAAAATTCTAAGAATACTAAAAAACAAGTTACCACGTTCATCATCAAATCCTTTTCTATATCCAGCAATTGAGAATGCTTGACATGGAAACCCTGCGGTTAGTACGTCACAATTTGGGATATTAGCTGTTTTTATATTATTAATATCATCATTAATAAGACTTATGTTTGGGTGATTGGCTGCGTATGTGAGACAAGACATTTTATCAATTTCATTTGCCCATATTATGTTCATCCCTGCATTTTTAAGTCCTTGGCAAATTCCACCAATACCAGCAAATAAACTAACCACGTTTAACATTTTTTTATTGTCCATTTTTTACCTTTCTACTTTATTTTAATTATTTTTAAAAAACAAATTTGGGCTGTCTTCTAAATTCATTTAATACTTTTTCAATATTAATTATAATATTGTCTAAAGGTTCGCC
>JAJTDW010000009.1 GCA_021298175.1 Pseudomonadota bacterium
GCAGCAGCTACAGCATCTGCCATAGAACAAGCTAAATTTAGAGAAATTGTAGGTAGGGTAGCCCACGACATACAATCACCCTTAGCTAGCTTACAAAACATTGTGCGCCAAACTGTTAAAATCCCTGAGGCTGATAGAACTGCTATCAGATCAGCGATATCCAGTATTAGTAATATTGCTAATAATCTTTTAAATCAGTATACTAATAAAGATAATGATTATGACTGTATCCAGCAAGAAATTCTGTTATCTGCTTTATTAGAGCAAGTTGTTAATGAAAAGAAATATCAGTATCAAGATGAAGCGGTTAAATTTAGCCTAAATATTCCAAGAAATATGGAGGCGGTATTTATTCAAGGAAATAGTGGTGGTTTTAGACGGATGTTATCTAATTTAATGAACAATGCGGTAGAGGCATTATGGGATACTACTGATGCTGTGGTTACTGTGTCTTTGTCTGGTGATTCTGAGCAAGTTGCTATTTCGGTTAGAGATAATGGCTGTGGCATGGATGAAGGTGTACGCGACAAAATCCTAAATAATTGTGCGGTAACTCATGGTAAGGATGATGGCCACGGCATAGGTTTTAGGCAAATAAATGATACGGTGGAAAAGAGTAAAGGTAGATTAGACATTAGGCTAGACTTAAAGTATGGTACCGAGATTACAGTTAGTTTTCCGCGAATTGAACAACCGCAATGGCTAATCAAGGAAGTTAGCGTCGGTAGTAAGGATTTGGTAATCATCTTAGATGATGATGATTCAATCCATAATCTTTGGGATAGTAAATTTAAGCCTATTTTAATGGAGTCAGATGAATTAAGAGTCATGCATTTTAGAACTTTTTATATGGCATTAGAGCATATAAAGAAATTATCTGATGCAGATAAAAAGAATCTAACTCTTCTTTGTGATTATGAGTTAATTAGCCCCAACTCCTCTGATAAATCAATTAAACAAAATACTTCAGGCTTAGATCTTATCCGTCAGGTAGCTATAGGGCACGCTATTTTAGTTACTAATCATTTTGATAATTTAGATGTTATAAAAGAAGCGCAAGATTGTAAGGTTAAAATAATTCCTAAACCACTAGCAAATAATGTGAAGATAGTTTTAGATAAGGGTAAAAACTATCCAAAGGATTCTATTATAAAGAAGAGGGTAGACCTGGTGCTTTTAGAGCCACTCGAAGAGGTGTATAGTAATATATTAGATTGGTACTGTGATAAACGGATTGACCATTATGTTAGTGCTGATAAGTTATTAGAGTCTATAGACAAATATCCTAAAAATAGTAAAATTTGTTTATCTAATGATCTGGGTAGTATTAGTGGTATCGAATTGGCAGCTAAGTTATACAATTTAGGATATACTAAATTGTCTTTATTCGCAGGAACTAGGTCATTAGGGGATGAATTGCCTAGTTATTTAAATCAGGTGCAGCGTAGTAATTGGACACATTTCAAAAAATATATATTGGGTGATGCATATGAATAAGTTTGCCTATCAATATATGATTGTTTTCTGGAGTTAGGGTAGTTATGTTCGAATTTAAAACAAGTGATAATGTGAATCTTAATGTGACAGCACTTAATTGGTCGGAAGCTCGTGTATTATTACAGAGTGTAGATACTCAATTGGTGGCAATTATTGATAAGATTTCTCCTTCAGATAATGAGGGGTTTATGTATAAGGCGACTTATCCTTTTGGGAATCAAATAATTAAAAATGGGGTGCTGTACCTCTCAACAGAAGATGGCGCATCTATTGCATATAATGATCCAAGTGTACCACTTAATTTATCAAGTAATATTGCTTATGATTCTTTATCAGAATCTCCACTAGCCATTGTGCTAGATAAAAATTTAGAAATGTTTTTAACTGTGGATAAAAAGCCTTTTCCGCTTAAAGTTATTTCTCCTGGTGGGATACTGGGTTTATCCAATATTGTGGATAAAAAATCAAATAGAGTGGGAAGTCATTTTGAAACCTTAGTTGCAGGTGCTAGAAGTGCTTTTATGGTGGCTAAAGTTAGTGATGTAAATCGGCATCGAGATTTAAAAATTGCTTATAATCTTAAACAGAATCGCCCACAATCATTTTTTGATCATTGGTTAGTGTTTAAAGATATAGCTCATATGCAAAAGTCTGCTTGGAGATCTACGATACTATTTTTCTCTAACGATATATTTAAGAAGATAAAAGACCCTGCATGGATAGAGCTGTATAATTATTTCTTACAAAAATACATTTCTAAGTTACATTCACGACATTTAGTAGAGTGGAATCGGATTTTAGGGTATGTGGAACAAAAGCGTAATTTACGTTTTATTCTGCCAGTAATTAATATGGCAAGACATTTATTTGCTATAGCTAATGGAGATGAGCTATGTTTTAGGCCAGCAACTAATACTAGCTCAGTCCCACTTAATTTGATTCAAGAGGCCTATATTCATGGCTATGGATTAAAAGAGTATAGCCCAATTATTATGGAACCAGCATACATCAAACCATATCAAAAGGATGTAGGCTATTACTTTTGTAACTATTCAACATTGCCGCAGCTTGAGTTTGAACTTTCAGGAACGGTAAAAAGAAGCATTATGAATTTTATTAAAGAAGTTCAATATGTAATTGATATATACCAAGATAGCCTACAACATGATGCAACAGCTACACAATGCTCTCTAAGCGCTCTTTCAAGAATTGTTGATTTTTTCTATTATCACGATGAGCCTAAAGATGATGCGAGTATAAAAAACATTGATGAATTTTTTAGTGAAGATGCCAGGTTTTTACATAATCAGGTTGGAGATTTTCCACGACATAGTCAAATGCTCAGGGGGTGTATGAAAATATCCTATAAAAACCCGTAGTCACAGGAAATCTTTTATTTTAGGCAAAATATACTCGGTAAGTTGCATATCTTCATTTTTATAATAAAATGAAGATATCCTTTCAATAATTGTCTGGTCTGATTTATACCCAATATTATTTAAGTAATCATAAACTATTTTACTTTGTATTTGGCTTATTATGATATTATTTATTTGCATATTTGGATCGCGCTTGATTTTTGAGTTTTTAGCAAATAACTGTGTGCCGATAGAATTATTATGCGCTTGAGATAAGATATTTAAAAATGTTCGGTTGCTTAATTTGGTTGAACTAATAGCAACTATAACAGGAGTACTTTCTAGCTCTAAGGCAACAAAGCGAGTATAGTTAGCATTTTCTACACCATTATAAATAAGTGAAACTTTAAAATTGTGATCTAGTTTTTTTAAAGAATTAGTCATTGATTGTGGGTTATGAACTATAGTGTTTAATCTATTTTCAGTATCTGTAATACTATTATTATTTAGACTAGTGCATGAGGTAATTAACATAAATAATATACCAAATAAATATTTATAGATAGTGTAACTTAACTGCTCAGATGCGCAATTATGTCTATATTTTTTAGTGAAGCGGTGTACAAATGTTACATAAGTACCTACTCGTGGGGGAGCTAAAAAATGTAGCAAGGATTGATGGGTGGTAGTATTCAACTGTTGCCACCAACAACTAGCCCACTATCAATTCTTATCGTTGGTTGTCCTACTCCAACAGGAATAGATTGACCGCTTTTACCACAAACTCCAATACCAGGATCTAGTTCTAAGTTATTACCCACCATAGATACATGTTTTAAGCATTCTGGTCCATTTCCAACAAGTGCGCATCCCTTCACAGGATATGATAGTTTACCATTTTTAATAACCCATGCAATATTAGCATTAAATACAAACTGCCCTGAAGTTATATCCACTTGCCCACCTTCAAAGCTTTCTGCATATAGCCCATTGTCAATGGATGCAATAATTTCTTCATGGCTATAATTGCCACCTAGCATATAGGTATTTGTCATGCGGGGAATAGGGCAGCAAGCAAATGATTCTCGTCTCCCATTTCCTGTGGATTTAGTATTCATAAGTTTGGCATTTAGTTCATCAAACATATAACTACGTAGGATGCCATTTTCTATTAATACATTTTTTTGAGTGGGATTACCTTCATCATCTATATTTAAAGACCCACGACGATTAGGAATGCATCCTTCATCAATAACTGTTACATGTGGGCTTGCAACAAGTGCGCCAATTTTATTGCTAAAAGCAGAACTTTCTTTACGATTAAAGTCTCCTTCTAACCCATGGCCAACTGCTTCATGTAGAATAACACCTGCCCAACCATTTCCTAAAACTACAGGCATTTGCCCACCTGGTGAAGCAACCGCTTCGCATCTTAGTAATGCTTGTTGATATGCTTTTTCAATATGTGTTGATAGTTGAGCATCAGTTATCTCATTTAATGAATAACGCCCACCAAGACCACTGTAGCCTTTTTCTTGTTTGCTGCCATTATTAATTATGATTGTTATACTTAAATGTATTAATGGGCGCACATCACTAGCCACTCTATCATCACTACGCACGATACAAACCTCATCATGCTCTAATGACAAATTAGATATTACATTAGTAACAAAAGGCTTAACCCGTGCCAGAGCATCTATTGTTTTTAATAAGTCTGTTTTTTTTACGCTGGTAAATGCTGTAATTGAGTTTTCAAAAGTATAAATATTGAGTATTTTATCCTGTTGTTTTGCAGATAAATAAGGATCTGAAGTTACCCCAGTCTCAATAAATAAGTTATCTACTAAACTAGATATTGCGTTGGGTGACATCGAGTTAGAATAGCTTAAAAAAGATTTTTCGCCACAAATTGCACGAACACCAATTCCTTGATTAATCGCAAAACTTCCAGATTTAATTATGCCTTCATCAAGAGACCATGACTCTGAGGTTGTACATTGTAAATATAAGTCACAGAAATCAACTTTCTTCTGAAGTAGCTTTGCTGTTTGCTTATTTAGAAAGCTAAGATCTAAAGAGTTTGCAGCAAGGATATTTTGTTCTATTTGTGGGATTATCATAAAATCTTTCTTAGAACCAATCCAATAATTATTGAACTGGTTATTAACATTAAGTACTATACTCGAAGTGTTTCAATTAGTACTAAAAGGTTATGATGCGTTACCTTGTGATGCATCACCCTGCGTTAAGCGCTCTGATTTATAAGTTACTGTAAACTTATTTTTTAGCGCATTCAAATAGGTATTTAAATCAATCATAGCACTGTTATCTTTAGCTTGTTCTAGCATTTTTTTATTCTGTGTAATTAAGCTTGGGTTTGTAGTTTCTTTATTGATTCTATAAATTACAAACTGACCTTTAGCATTAATGCTGCTAGAATAAGCTGGCAATTTGGCAATTGAAGTATCAAATATTTGTTTCACTGCCATTAAGCTTATATCAGCATTTTGTGATAAAGTATTGACATTTTGTGAACCTGCAAAGCTAAGTTGAAGTTTTCCATCTTTTAGTTTTGCAACATCGCTTTTGGCTTCTTTATATGCCATTTGTGATGCTTGTTGTTGTTTTAATTCACTAGTGATTTTATCTTTTACTGAAGCTAGAGGCTGTACTTGAGATGGCTTGTAGTCAAGCAAGCGGTATACTACATAGCTGTTATAACCTAAATCAACTACTTCGCTGTTATTATGGTTTTTTAGAACATCATCATTAAAAATTGCTTTTTGTACTTTTGGATTAGCAAAGTTACCAGTGGAGGTGTTTTTACTGATCCAATCACTAGTAGATTGAATGCTAAGACCTAGAGCTTTAGATGCAGGTTCCAAGCTTTTAGCTTTGCTATAAGTTAGGTCATTTAATTTATTTAGTTTTTGCTGAATTTGAGTTACTGATTGTTGTTTTTTAAGTTTTTCTATTGCAGCTATTCTAATTTGTTCTTTAGAGTTTTCTTTTCTTGCATTTAGTTTTAAGATATGGAACCCAAATTGTGTTTCAACTATGCCACTTATTTGATTTGGCTTTAAGCTAAATGCTACATTTTCAAATGGTTTTACCATTGCGCCATGCCCAAAAAATCCTAAGTCCCCACCATTTTTTGCTGAGCCTGTATCTTGTGAGTATTTTTTTGCTAAGTCTTTGAATTTAGAGGGGTTTGCGTTTACTTCTTTTAGAATCAGTTCGGCTTTGGCTTTGATATCAGCTTTTGTTTTAGTATCTGCATTAGTAGATACATTTAGTAGAATATGCGAAGCATCAACTTGAGTATTAGCTAGTTCGGATTCATGATCATGGATGTAGCTATTTACTAAGCTATCAGCAACCTGTATACTATTACTAATTGTTGCTGGGTTAAGCTCTATATACTGCACCTTTGCTTGTTCTGGGGTTGTATACTTAGCAATATTTTGTTTGTAGTAGTCATTAATTTGTTTTTCTGATAAGTTGATTTGTGAATAAAATTTTTGTGGGTCTATTATATAAGTTGATACGTTACGTTCTTGACTAAGTATAGTTGCAAATTTATCATTAAACGTATTTGAAGTAAAGTAAGAGCTTTTAAAAAAATCAACAGTTTGATTGATTAATATTTGATCTTGAATATTATTCTGGAATTGATTAGCCGAGATTAGGTTATTACGTAAAAAATCCTGATATTTTTTTAAGCTAAATGCTCCGCTTTCTTGAAACATCGGAATATTTGCAATTTCATTTTGGATTTGTTCTTGTGAAGCTGCAAAGTTATAGTTATTAGCATTATTTAGAATGAGTTGGCGATTAATTAATGCTAGTGTGATTTGCATTTTATCGGTAAATTGTTTATTTTGTTGCATTACATTATCAATATCTTGAGCATAGATTTTTTTGCCGCCTACTTTGGCTACATAACCATCATCTCCCATCATACCAAGGTAACTACCGATACCCCACATAACAAAAGTTATAGTTATGAAAATCATTATTCCTTTTACTAATTTTTGATTTTTTTCTACGATATTAAACATGATTTTTCCCATCTATTATAATATAGCGTTATTTTAGCAGATAACGAGTTATTGTGTGGGTATTAAAGAAGAGAATGATGAGGGGATACTAAAAATGGGTTTGTGGTTAAGCATTTACCTTCCAATATTTATTATATGCATCAAATACTTTACTTGGGTATCCAGCATAGTTTTTTAGGCGCAAAGCTCCGTTATAACGGGCTAATGCGCGAATCATATTGCCATGTTCTTGTTTAAGATAATATCGTAAAATAGTGCATCCATAACGTATATTGGTTTGTACATCGAATAAGTTTTGGTTATTGCTACCAATTTGTTCCATCCAAAAAGGCATAATTTGCATCATGCCTTTTTCTCCAGAAGTTCCAATAGCATATTTGTTAAACCTTCCTTCAATTGTGATTACACTTAATACAATTTGCGGATCAAGTCCTGCACGAGTAGCCTCATATTGAATTATTGTTAGGTATTTATTACGCAAAAACTCGTCAGGAACCCATTTTTTTAAGCGGTTTGACATTTCGGCAAGCCAAACTTCGCCTCTTTGTTTATCAGCAAACACCAGTCGAGGTTTTATTGGGTTTATTATGCTGGTATGCAACCCAGATTGTACCTCTGGAGCCATTTTTTCTTTAATTTGCCCAGCTGCATTTGCACTTATAAATTTTAATGCAAATAGTGCGACCAGAGTTAACTTATAGTTTTTTTTCATTTTATCATTAAATCTCAAATAGTATATTTAAATTATACCATATTTAAGTTTTTATTGCTAGATCTTCATTGGTAAAATTACCATTTGTTTTCCTTGTAAATGTAATTCTCTTTGCAATATAGCTAGAGTGTTATTATGTAAGAGTCTGCTCCACCATGTTTCATCAACAAAAACCAACTTACTGGCAAAAAATATGCAGTTAGGGTAATCTTGTTGGATAAAATCAGTTAATTTGATTAGCTCTGTGGTTTCATTTATTCCGTAGCTAAATAGGCCTTCTGAGGGCAAATCATGTTCAGTACAAAAATATCTATAATTTTCAAGGATATGGTGTAAATCTTTACGATATTGGGTTTTAAAAATTTCGTCATTTGCCATAGTCTGGGAGTCAATTTCTCCAGATGTTAAAAAAATATAATTAGTAAATACATCTGGGAATAACCTACGTACCCAAAGTAGAGCATGCAATCCAGCACCGTAATGCTTGGTTACAAAGAACACCGCAGTTTTTGCATTTTTATTGGTAATTGGAATTAAATTTCTTTTATTTAATTCTGCATAATTAAAATGGCTGGCAAAAAGTACATCGGCTTCGCCAAGTTTACTGCCGACTTTTCTGTAATGGTTTCTAACAATAAAACAAAACATAATTACGCATGTGGTAATTAATACGGTTAGCCAACCACCTTCTTTAAATTTTTCAATTAGGGTAATAATTAGAATGGAAACACAAACAATAAACCCAGTAAAGGAAAGAATTAGCTTACGCCACCAATATGGTTTGGTTTTTCTGCTTTTAATCCAGTATACTGTAAGGCCAAGCAAAGATAAAGAAAAAGTTAAAAACACATTGATACTATATAAAATTACTAAGGTTGATACTTTACCATTGGTCCATTTTAAAATAAAAATCGCGGCAATTCCTGCAATTAATATTCCATTTTGGGCAACTAGGCGGTTAGATAATTCACGAAATTGTCGAGGTAGCCACTTATCAACAGCCATGTTGGACATTACGGATGGGCAGCCAAGAAATCCAGTATTAGCGCCAACAAATAAAAGGGCTGCCTCAAAAAATAAAATTACTGGTAGCCAATAGTGACTAAAGCCAAATTGGGTGATAATTTTTTCAAATACTACAGCGTTTAAAGTTTTTCCTTCGGCGGGATGTGCATGCCATAATAAATAGAGTAATATAATTCCCCCAGCAGTAAAGGACAATGAAATTGCCATATAGAGCATGGTTAGTTTGCCTGTTCTTACACGCGGTTCTGCTAGAATATTAACATTGTTTGATACTGCTTCAAGTCCAGTATATGTTCCACCACCAAGGGAATATGCTCTTAAGAATATAGCTAGAGCACCAACCCAACCGATAGTCTCAGACATATGTAATATTTCATGCTTTGCATTAGGCATTATATTAACTAGTCCTTCATGATGGAACATCACTCCAGCTAGGATAATCGTTACGTGTGTAATTAAGAAGCCTAAAAATAAAGGTAATAATACACGAATGGATTCTTTCATTCCTCTTAAATTTAAAATTACGAGTAAAACAATTGCACCCATGGCAAATATCAATTTATGCGTAGTATAGGCAACAGGTAATAGGCTAAATATAGCATCTACACCACTTGCAGTAGAAACTGCAATAGTAAGCACATAATCAACAATTAATGCACTACCTGATACCACTCCGGCATATGGTCCTAATAGGTGAGTAGCTACCTTATAACCACCTCCACCATTAGGAAATAGCTCGATTACCTGATTGTAAGACACTGCGATTAGAAAAACAGTTATTGCTGTTGCAAATGCTAAAAATATACCAATTCCTGTATGCTGTCCTAATGCAAGAAATGCTTCTTCTGGTCCATAGGCAGAAGACGATAATCCATCAGCCCCAAGACCAATCCAGGCAATGATAGCAACTAAGGCGATGTGCTCTCTAATTTTTGGATTTAATGCGTTGAGAGGTTTTCCGATAAGTAACTCTTTTAGTTTTGATAAAAGTGACATGATTTATAATACTCATTCTAAAATATTTATATTAATTTTCTATTGCGTAATGGTTCTAATTTATGATATAATTAACAGCTTAAACTGTTTTTATACTCTAAGGGGGTGATTTTCCCAGTTGCGGTATTGCTTAATACCGATTATATAATAAAACGAAATATGATAACCAAATTTTTTATAAATAATTAAATAATTTAAAATGATATGAGCTTTATTAGATTTGATTTAAGATTAAACTTATACTCAAAGTATTGAAAAACAATGAGTATACAAATAAACACCCATTTTAGAGGATTGTAAATGCCTGAAATTAAAGTCAGAGAGACCGAATATTTTGATGTTGCTTTAAGAAGATTCAAGAAATCAGTAGAAAAAGCTGGTACACTAACTGAGCTTCGTGCTCGTGAGTCTTACGAAAAGCCAACAACTGAAAGAAAAAGAAAAATGTCAGCAGCTGTTAAACGTCTACATAAGCGCATTCGTTCGCAAATGTTACCAAGACGCGGTAGATAATATTTTATTTCGATAAAATTAAAAAGTGGTTTAACTTATATGTTAGCCACTTTTTTTATAGATATACTGTTTCCAATCAGATAGGTTGGAACCTCAACAAGGAACACAGTCATTGCGAGATTTCCAAAGGAGTTCGTGGCAATCTTCTAAAATGTATTTATATTGGGTAGTATTGCTCTAAATCAGAATTTGAATACGGAAGGGTATAATGACACTATATGTTTGTGCAACGCCAATTGGCAATTTAAAAGATATTACGTTACGGGCGCTAGATATTTTATCTAGTGCGGATATTGTATTATGTGAAGATACTAGAACCAGCAAACATTTGTTTAGTACACATGGTATTAGATATAAAAGATTAGTTGCGCTACATGAACATAATGAAAACGAAATATCAGCTAAGGTTATAGAGTGGCTAGAAGATGGCTTAACTATTGTTCAAATTAGCGATGCTGGAACTCCTGGAATATCTGACCCTGGTGCTCGTTTATGCAATAATATTAGACGTGCTGGGTTTAATGTTTCCCCATTGCCTGGAGCTTGTGCTTATATTAGTTTGTTGTCAGTCTCAGGTTTAAGTGACAATAGTTTATTTCATGGGTTTTTACCTAATACTAAAACTGCACGGAGTAAAATATTATCGCAGTGGGCTGATGTTAGCTATGCTGTTTGCATTTATGAGGCACCTCATCGGATTGTGGCTTGTATGACGGATATTGTAGAGTGTTTAGGTGAGACTCGCGAAATTATAATGGGGCGAGAGCTTACTAAACAATTTGAGACGATAAAAAAACTACCTGCTGGGGAATTATTAAATTTTATAACTAGTGATTCTAACCAACAACGGGGAGAGTTTGTACTTATCATTGCTCCACAGCCTAAGAATATAGCAGATGAATTAACTACACAGCAACTTAATGTATTAAATCTATTAGCCAAAGAGCTACCACCAAAAAAAGCAATACAGCTTACTCACCAGATTATTGGCGGCAATAAAGATTTAATGTATACTTACCTTATACAACAGAAATAATTTGCACATAATTAGATTTTATGGTTAATGAAAGTTACCTCGCTACATTGACAGAAAATACCGAAGATAACATTATTAATATTTTATAAAGTCATGCCGTCATTGCAAGATCTTGCTATGCAAGGTTGTGGCAATCTAATAGTTAAAATTTGGGTTGCTTCGGCTAAAGCCTCGCAATGACGAAAGCATATGACTTATATGGAGATTTATTTTTGTGTCATGTGGTGAGGATAGTTACATTGTGAGAGTCAATAAATTGGATAGATTAAAGATATGATAAAGTCGCAAAAAGTTAAACAGGTTACCAACTTTGTTGGAGTGGTTGTTATAGAGGCGGTTAAAGTTTTTATACCAGGTGCAATGCTTGCAATAGTTTTGTACTGGTGGCTAATTGATTTTAACAGTTTTGTAGAATTTGTTAAGAATTCTCTATTGGTTATCCCTTTTGTAGTTTCTGTAACATTGATTGTTATGGTTATTGATGATACTATAGGAATAAGAAAAATATTTAATAGGCTGATAGCATTTATTAAATTAAAAGATAAAGGAGAAACTGAATTTGCGGATAGTATATTTAATGATGGTAAAACGTGTGTGTTAATTGATGGACCATGGGGAAGAGGCAAAACTAGATACTATAGAGAAAATATAGAGCCTGTTTTTTCAAGAAAATCTACGGTAATTTATATCTCATGCTTTAGTTCATCAAAGTCAGATTTGATAAATGATATTATACTTGCTAATTTTTGGTATAAGTTATTTACTTTTAATGGAATATTATCTAAATTTATGGAGTCAAATTGGCATAGTTTTATGCCTAAAAATAGTATTATTGTATTTGATGATTTAGAAAGATTACAACCTAGGGGAGAAAATAGATATTCTGATTTAATGGGAATAATGAGTTACTTAAAAGAGCATAATAAAAACAAGTTACTGTTAATTTGTGATAAAACAAAAATAGATGATGATACTTTTAATGCTTATTTTGAAAAAGTAATTGACCATGAAATTGGCATTGAAGACCGTGTGCCTTTTGATAAGGTGGTAGATAAGATTTTGCCAGGAGAAAGTTCCGTAAATGAGTTTGTTAAACCATTTTATAATAAGGTTAAACATGTTATTATTGATGTTTATAAGGACAATAGCTATACAAATCTACGATTGTTGAAAATACATTTCAGTACACTATTAAATTCCATAGAAAATATCTATGGTACTAAATATAGAGAGAATTCAATTGATAGAAATATCATAATAGAGTTTATTCAATTTAGCGGAGAAGAAATAAAAAAAGCCATAAAATGGAATCATCTTTATATGACGAATGGAAACCTTTTTCGAAGATTCACTGACTTTCTTGATCGTACTAAACCTAATTATATGGTGCAACCGAGAGCTAATAATATAATCAATAATTCTCAACAAAATAGTACTAAAGAAGAAGAAGAAATTAAGTTAGAATTAACTAAATATAATTGTTCAATTGATGATTGGAGTAAGAAAAACCCACCACCAAAACGTAATATTATAGAGGATACTCTAGACAAAATTCAAAAGGGGTACGCTAGTTTTATATTTAAGAAATATTTACAGTATGCTAATCCACAAGAAAATAAGGGAATAGAAAAGATAGTACATCTAATAAGCATAATGGGTAATTATATTATTGTTCGGGTGCAAGCCGACATTTTACAGAGTTCTATAGAGGCTTATTTAGAAAATGAAACCCCCATCAGTAGGGTTGTTATAAATTTTTGGCGGTATCTTAAGTCGTTGAATGTACATGAAGGGATAAATTTTGGTCCTACTACTAACTACCTAGAATATGGGAATAATAGCAACCGAGGGTTAATGGATAAGTTGCTAAATGATGATAATTTTAAGCGGCGAAAGATATATCTTGATCCAGAAGATCAAGGTAGGCTTCTTCACAGTAATTGGATAAGTCCAGTGATAGAAACGATAATTGAGGATATAAATTCACCATCATCAACATTATTAAAAAAAGTAGTGGAATCTAGGATAAGTAGTGACAAATCTATTGATGGTAATTACATTAAAGATTTATATAATATAGATAAAGAAGATTTGGTATCAAAGTTGTTAGTCAAACGGAATGATTTAATTAATACCAGCTTATTATTTCAGGATAATTTAAGTAGTAATTTTGAATTTAGTGGATTTTCTAATAAAGATTTATTAAGATTAGGAGCAATTTGCAAAAAATATGGTAAGGTCAAGTTGGCTCAAATGATAATAAAATATATGATTGCTAACAAAAAAACGTATGACACCGTTATGACATTAGTTGTTTTTTCAGAAGACCCTGTTTTTTATTTATATTTTTATGACCCTGAAAAATCTATGACTGATATTGTTAAAGATGTGATGAAGTATTATAACTTGTTTTATCGGGAATATTTAGAGGAATTGTTCAAGAGTTGTGAAGATAACCCTACATCAGAAAAATTAAATCTATTGATAACCAAACTGGGTAATGAAATAGGAGCTACTTATATTTTAGAAAATCAACTCTACATACAAATTGAGAAGATGTTATTAAACATAATCCCAAAAGGAACACCAGAAATACAATATGATAATCTGCTTCGTTAAGTGGCAATTATTAAATTAGATTAAACTTTTGCAATTTAAGAAAGCTTGATTAATTATATTATTACTGGTAAAATTGAGGTAATATAATAAATTTTTAGGAGGATATTAATGCCAGAAATTTCACGTTTTTTTGGAATGATTGTTTTTATGTATTGGGATGAGCATAACCCGCCACACTTTCACGTAAAATATGGAGGTCAACAAGCCGCTATAAATATTCGCACACTTGAAATAACTGAGGGTAAATTAAATCGCAGAGCTACAGAGTTGGTACTTGATTGGGCTGAGTTACATCAAACAGAATTACTTGAAAATTGGGACAAATGTGCATTAAAGCAAAAACCAAATAAAATTGCTCCACTAAACTAATAAATAGGAGAAAATCATGTATTGGGATGTTGTGGCTGTAGAAGTGCTAGAGGCTTATAAAATAAAGGTGAGATTTTCTGATAATCTTGAAGGTGTTGTTAATATTAGTAAAAATTGGCTAACTGGCGTATTTGCTCCATTAGTTGATATGAATATTTTTAGAAAAGTATACATTGGAGAAGATAGTAGCGCCGTTACTTGGGATATTAATGGTGATCCTGTTGATTTGGCACCTGATACCATGTATAAAGAGATAAAGAACAATAATGGTATTTATATTTTAAAATAAAGATTACTGTCTTTATGCTTAACCTAATTCCATAATATTAATTAAGTGATTAAAATGTATGGTATCTAGGGTACAGGCATAACCAAAGCTTTGTTTAGTAATTGATCTATCATTTCTAAGATACACTGGTTTTTTAATTGTGCGTTCAGGTAGTCTAAAAAGCAAGTGTAAAATGCGTAATTCTTTGCCTTGATTATAAACGTTATTAATAAATTGAGCTACTCGATCGCCATTTTTAAATTTATCTTGTACTCCAGAAAAGTGGTGAGATTTTAACTCAATTACAATAGCATAAATTATATTAGGTAATTCATAAAATAAAATATAATCAGGGATTTTAGTTAAACCGCGTACCGAATTATTGAATATATGTAGTGGGTTTATTTGGCGGTGGGTATGATTTCTATAATCACTTTTAAATACTGTAACTTTATGCTGTTGGGTAGTAATAATATTAATTTGTTTATTTTTAGTTAAAGGGTCATCTTCTTGAAGTTGAAAGCAATAGCGTAGCGGTCCATTGTGATGTAATCTTCCAAACTGGGTGGCTTCAACTAAATAATCTGGGTTTAAAATGCTACTGATAGTAGTCATTGTCAAGCTCATTATATAAAATTTGACTTATTTCGCTCATATTGTTTATTTCATCATCTAAGATTGAAAGATTAATCCCATAGCAATCAATCTCGCTTTTATAAGCATTAAATCCTTCATCGTTTTCAATTATGGTATAACAATTAACATCAGAAGGTTTGATTGTCATATCATCACTATATCCACTATGATAAGTTTTATTAAAATGGTTAATTATATTGGATTGGTTATTAGTTCCAAGCCCATAAAGCATAATTAAATTATTCATTTCTTTGACAATATAATCACTATGGGTAGTAAATAATACTTTTATCCCTGCATTTGATAGCATAGCAAGAAACCTAGCCATTTTACGTTGGTTATCAGGGTGTAAATTTAATTCAGGCTCATCAATAATTAAAATTTGATTTTGATCGGCAACAAAATTTATATAAGCATCAAAAAGCAATAATGATTTTACGCTGGAGGATGTAGAGTGTATAGGTAACTTTAATTTTACTTCTGATTTAGGGACAAAAAATATTTGATTTAAGTTTTTATCAAAAGTATATTTTCCATTACTGATTTGTTTTGCTATAAAAGATTTTAATGCAGGTTTGATATTAGTTTTATTTTTGCTAATATCAAATATATTGCGAATAAAATCCATATTTAGTTTTATTGGCAGAGGGTAGCGTGCAATATGTTTTTTCATTAAAGTATCACTGGTTTTACCAATGAACCTATGATCTTGTTGCAGGGTTTCAATTAAGGTATTACGTGAAGTATCTAGTTCTCGGTAGAAAATAGATACGCCAGTTCTTTCTGATGTAACAATAAAAGGAACAGGAAATAGCTGGGTAATAAAATAATTTATAATAGATTTTGTAATATGTCCACTCATTAAGTTGTATAGATGCTCATCAAGTTCGGCATAGTTTTCCACCACCAGATAAACTTCAATATTACCATTTTTATTTGTTTTGTGAAGTTCAATTTTTATATTTTGGGCAATTTGCAGATTATTGGTTAGTAAAGGTTTTGTATAATCAATATATAAGTTATCAATGGCAACACTAAATGCAAAATTTTTGAGGATTTCAGCATCTGGTTCTAAAGATAATAACTTATGTGATACTAGGGCATAGTCATTAGCTATTTGTTCAATAAATTGAGGCAAGGTTTTAGCTAATTCAGATAGGCTGATAATAGTTTTTGTAGTTGCAAAATATAATTGCTTGGCAATGATCTTTTGCCATTCTTCATTTATAGTTACTGATTTTATATAATCCAAAAAACCAAAAATCAGATAAGTAATATAAGTTTTAGATACACTATTTTTACCAGCAATTATAGTCATCTGATTTAAAGATAGCTCTGCCTGACTTATCTGTCCAATATTTTTTAATATAAATCGAATGCTATTGCTAGTATCCACGCTTATCCCTTTCTTAGTAACTACTCACCTGCATCAATTCTTACTACATTTTTTAATAGCGTATATACAATAAGTGCATGCGCGGCGCCAACCACGCGTGGGTTAAAAAATATAGCTATAATTGCGCATCTGAGCAGTTAAATTTCACTACCGATAAGTAGTGACCTTTCTTATTAGTTTCCAATTTCAGTGCTTTGCTTGTCATTTGAAAATTGATCTGTTTGAGTATCTATATCTGCTTCTAGTATTTTAAATTCAAAACTAAGAGTTGTCAAGTTTATATTAAAAATCTTTAGTTTTATTTTGGTGCCTTTGGGTTTTTGTGTAGTTAAACCATTTGTGTCTATGTCAATTGGCACACTATTTAATTGCACTTTGGATTTGTAGACAAAAGTTCCTTCTAACACCGTTATATTTTCTTGCAATAAATATTTTAGTGACCAAAAGCGTTCCATTTTTGTTTGAAAAGCGATATATTTCGAGTACTTAGTATCAAAATCTTCAACTACTTGTAATAAAGTAGGGTTTAAACTGGTATAATGATTTTTTGTATTAGTAACTAAATTAATAATTTGATGTTGGTTAATATAATCAGACGATCTACGCAGTGGAGATGTCGACCAAGTATAATAGCTAACATTTAATCCAGTATGTGAGTCTGCATGTAAAGTCATTTTAACTGGATAACTAGGTTGCTTCACTCTATAAATTGCAGGGATGAAGTTATTAGTTAGCATTCTACCCCAAGTACAATTAGCCAAGATCATCAATTCACTAACCAGTTTATCAATGGGGTTTCCACGAATACGTGGAGTGATAATGATTTTTTCATTATCAAAAGCAAAATTATAATCTACTGATAGGTTATTAACTGAGGCTTTGCCACGTAGTTCCTCAAGTCGGGTTGCAAATTTATAGAGGATTTTTAATTCAGGTTCATAGGGGTAGTTATGTTCAATATCTAGATTATCTACGTTAAACAGTAGTTCAAGTTCTTCAATGCGTAGATTTTTATGGATTTTAACAGTTTCTAGCTTTGAGTGGTATTCTTTTATGTTGAACTCTTCATCTACTGTAAAATATATGCTAACAACAGGTGCTTGAGTGTTTTCCCATAAGCTATATTTATTAATTATTTCTTCAGGAAGCATAGTGATTTTATTACCTGGGTAATATATTGTTGAAATATTATCCGCTACCATATCTTGTAAAGTGTTATCAAGTGCGGGAGCTGAAATATGCACCCCAATTAAGTAACCATTATCTGTATGCGTGATTGAAAAAGCATCATCAATTTCAGTAGTGTGTTTATCATCAATAGAAAAAACAGATAAGTTTAAATTTTCTGATCGTGGGTATTCAATTGATGTAGCAGTACTTTTAGTGTAATTTATACCAGATGGAAATATCTCTAACATGAAGGTGTCTACAAAGAAAGTGGCTAAATCAGGAGCTAAGTTTGTTTTTTGGCAAAGCTCAAGTTGTGATATATTTAGATGTTTACTTGCTTGAAACAATGCTTTATATTCGATAGATTGCTTATCTGGTTTATTTAACAATTTTATGGGATCAATATTTGCGTTAAAATTAGGGTTTTGCAAAGTAATTAATTTGTTATAATACTCATTAAATAATTTTTCGTAGGATTGTTGCTTATTTTGAATATCTTGGCGCTTTATTTGTTCTTCAGGGGAACATTTGCTAAAGCAGCCATCAACATGGTTATTAAAAATAATATTTTGTGTCGTGATAGCAAATAATAATGTGGTTTGTTCAATTTCGGTATAATGATCGCCAAAATATAATTTGGAGAGTTCGGTTATGGATAATTTTTGATCGAATTCTTCTATCATATCCCATAGTAACTCAGTATCAATACTTGGGGTTAGGTTATTAATTTGGGTTTGAAAATTTGTAATATCATTAGTTTTCAGTTGGTATAGTTTGTATTCGGGCTTGATTTTTTTGCGTAACTTTTCTGGGACTAGTTCAACTTGTAAGTGTGTTTTATATGCTTCAATTAAATGGGCAATTTTATATGTTTGTCCATCACTAATTATTAAATAACTCATTTTTATGTGCTTTCATATGATTTTATTTTGGATCTAGTACGCAATTATTTTTAATTAATTGGTATTTTACCATTTAAGTAAGGTTGCAAGTCGCATTGTTTTAAATGGGCTATTGTTTTTGGGTATAAATTCGATAGGCGCAAAATCATATTTTGTATACAAATATTTGTTTTGTTGTGTTAATATACGCAGCGGAGCATATACTCTAAGTATTTGGATCCTATGTACACCTGTGACAAGGTACAAAACAGCCGTGTTTGAATTTAAAAACAGGGGTAAAGATAAATTTTTCTAGGGGTAGATAGTGTTACGAAAATTTATTAAATCAATAATACCGAGCAAAGGCGACGTTTTTTTTACTTTATTTGAAGATGCGGCAAAAAATGTTCATCAGTCAGCACAAATATTTGTGGATATATTAAATGCAAAAGATATTAATGACTTAGCACAATTATGTTCAAATGCCAGAATGTTAAAGCAAAGAGCTAATGATATTAATAAAAGAGTTCTCCAAGCGCTAAATAAGATGTTTATTACACCGATTGACCGAGGGGATATTCAAGAATTATCTGGATTTTTAAACAAGCTGACAAAAAGAATAGTAAAAATCAGTACTAAGCTTGATATTTATAAAATTGACGCAAATACCGATGATTGTATGATTAAAAGTGCAAATACGCTTTTAATTATAACTCAGATGTTAGTTGAGTGTACTCATGGGTTAAAATCCTCTGATAGTAATACAATTGAAGTTGCAGTACAAAAAATAAATGATCTAGAAGAGCATGGAATTGAAGATTTTAGACATGCAATAAATGAAATATATTCAGGTAAATTTGATACCCTTACAATTCTAAAATTAAAAGAAATTTATAAGAGCATTGATGCAGCAATAGAACTTTCAGTAAATGCCTCTGATTTATGTATGCAAATTTCGTTAGAGAGTATATAAGGGATAGGAGTTAAGTATGATGGGTATTCCATTAGCAGCCGTAATAATTATAATCATTGCATTAGCTTTTGAATTCATAAATGGGTTTCATGACACTGCAAATGCGGTTGCTACATCTGTTTCAACAAGATCTCTTGAGCCATTTCAAGCAATTGGTGTTTCTGCGGTTTTTAATCTAATTGGTGCATTAAGTGGTACAGCAGTTGCAGTTACTATAGCTAAAGGTTTTGCAGACCCAGTATTGGCTACCGATGTGGTTATTTTATCCGCCTTATTAGCCGCAATAACTTGGAATTTAATAACCTGGACATTTGGTATTCCATCTAGCTCTTCCCATGCCTTAATTGGTGGTTTAGTTGGAGCTATTGCTTTTAATAGTGGATTTGCCACTATTAACTATGCTGGTCTGATTCATAAGGTGTTGCTTCCTATGGTTGTTTCTCCAGTATTGGGTTTTTTTATTGCGGGTTTTATTGCTGTTGGCTTAAGTAGGTTATTACAAAACAATAAAGAACCACGTAAAACTAATAATAAAATTAGAGAGATACAGGTTATTTCAACTGCTTTTTTATCTTTTAGCCATGGAGCAAATGATGCGCAAAAAACTATGGGAATTATCACTTTAACATTGTTTAATTTTCATATTATCAATTCGGTAAATGTGCCAGAGTGGGTTATTTTTGCTTGTGCTTTATGCATGGCTTTGGGTACTATGTTTGGTGGGGTGAAGATTATTAAAACTTTAAGCACCCGTGTGGCTAAGTTAAAGCCTGCAAGTGGATTTGCTGCTGAGATAAGTTCGGCTACCTTGTTATTTGTGGGTGCTAAGTTAGGTATGCCTTTAAGTACTACCCATGCAGTATCAGGTTCTATTATGGGAGCTGGCACTACCAGTAAATTTGGTCTAAACTGGAGTGTTGTAAGGAGCATGGTTATAGCTTGGGTACTAACATTTCCCATCTGTGCTTTAGTTGCGGGGTTATTTCTACATATCATTCATATATTTTGGTAGCTTATACTTCTACGCGGCAGTTCTCATTCCTTGCATTACGCTTGCGTGTGACACGCAATCCATGCACTTTGAAACATTTTAGATTCCCAATTCACATTTTTAGAGCAAGATATTTATGTTGGGAATGACAGCTGTCGGGGAAAAGTGTAATACTGGCTGATTAAGATGCTTTTACCCTAAATCCCATGCGGTATATTTGATTTTTTACTCCAAAATGCGGTATAATACTATAATATAAAATAGGAGAAATATTTAATGAATAATTTTCAATCTAATTCTTACCAAGTAGATGCTTCAGTACAAGAGGAACGCCAAAAAGTATTACGCAGCACATATTTGTTACTCGCTTTATCATTGATTCCAACCGCAATCGGTGCTTTGTTGGGGATAAATATGTCCTTTATGTTTATGATGCGTAGCCCGATTTTAGCTCCAATAGTTCTAATAGCTAGTATGTATTTTTTAATGTATTTAGTACAGCGTAATAAAGATAGTTTTGCGGGTGTTGTATGGATGATGGCTTTTACCTTCTTTATGGGATTATTGTTAGGTCCATTATTGCAGTTTGCTTTAAGAGTTCCGAATGGTTCTAGCTTAATTTTATTAGCTGCACTTTTAACTTCGGTAGTGTTTTTTGTTATGAGTGCAATTGCATATACAGTAAAAAGAGAGCTTAGCTTTTTAAGTAGCTTTTTAACAATTGGTGCAATTGTATTAATGGTTGCTGTTGTAGCCAATATATTTTTACGTATGCCAGGGTTGTATTTAATGATTTGTGGTGCATTTGTTATTTTTTCTTCGCTGATGATTTTATGGCAAGTTAACCAGGTAGTGCGTGGAGGGGAGACTAATTATATTTCTGCAACCCTTACATTGTACATAAGTATTTATAACTTATTTACCAGTCTACTACAAATTATACTTGCATTTTCAGGCAATGATAGACGATAAATTTAAAATTCACAAAATAGCTACCATTCATAATTAGATGGTAGCTATTTTTTTATATTCTAAAGGTCTCGAATTCGAGACCTTTAGAATAATTTTTAATTAACCTTAGATGCATATACCCATTAACCTTAGATAGTATAAAAACATGAATGATAGCCATAAAAATTCGTTTAAACTAAAAAGTAGCTTTGAGCCTGCGGGGGATCAAATCGCTGCAATTGATAATTTAGTTGCTGGTTTAAATGATGGCTTAATGTATCAAACACTTCTTGGAGTAACGGGTAGTGGCAAAACATTTACTATGGCAAATATTATCGCTAAAACTAGCAGGCCTGCAATTATAATGGTGCATAACAAAACTTTAGCTGCTCAGTTATATGCTGAATTCCGCGATTTTTTCCCTGAAAATGCTGTTGAATATTTTGTTTCCTATTATGATTATTACCAACCAGAAGCCTATGTTCCACATAAAGACTTATTTATCGAAAAAGATTCAAGTATTAATGATCATATAGAGCAGATGCGTTTATCAGCAACTAAATCAATATTAGAGCGTGATGATGTAATTGTGGTTGCTACAGTTTCGGCAATTTATGGTATTGGAGATGAAGCTGCATATCAAAAAATGATACTACATTTGCGGGAAGGTATTACCTTAACTCATGCTGAGATCATTAAGCAGTTAGTTAATATCCAATATCAGAGGGCTGAGGTTGATTTTAAACGTGGAACTTTTAGGGTAAGGGGTGATACTATTGATGTGTTTCCAGCTGAGTATTTTGATCAGGCTATTCGTATTAGTCTATTTGATGATATAGTAGAAAGCTTGCATTTATTTGACCCATTAACTGGTAAGGTGCAGCAAAGGTTATTTAGATTTACTGTTTTCCCATCCTCTCATTATGTTACCCCACGCGAAACAGTAAATGCAGCTTGCGAAAAAATCACTTTAGAGTTAGAGCAGCGAGTTAAAGAATTTGAAGGGGCGGGTAAAATAGCCGAATCTTTTAGAATTAAGCAAAGAACTGAGTTTGATTTAGAGATGCTCCACGAGATTGGTTTTTGCAAAGGAATAGAAAACTATTCTCGACACTTAACTGGTAGAGGAGTTGGTGATCCTCCGCCAACTCTTATAGATTATCTTGCAAATAATTGTATCATGTTTATCGATGAATCTCACGCAACGATTCCACAAATAGGTGGCATGTATAATGGGGATAAAGCACGTAAACAAAACTTAGTTGATTATGGATTTAGATTGCCATCAGCTATGGATAACAGACCTTTACACTTTAAAGAGTTTGAAGCACGGATGCCACAATCAATTTTTGTATCAGCAACTCCAGGAAATTATGAGGCAGAGCATCAAGATAATTTAGTAGAGCAGGTTATACGCCCAACTGGTTTGGTAGATCCCATTATAGAAATACGAGATGTGACCACGCAAATTGATGATTTAATGCATGAAATTAAGCAAAGAGCCAATAAAAATGAGCGGGTATTGGTTACTACTTTAACTAAGAAAATGGCAGAGAAATTATCAGAGTATTATGCAGAAAGCGGGATTAAAATTAGGTACTTACATTCCGATATTGATACTGTGGAGCGTGTAGAAATTATTCGGGATTTACGTTTAGGTATATTTGATGTATTAGTTGGGGTAAATTTACTGCGTGAAGGTTTAGATATGCCTGAGGTAAGTTTAGTTGCCATTTTAGATGCCGATAAAGAAGGTTTTTTAAGATCAGAGCGCTCACTCATCCAAACTGTAGGGCGGGCTGCACGTAATATTAACGGATTGAGTATATTTTATGCTGCAAAAATCACTAATTCTATGCAAAAGGCAATTGATGAAACTACAAGGCGCAGGATAAAGCAATTGCAATATAATCTGGATAATAATATTATTCCGAAGACTATTTCTAAACCAATAAACGATATTATAGATGGGATTTATAGAGAAGAAAAAACCAAAGGTTTTGAGATAAAAATACCTAGAGAGTTATCAAATAAGGATTTGATTAAATTAATCAAACAAACTGAGAAGCAAATGAAATCTCATGTAGCAGAGTTGGCATTTGAAAAAGCGGCTTTATGTAGAGATGAATTAAAAGTATTAAAAGAGTTATTGTTAAAGGACGGTATTGTATGACCTGTTTCATTATTGGGGTGTCTGGTGGTTCTGGTTCTGGTAAGTCTACAGTGACAGAGCATATTGTTAATGCTATAGGTAAAGATAAAGTTGTGGTTATTATGCAGGATTATTACTATAAAGATTTATCGCATTTAACATTAGAACAAAGAAGAAAAATAAATTTTGATCACCCTGATGCATTTGATTGGGATTTATTAAAACAGCATATTAATAATTTGAATGAAGGTGTTCCAATTGAGGCTCCTACTTATGATTATAAAGAGTATATTCGTAAAAGTGAGACTATGCTCATTATGCCTGCACAGGTTGTGGTATTTGAAGGTATCCTTGCCCTCATGGATAACGAGTTACGTAATTTAATGGCATTAAAGATATTTGTAGATACCGCTCCTGATATTCGCTTTATTAGAAGATTAGAGCGTGATATTGAGCAACGGGGTAGAAGTGTAGAAAGTGTTATTAAACAATATTTAGAGTTTGTAAGACCGATGCATAAGAAATTTATAGAACCAACAAAACGTTACTCGCATATAATTATTCCTCATGGGGCAAATCGTGCTGCTTTGGAAATGATAGTAGCTAGGGTTAATGCAGTACTAAATAATGAACAAATTCTATTGGAAACAGATTATTTTGATGAAGAGTAGGTTAGTATGAAAACTTTTATTATTGGAGTTGCTGGTGGCTCTGGTTCAGGTAAGTCAACGGTAACAGAACAAATTATAAGTTCAGTAGGGCATAATGATGTATCAGTGATGTTACAAGACAACTATTATTTAGATCGTGCTCATTTAACTATGGAAGAACGTAACCGCATAAATTTTGATCATCCTGATGCATTTGATTGGGCGTTAATGAACAAGCAGCTTGATGACTTATATCATGGGTTGCCAATTCAAATTCCAGATTATGATTTTACTACCCATACACGTAAAAAAGAGACTAAGCTAATACTGCCTGCAAAAGTTATCATTGTAGAGGGTATTTTTGCTTTATATGATGAGGCTATGTGTAATCAAATGTCATTACGTATTTTTGTAGATACAGCAGCTGATATAAGGCTTATGCGAAGGTTAAAGCGTGATATCATAGAGCGTGCTCGTACTATGGATAGTGTATTAAAACAATATGGCAAGTTCGTGCGCCCTATGTACAGAAAGTTTGTTGAACCAACAAAACGTAAAGCGCATATAATTATACCACATGGCTCAAATAAGGCTGCAATAGAGATGATTATTTCGCGGATTCAGTCAGTATTAAATGGTCAGCAAATAATTGTTGGAGATGATATGTTTTATGACGATGATGATAGCATAATTTAATGTAACTACTTAGATGAGCATCTAAGTAGTTGGTAAATTTACCGCTTTAATAAGTATCCCTTTATAGGAAAAACCCTAGGATTTCGTATTCCTTAACCCCACTAGGTGCATGTACTTCAACAATACTCCCAATTTTTTTACCAATTAGGCTTTTAGCTACAGGAGAATTTACTGAAATTTTTGATTGTTTTATATCTGCTTCATCATCGCCAACTATTTGGTATGATATTTTTAATTCATTATCAAGATCAAGTAGACTAACCGTTGCTCCAAATACAACTCGGCCATCACTATTTATAGTGCTTGGGTCTATTATTTCAGAACGGCTAAGTTTTGCTTCTATATCGGCAATACGCCCTTCAATAAAGGCTTGCTTATTTTTAGCAGCATCATATTCAGCATTTTCTGATAAATCTCCATGGCTTCTGGCCTCAGCGATGGCTGCAATTACAGCTGGTCTTTCAATGGTTTTTAGGCGTTCTAGCTCATCTTGAAGTTGTTTTGCACCATTTATGGTCATTGGGAATGTTCGCATAATTTATCACCGTATATAAAAAGTAATTAATCAAGTTAAATAACCTGGTTTTAAATATATAAGATTAGCCTTACAGGGTAATTTTAATAGAGGTGCGTGTAAAATTGTAATTTTTAGATGATTTCATGGGCTCACCACTAGCTAAGTAAGGTGGTGATTATAAGAATATTTGGTACTCTGCTGATTCAAGAACTTACAACTTAAATTAATTTGTTGTCCGCTGAATCAGCTCGAGTAAATTTCGCCAAGCGCTTTTTCGAAATTAAGTATTAATTACTTAACATCAGAAGCAGCAACTGCTTTTTTAGCGTGTTTTTTAGCTTTGTGGTGATGTTTTTTCATTTTTTTAGTAGAAGATGCAGGAGCTTTAGCATCTTGAGTCATCATAGGGCTGTTATCTTGGGCCATAGGAGCAGAAGAATCCATAGCGAAAGCAGCAGTAGCGAAAGTACCAGCGATTAAAACAGCTAGCAATTTTTTCATAATATTTTCCTTTGAGAAAATTAAATATAATTTAACAATTAAACAGACTCTACGTAAGTGTTTTGAATAAAATATATACAAAACATTGACTGTAGCAAGATTATAGCATACATGTTTATTTGATTGCAACAATATCATATTATTTTATTATCATGTATATTTGAAGCCTGATAACCAATCAATTAAGTTAGTGAGAAACTGCTGTAAATTAGCTGAGGTGCCAGATGCCATACCTTGAGGGCTAATTTCTATAGTAGAAGTTTGAGTAAAAGTTTTATTTTTTATAATGTTAGTATTTTTATCAATCAATTGCACTTTGATGATTAAAGTAGCTGAGCTTTTTGTATTATCAATATTTTGCTTTAACTGAATAAGTTGGCTAGTTAATTGGTATTTGCTTGTAACCGTTGTGTCTGCAGTTAAAATATTACCAAAAGTACACGAGTTATTTAGCATTTGTTGCATAGCTTGATTTATTGTTTCTTCGGGTAATATTGCCCATGAGCTATACGAGTATTGATTTAAGGTATAAGGGTCGTTTGAGTAGTACATATTATAGGTATTATATGGCGAGTTTGCTTGTGTAGGGAGTATTTGCAACGTGATATCTGCATGATTATTACAGGTTTTGTAGACTGGTTTATATTGCACTAAGTAGTACTGCATATTAGCGGTTTTTATGGGATCTAGTATACTACATCCAGTTATTATACTTACACTTATAAAGTAGAGTAATATTTTTTTCATTTGGTTTCTCCAGGACCAGGGTTTTTACGTTCAACTCCCCTGATAATTACTTGAGGATTTTGATTAATAAGTCGCATAAATTGTTCTAATTGTATTGAAGCTAAGTTTATATGTGAAATGGTTTGGTTTAAATTGGGCAGTAATACCGAGTTAATATTATTTAGTGTAACATTTTGCATGTGATTAATAAGTTTATTAGTATTATCGCTAGTATTCGTTAATGAACTAGCCAATGTATCTATGTGCTTTAAAGTACGATCTAACTCTTTGGTGCTATTTTTTATATATGTGATAGTGACAGATAAATCTTTGATCCCAGATGATATATTATCTGATTTAGAGGCTATGGAGCTAGTGATTTTATTTAAGTTTTTTAACATATCAGAAAATTGTTTTATGTTTTCATTGCTTAGAGCTAGCTTCATTTGTCCAGATATTTCTTGAATATTCTTACTTACGGATTGAGCTTGTTCTGATAGTCCATATAATAATGAGTTTCTTGTTGCTATTTGTGGGTATGGTTCTTCATTGTGTGGGGTAATGTTATTATGCATTGCTGCATCAATTGGTAAACGTAGCTCAATATACGATAACCCTGTAACTCCTTGGGATTTCATCGAAGCAAAAGTTTTTTTATTAATAGTAATATTGGGCATTACATTTAAGTATACAAAAATATTTCTGGGGTTAGTATTATCTAGTTGAATTTTTTTAACTTTACCTACTTCAACTCCATTATATTTTACAACTGCATTTACAGATAAACCATCAACTGGTTCATTAAATATTGCTAGAAATGTATTGTAGTTTTGTCTATTGTTACTGGAAAACCATAACCATACAGATATGAGTATAATTGTTGTAATAATCACAAACAATCCAACAATAAAATATTGTCGATTTTCTTTAGTCATGGTTTGTACCCCTTGTTTTTTGTGATATATGAAATTGTTTAGTTATATTTCCACGCTTGCCATTAAAATACTCATGCAATTCTTTAATCTTGGTATTATTTGCAGCATTGTACACAGTATCATGTAATAGCACACGTTGTTCTCCCAAGTAAACGAGTTCATCAGAAATATCCCAAATACTGCTTAAATCATGGGTTATCATTACAACTGTTAGAGATAATTGTTTTTGTAATTCCTGAATTAATTCATCTAAATCGTTAGCACTATTTGCATCTAGTCCAGAGGTTGGCTCATCTAAAAAAATTACTTGCGGGTCTAGTGCTAAGGTTCTAGCCAGTGCGACACGTTTTAGCATTCCTCCACTAAGTTCTTGAGGGTATCTATTATAAGCGTTTTCTGGTAATCCCGTAAGCTTTAGTTTTAATTGTGCAATTTCGTAAATAGTTTGTTTAGAAAAATTGGTATATTCAGTTATGGGGAACATAACATTTTCAATGACCGATAATGATGAGAATAATGCACCATGCTGAAACATCATGCCAACTTTACTTAATCTTATTTTGGCTTCTGGATCTTCAATATTAAAATTAGAGATTTTTTCATTTGCAATATATATTTCTCCAGAGGTTGGTTGTTCTAAGCCCATAATTTCTCTTACCAGTGTGGTTTTACCGCACCCGCTAGCACCTATAATAGTAATAATGCGGTTAGGATATAATTTTAGGTTCAGATTTTTATGTACCCAAACTCCATCAAAACAGGTATTAAGATTTTTTACTTCAATAATAGGTTTTAGTTTATCATGACTTATCATGTTTATATCCCCAGCTGAAGAAAGATAATAGCAAATACTGCATCTAAAAATACAATCATAAGGATGCTTAATACCACACTTCTAGTTGTTTGAATGCCAATGCTATTAGAGTTTCCTTGAACCATAAATCCACAAAAGCAGCTAACAAAAGCAATACTTAGACCAAAGGCAACACTTTTTATTAAGCCATCAGTAAAATTATAAATTGATACATTAGTTTGCGTACGGGTAATAAAGAAATTGTATGTTATCCCCAGATTTCTGTTAGCGATTATTGCACCACCCATCATGCCTACAATCCCAGCGAGTCCAGTAAGCAGGGGTGTAGCAATTACGATGCCCAGTACTTTGGGTAAAACTAAGCGTTGTATAGGTGAAATCCCCATAGTTTTTATGGCATCCACTTCTTCTTGTATTTTCATGGTGCCAATTTCTGCGGTAATAGAGGATCCAGTCCTACCAGCAATCATAATAGCGGTTAGTAATGGTGAAACTTCTTTTAGCATAGATATACCAAGAAAGTTAATAATATATATATTAGCACCGTATTGAGTAAATTGGGGTGCCATTTCATAGGCAAGAGTGGTTCCAATTAAGAAGTTTAGCAGTAAAACTACAAATAAACCTTTAAAGCCAGCATTAAATAGAGTGCGGCTTACTTCTTTCCAGTCTAAACTCAATGGGCTTTTTATGGTTTTACTAAAGCTGATGCATATTTGTCCTAAGAATGTAATAAGGTTAATAGCTGGGGCAAACTGAGTCGATAACTTTATATTATTAGATGTTGTGTTGTATTGTTTTGTTTGTTCTTGCAGTTTTTCAAGTACAATTAAGTTTTTTGATACACGATTAAATAGTTTTTGGTCATCAGTATTTAAGTTTAGTTGAGTAGCAACATTATTTGCGGTAAGTTGCATCACTATTTTATGAATAAAATACGCACCCGTGGTATCTAATTTTTTAATTTCTAGTCCATTTACTGTAATTGTTGGAATGTGTAGAGTGCTAATTAAATTTTGTATTTCATTTTCGTCTATATTGTCCCAGCTCCACGCCCCATTGAGATAAATTGTATTATCTTTTTTATCTAGGGTTAGCTTTGCTATATTAGCATTATCAAATTCATGATTAACAATATTTTTATACATATTCTTCCAAAGCTTTATTTTGTAGCATTATTATAGCTTATTTTACAGAATAAGTTTAATAAAATTCGTTAGTTGCCAAATTATAGATTTATTGATTAGTTCGGATACTTGATTATTTATGTTGAAATATAAAATAACTACGGCATAACTTTGCTTAGGTTTGTTATCGTATGGCTTGACTATGTTACCCATGAGTTTTTTGAGAGCAAATGACAATGCAGTATGGCTGATATTTTAAGGTTTATAGTTATCTAATAATTAATTTATATAAAGCCATTATGTTATAATACTAAATATTATTACTTGGCTATAAAAATGCCACGACTTGGTATGCGTTAAGTCTTATATACTGCTAAATTTTGTCATTTTGGCAGGTATCTAGATATATTAAAAATAATAACTAAAATCAGAAATAATTATGGAATATTTAACACTGTATAAGTACGTGATCCTAATGTTTGTGTCTCTTATAGCCAGCACTATTGATACTTTAGCTGGGGGTGGGGGACTAATTACTGTTCCAGCAATTTTAATGTCTGGAATGAATCCCATAGCTGCTCTAGGTACTAATAAGTTGCAATCTGCAATTGGAGAGGTTTCTGCTGTATTGCACTTTATGCGCAAAAAACAAGTTGTTTATAAAGTGCTGTTATCTGGTTTAATTTATACTGCTATTGGCTCAATATTAGGTACAGTTGTTTTACAATTTACTCCAACACATGAATTAGAAAAGGTTATCCCATTTTTTCTGTTAGCAATTTTAGTCTATTATATTTTTCATCTAAAGCGAAATAATTTATTTCATAACAAGGTATTAATCCCAGATAATAAGAAATTTTTGCTCTTAGGTACGCTAATCGGGTTTTATAATGGTTTTTTTGGACCTGGCACTGGTTCGATTTGGGCAGTTGTATTAATGAAGTATTTTAAATTGGATATGCAAAAAGCAACTATGTACGCTAAACCATTGAATTTGATGGGTAATATGACGGCATTATCTATTTTTATTGTAGGTGGTAAAATAGATTTTGTTGTTGCTATTTTAATGGGGCTTGGTTCATTTACTGGTGGCAAATTAGGTGCTCATTTAGTTATATACAAAGATGTGAAATGGCTAAAAATTAGCTTTTTGTTAATTATGTCAATTAGTACAATAGCTACATTTATAAAGTATTATTAAGAAAGAGGTGTGTAAATGAGCGATATTAGAGAATATAATGAGCTAAAACCACGACTTGATAAAGCTAGCTATGTAGATAAAAGTGCAGTTGTTATTGGTAATGTCATTTTAGGTAAAAATTCTTCAATTTGGTGTAATGCAGTAGCTCGTGGCGATGTTAGCTATATAAAAATTGGGGAAAACACTAATATTCAAGATTTAACTATGATGCATGTTACTCATTATCATCCAGAGCGTTCAGAAGAAACGCCTTTAATTATTGGTGATAATGTTACCGTGGGGCATAGCTGTTGCTTGCATGCTTGCACTATAAAAGATAATGTTTTAGTTGGTATGGGAAGCACCTTATTGGATAATTGCGTAATTGAAAAGAATGTAATTATTGGTGCAGGTAGTTTAGTTGCCTCAAACAAAGTTTTAGAGTCAGGATATTTATATTTTGGCAATCCTTTAAAACAAGTCAGAAAACTTACTGATGCCGAAATTGATCATATTCAGTATTCTGCAGAACATTATGTAAAAGTTATGCATCTACATAAGAGTTCATAAATGGTAGAAATACCTTATTATTTAAAAGCTAAACTTGCTTTGGTTGGTATTAATAGTATTTTACAACTACACAGGGCTAACTATCTAAAGGTCTATAAATGGTTGAAAGATATTTATCCGAGCCTTAATCATAATGCTTTATTTGATTTGTATTGCTTGTCTAATAATCTAGCAATAAATAACTTATCTCCAAATTCAAAACAGCAGATTCTATTTCAATTTAAAAACACCTTGCCAACATATATACCACTTGATTGTGAAGTTATCAGTTGTGGTTTGTCTAAAGCACAGGAGCAAGCGGATATTGCGGCTAGGTCTGATGAGGTTCCAATTGGTGCTGTGGTTTATCACAATGATGAGATTATTAGTGTAGGGTATAATCAAACTATTACAAAATGTAATATAATGGGACATGCAGAGATTATAGCTATTTCCAATGCGCAGTCTGTTTTAGGTAATTATAGGCTTACAGATTGTGATTTGTATGTCACTGTAGAACCCTGCTTGATGTGTTCGGGCGCTATAATAAGCTCAAGAATTAGACGGGTGATTTTTGGAGCAATAGAACCTAAAACGGGGGCGGTAATAAGCCAGTTTAGAGTATTTGATAATTCAAAAGTTAATCACACTACAGAAGCTATTGGTCCAATAAATAATGAGCTTTATAGTGCTAAGATACAGCAATTTTTCCAACAAAAAAGAGCAGATTTAGATTAAATAATGTATTTTAACTAAAGTATACACAAATTACCAAATTGGTAGTTTGTGTTACAATAGGGTATGTACTAATATAACAATTTATAAAAAGGTTAAATTTATGAATAAAATTAGTTTGTTATTTGTCATTATGGTAGGTTGTATAAAATTAGCCTATGCCAATGCTGTTACCCCAATTACTGATTTTAATATTAATCAATATTTGGGAACATGGTATGAAATTGCAAGATTACCAAACAGCTTTGAAAATAAATGCACTGTGCCTATTACTGCTAATTATTCAACCAATCCAGATAATAAGAATCAGCTTATTGTGGTAAACCAATGTAATACAAAAGATAACAATCCCAAAATGGGAAATGGTGTTGCATATTTTGTAGAGTCTGCTAATATTGGTAAGTTAGAAGTAACATTTTTACCAAAATGGTTAAGATGGCTACCATTTGGTTATGGTGATTATTGGGTGCTATATACTGATTATGATACCGTTGCTGTTATTGGTAGTCCCAATCATGAATATTTATGGATATTGGCTCGGGTGGAGGATTTAAAACGTGATGTTTTAGAGAAGGCACTTTTAGTTGCTAAGAATCAGGGGTTTGATACTGATAAACTGATTTTTAATTATAAAAGCGAACAATCGCTTAAAGAGTCTCAAAGCCAATAAAGGATATCAATAATACCCAGCTTGTTTTATTAAGCTAGGATTCTTGATGCCTGAGTTACTAAACAGCTTTTGTAAGAATATAGTCATTGCGAGGCATACTGCTTTAGCAGAATGCCTCGCAATCTTTAATAATTTACTGACAAGACTCACATTCTGGATTATCAATAGAGCAAAACTGCGCATCAGATGCAACTGGTTCATTTATTGGTGCGCTAAAATTCCCAGTGCTAGCTCCACTAGATGAGACCGCATTTAATTCACCGCCGCTGCCAGTGGATTTTTCTGCTGAGGTTGCAGCTAAGCTTCTTAGATAATAAGTGGTTTTTAAGCCTTTAATCCAAGCAAATTTGTATAGCTCATCTAGTTTACGTCCTGATGGTTGTAGTACATATAAGTTTAGCGATTGTGATTGATCAATCCATTTTTGGCGACGACTTGCTGCATCAACTAGCCAGCGTGGGTCTATTTCAAATGCTGTGGCGTAAAGTTGTTTTAAATCATCAGGAATACGATCGATTTTTGCAAGACTGCCATCAAAGTATTTAATATCAGCAAGCATTACCTCATCCCATAGGCTTCTTTGTTTTAAGTCATGTACCAAAAACTCGTTAACTACGGTAAATTCTCCAGATAGATTAGACTTGACAAATATATTCTGATAAGTCGGTTCAATAGATGCTGATACTCCAATTATATTGGCAATTGTTGCTGTTGGGGCAATGGCTAGGCAGTTTGAATTACGCATCCCATGTTGTTTGATTGAGGCACGTAAGCTATCCCAATCAAGAGTTTTACTCCGATCAACTTCAAGGTATTGAGCCCCACGTTCATCAGATAATAAGTTTAACGAATCAAGCGGAAGAATCCCCTGAGACCATAAGCTACCTTCATAGCTTTGGTATTTGCCGCGTTCAATGGCAAGCTCATTGGATGCTTTATAAGCATAGTATGCGATTAATTCGGTAGATTTATCAGCAAACTCAACTGCCTCTGGAGATGCATATGGTATACGTAAGCTATGCAATGCATCTTGAAACCCCATATATCCCATTCCAACTGGACGGTGAGCTAAATTAGAAGTCTCAGCTTTTTTAACTGGGTAGAAGTTTATATCAATTACATTATCTAGCATACGCATAGCAGTTGTAATGGTTTTTTGTAATTTCTCTGAATCCAGTACGCCATCTTTTAAATGATTAGTTAAATTTACCGAACCTAGATTACATACAGCAATTTCTTGCTCATTAGTGTTTAAAGTAATCTCGGTACACAAGTTCGAGCTATGTACTACACCTTTATGCTGTTGTGGAGAACGAATATTGCATGGATCTTTAAAGGTAACCCATGGATGCCCTGTTTCAAACAACATGGTTAGCATTTTACGCCATATTTGTAATGCAGGGATTTTTTTAGAGATTTTTATTTTACCTTCCAGAGCTAATTTCTCATATCCAGTATAAGCTATTTCAAAAGCTTTACCGTATTTATCATGTAAGTCTGGTACTTCATTAGGTGAGAATAATGTCCAATCAGATTGTTCATGAACACGTTTCATAAATAAATCAGGAATCCAGTTAGCGGTATTCATATCATGGCAGCGTCTTCTATCATCTCCCGTATTCTTACGCAACTCTAAAAATTCTTCAATATCAATATGCCAGGTTTCAAGATAGGTACAAACCGCCCCTTTACGTTTTCCGCCTTGATTAACGGCAACCGCAGTATCATTAACTACTTTTAGGAATGGAATAACCCCTTGTGATTTCCCGTTGGTTCCTTTGATTCTAGAACCCATAGCGCGTACACTAGACCAATCATTACCAAGACCGCCAGCATATTTTGATAATAATGCATTTTCTTTAATTGCATCATAAATTCCAGCTAAATCATCTGCCACAGTAGTTAAGTAACAGCTAGATAGCTGTGAGTGTAATGTCCCAGCATTAAATAGAGTAGGCGTAGATGACATAAAATCAAAGCTAGAAAGCACGTTATAGAATTCAATAGCTCGCTCATTTTTATTTGGCTCATTTAGAGCTAAACCCATTGCAACACGCATAAAAAACACTTGAGGTAATTCAATGCGTTTGCCATTAATGTGCAGGAAGTAACGATCATATAATGTTTGTAAGCCTAGGTATTTAAACTGAAAATCACGGCTAGCATCAAGCGCATTAGAAATTTTCTCGGCATCATACTCTAGTAAGCGTGGAGATATTAACTCAGCTTCTATTCCTTTTTTTAAGTAGCTATTAAAGTAATTGCGGTATGCGGTATCCATATCAGCATGCAGTACTTCTTTATCTAGGACTTCTTGGATAATAGTGTGTAGTAGCAAGCGCGCAGTTACAAAGTTATATGCGGGTTCTTGTTCTATAAGTTGGCGAGATGCCAGTATTATAGATTTATATAATTCTGATTCACTAACCCCATCATATATATTTTTAAGTGCTTCTTCAATAATTATTTTTGGGTTTAGACCATCTAGTTTTTCACAAGCTGTTTCTACTAGATTTAACAAATATGCATGATCTAGTTGTTTTTTATTGCCGTTTTTAAACGTTACACTAATTGTATGCTTGGGTGATTTGCTGCTGCTATCAATTGACCGCTCCTTAGTGCGCTCTTCACGGTATAACACATAACTTCTAGCAACTTCGTGTTCACCGTTACGCATTAAAGCTAGTTCTACTTGATCTTGGATTTCTTCAATATGGATTGAGCCACCATTTGGGCGTCTATTTTGCAGTGATTTTACTACTAACTCAGTTAGTTTTGCAATTTGATCTCGTACATTATTGCTAGCTAGGCTATTATGCCCATGAACTGCAATGTAAGCCTTGGTAATTGCAACTGCAATTTTACTTGGGTTAAAATTAACTACATCACCACTACGTCTGATTACATTATACATAGAAAAATCTTTTTTTGGCGTTAATGTTTGTCCTAGCTCTGCGGCTAACATGCTGGACTCTTGAGATAAGTTATTCATTTTTTCCCCTTGGTGGTTTAGGTTTATATGCTCGGGGTAACTTGTTATGAGACTAAGTCAAACTACAGTTGGTATACAAGCATTTTAGTAGGAGTTTAACATCAAATTTAATATTAATGTACAAGCATCATTATACCCTAAAATTGAGATGAGCCTCCATTAAAAGTTTATTTTTTATATAGAGGATTTTGTATCTTTTTGATTTGTTAGAATATGTTAAAATCATGAGCGTAACTTCTACCTAATTCAAAAAATGAATGCGTAAAATATTATATAGAAAGTCAGTATTAATGTCAATCCAATGGTTTCCTGGTCATATGAATAAGGCAAAAAAAGAAATAAAAGATTTAGTTTCAAATATTGATATAGTTGTTGAACTATTAGATGCCAGAGCTCCATTTTCAAGTTGCAATCCACTTTTACAAAACATTATTAAGTATAAAAAAAAGATTCGCTTATTAAATAAGGCTGACTTAGCAGATAATGAAATCACTAAGCGCTGGATAGAGTTTTTTCAGAAAGATGCTAATGCAATTGCTTTAACTGGAAATAAAGATGATTTAAAACAAAAAAAACAATTAATTCAGCTATGTCAAAGCTTATCTCCTAATCGAAATAGCTTTGAAAAACCTTTACGTGTCATGATTACTGGAATTCCTAACGTAGGAAAATCAACATTAATTAATAAATTAATTGGTAAAAAATCAGCTAAAACAGGTGACGTGCCAGCAGTAACTAGAAGTAATCAATGCCTAGTATTAACCGATAGTTTTTTAGTATATGACACTCCAGGAATGATGTGGCAAAAAATCAAGTATGACAAAATAGGTTACAATTTAGCTATTTGCAATAGCATAGGTAGAAACGCTTGTGATGACGAAATACTAGCAGTGTATTTATTAGGCTATTTAAAAACCTATTATTGTGATTTATTGCTGGAGAGATATAAACTAAATGTTGATGTTTCTAATTTAGTTGAGGGCGAGCTCCTCCATTTAATCGGTAAGAAACGTGGTTGTATTTTAAGTGGTGGATTGATAGATATTCAGAAAACTAGTGAAATTATTATCCAAGATTTTCGGGCAGGTAGGATTGGGAGAGTAAGTTTAGAAACTCCAGAGTTATGGGAAGCTTGGATGGAGGAGTCTAGATTAGCAGAAGAGTTATTAGCAGAACAAAGTGAAGATGATGAGGCATCACGTTAATGATATTTAGCTTATGTTATAATACGGCTACATTTATAATTTTGTGAATTATCTTAAGTGTAAAGAATGAATATTAGATTAATAAAAAAGGGAGATATTTCTATCTTGGCGAAGTTAGATAAGCTAAGTAATTTAACTTTCTGGAATCAAGGTGAATATTTATCAAGTTTTAATAATCCAAGGCATATGGTTTATGTATTAGAAACTGGAGCAAATGAAATAGTTGCAGCGATTGTTTTAAGTATTGTAACTGATGAAGCAGAAATTTTACAATTTTGGGTTAAGCAAGATTGTAAAAGGCAAGGTTACGGTAAAGTTTTACTAGAATATATGTTAAATATATTAAAGATGAAGCATGTATTGCATATATTTTTAGAAGTTAGAGATGGCAATACTCCAGCAATTAATTTGTATAGAACTTTAGGATTTCAGATTGTAGGTAAGCGGTGTAATTATTATACGGTAGATAGTTGGCAGTATGATGCGCTAACCATGATGTTATAACTACTTGCCTGCATCAATTCTTGCTACATGTTTTAATCGCTTATATATATCTTTATACACATTGCCATTAAAGCATATAGTCATAATTGCGCATCTAAGCAGTTTAGGAAAAATTACTCTTTTAAAATATAGATAAAATATGCAAAAAAACAATCAATTTAAATTATTATACAACCAGTTGTGGTTATTTGATGAGCGTAAGGTTCAGCGAATTAATCCGCAGGTTAAGTTGGGGCAGTGGCAAAACATAGAAGATAGTGGAGACAATATGCGAGAAAATGTAGCGATTCTAATGTCAGAACAGACCAAATTAAGGGTCGAAAAAGAAGAAAAATGGTTAACTAAGCGTAAAGAAACTCCAGCGATTTTGGCAAAAAGTATTGTGTTAAATCAAAGTAATGAGTTTAAAATAAATGTACCGCAAGATCTGATTAATAATTGGGATAGCTTAGTAAGTAGTATTAATATTTGTAATAAATGTGACTTGTCTAATGGGCGTCAAAACACGGTTATTGATCGCGGTAACCGCCAGGCAAAATGGATGTTTATTGGCGAAGCCCCGGGGGAGCATGACGATGTAAAAGGTATACCGTTTGTTGGTGCATCTGGAGAGTTGTTAGATAAAATGATCACTGCAATGAAACTAGATGTGAATAATGATGTTTATATTTGTAATGTAATTAAATGTAAACCTCCCTATAATAGAAATCCAGAATCCCACGAGGTTAATATGTGTAACAATTACTTGTTAAGCCAAATTAATTTGGTTAAACCACAAATAATTATCGCATTGGGTAGGTTTGCCTCACAAGCTCTACTTTCCTCTGATTTAGCAACGAATAAACTGCGTGGACAGGTGCATTCTATAAAGAATATCCCAGTGATTGTAACTTATCATCCAGCGTATCTTTTAAGAAATGTTGCGGCTAAGAAAGATGCTTGGGAAGACTTACAATTAGCAATGAAAGTATTTAATAGTAATGAAAATAAAAATTAAGGGAATCAGTGAAGAAATCATTATTGGTTGTTATGAGCATGAAAAAAATCAGCTTCAGCCAATTATTGTTGATTTAGAGTGTTCTTTATTTAAATATAATTGGTTTCAGGCTGATAGGTTAGAAACCACGGTAAACTATGACGAATTGATTAATTTTGTACGTGGTTTATTACCAGAACCCAAGTATAATTTACTTGAGAGCATGGCACAATATATTGCAGGTGAAGTATTACAACAATTTTCGTTAATCAGAAAAATAAAAATATGTCTTACTAAGCCAGCACTTTTTGGCATAAATGCTCAAGAAATTAAAGTTTGTTATACGCATACGCGTAAATTTAAAGTTGCCTTAGCTCTTGGGTCTAACCACGTATATTTGCCACAGCAACAGGTTATTACTGCCATTGAGCTACTGGGTGAATATATAGAAGATATAACAATTGGCGGGTTTTATAAGACTTTACCAGTTGGGGTTATTGATCAAAATAATTTTATTAATACAGCTATTTCTGGTTTTACCAAGCTTTCTCCAGATAAACTGTTAGGTAAAATTAAAACTATTGAAAAGCTGATGGGCAAAGAAGAAACCCAAATAAATGGACCTCGTATTATTGACATTGATTTAATATTCTTTGATGATTTAACGTATGTGCAGAATTTTTTACAAATTCCACATAAAGAAATGCATAATCGTGATTTTGTTCTGGCTCCTTTAGTTGATATTGCTGCAGATTGGGTGCATCCTATCCTAAATGAATCAGTAAAAGATTTAAACGATAAATTGCAGTCAACCAATACTAATATTATTGGCAAGGTGGAATATTATAAATAATGTATTAAACATACAAGAATATACTTTATTGCAATTTGACTGTAAAGGTTCCTTAAGAAAGGTTTTACGCCCATTAGGTAAAACAATAAAATACTCTTCTATATATAGTTTAGGTAAAAAAAAATATATACTAGTAGAGCATAATATTATATCTGTAATTGCTGGGGTTATAGTTTGTGATATGCCAAATAGATTTGAACAGATCATAAAACATTGGGCATATAGTGAAGTTACCCAAAGTGTAGAGTTTATTAAATTTGAACATCAAACCACTTTGGTAAAAAATGGACGGTTATATTTAGTTGATGACACAACAATTATACGTACTTTTGAATACTTGGCAGATATTTTTGCCATATTAAATTATACCCAAGATTCATTTTCTGATGGTGGCAAATATAAAAATTTAGAAGAATTGTCTGAGAATGCTATTGCTCAAATTAACTCTGGGGCAAAGATACTTGATATTGGGGTAGAGTCAACTAATCCTAACTCAAAACCACTTGTGGCTGAAGATGAGATAAGTATTTTAACTGCAGTATTAGGCAATATCTCTAGTTTAAGAAAACAGCATGACTTTACAATTAGTATAGATACTTATCATCAAGAAACTATGCAGTGGCTTATTGATCAAGATATAGATATAGTAAACGATGTTTCTGGCAATGCTCATCTCAATATGATAAAATCTTTAAGCTTAGCTAATAAAAAATATGTTGCCATGCACAGCTTAGTTGTGCCTGCCAATAAGAGCATACACTTGGCTTTAGAGTGCAACCCAATAGAGCATATATATGCTTGGATGAATAATAAGCTTAAACAGTTTTCTGATGCTAAGATTGATTTAGATAATATAATATTGGATCCAGGTATTGGTTTTGGCAATATACCACAGCAGGCTTGGTATATATTGCGGAACTTCGCAGTATTTTATAATTTACCTTGTGAATTATTGCTTGGGCATTCGCGTAAATCTTTTTTTGGATATACAAACAATAAGCCAGTAACTGAGCGTAATTTAGAAACAATGCTTGTGGCATTAAAATTTATAAATAATATTGATTATTTAAGGGTGCATGATGTAGGGATAATTAATGAATTATACCCAATTATACATCATCTATACTAAAAAGTTAAATAGTGAGAAAGTAATATATGAATCATGAACAAGATCTAATAACAATCCGCGATTCAATTCGGGTGATTAATGATTGGCCAGAGCCAGGGGTATCTTTCCGTGATATAACAACATTGTTACAGAATCCCAAAGCATTTCGTAGGGTTATAGAGATATTAGTTGAGCGTTATAAAGATAGTAAGATTGATGTAGTGGCTGGATTAGATGCTAGAGGTTTTATTTTTGGACCATTGATTGCTTATGAATTAGGGGTGGGGTTTGTGCCTATTCGCAAAAAGGGAAAGCTCCCTTATACGACTTATGGAGAAAGCTATACTTTAGAATATGGTGATGTTACAACTGTTGAAATCCATACTGATGCAATAAAAACCAACGATAATGTATTGATTATAGATGATTTGATTGCAACTGGCGGAACAATGTTAGCCGCATGCAGGTTAATTAAAAAACTTGGTGGAAATATAGTTGAATGTTCAGTTGTTAATGATTTATTGTATTTGGGTGGAAGTAAGCAGATTCGCAATCAAGGTTTTCCGGTATATTCATTGTTGGAGTATAATTAAATGACCCAAGATAGATTTCCTTATATTAGAATGCGTCGTAATAGGAGTAGCCAATTTATTCGAGAATTAGTACAGGAGAATAATATTAGCGTTACTGATTTAGTTTATCCAGTGTTTATTCTTGATGGGGAAAAACGAGATGAGCCTATTTTATCTATGCCTGGACAGTCAAGGGTTAGTATAGATAATTTATTAAAAATTGCTGAAAAATGTGTTAAGTATGGCATACCAGCCGTTGGGTTATTTCCTGTTATTGAATCAGATAAAGATATATATGGTAGTGAAAGTTATAATGAAAAAGGTCTAGTACAGCGTGCAGTCTTTGAATTAAAGAAAAAATTTCCGAAGCTTGGAGTGTTTACAGATGTAGCCCTTGACCCATATACTTTACATGGACATGATGGGGTTGTTGATGACTCAGGGTATGTATTAAATGATGTTACCAACGAAATTCTGGTAAGACAAGCACTATCACATGCAGCTGCTGGGGCAGATTTTGTATGCCCTTCAGATATGATGGATGGAAGGATTGGAAAAATCAGAAAAGCTTTAGAAAAACAGGGTTATTATAATACTGGTATTATGGCATATTCCGCAAAATATGCTTCAAAATTTTATGGACCATTTAGAGAAGCTGTAGGCTCAAAAGCAGGCTTGGGAGGATTAAATAAGAGCACCTACCAAATGAACCCCGCTAATAGTAATGAGGCTATACATGAGGTAGCATTAGATTTGATGGAGGGCGCAGATATTGTTATGGTGAAGCCTGGGCTACCTTATTTGGATATTGTTTATCGGGTAAAAAATGAGTTTAAGAAACCTTTGGCTGTTTATCAGGTTAGTGGTGAGTACGCTATGTTAAAAGCAGCGAGCATAAATGGATGGATAGATTACGAACAAACTCTTATGGAGAGTATGTTATGTTTTAAGCGTGCAGGTAGCGATATCATTTGGACATATGCAGCACTTGATGTGGCAAAATTACTGAATAATACCAATTGAATCCTACCCCATAATTATTCGAAATTGGGGTATTTAATCCGTAGAGTTACATTGTCCTGATTATGGGGTAATGTTCAGTAGTCAATGATGCCAAGTATCCATTGGAGTTGAGTTGATATGGAAGATTATATGAGGTTTACTAATTTTAAACAAAAACTTAGTAAAAATATTAGTGCCACACGCATAATTGATGATGAGATGTTATGCTATGCTTATGGCACTGATGCAAGCGTATACCGAATGATTCCCCAATTAGTTATTCTTGTTGAAACCCAGCAAGAAGTGGCAACTCTTCTAAGGCTAGCCAATGTTTTTGATATTAAATTAACATTTCGTGCTGCGGGAACTAGTTTATCTGGACAGGCGGTTACTAATAAGGTATTAGTTGTGCTATCTAATAAAGCGTGGCAGAATTATGAAATTATTAATAACGGGAAGCAAATAAGGCTTGCGCCTGGTATTATTGGCAGCCATGCTAACTACCTCCTTAAAGCATATAATACAAAAATTGGACCTGATCCTGCATCAATAAATGCATGTAAAATAGGCGGTATTGTTGCGAATAATTCTAGTGGAATGTGTTGTGGAATTTTAAATAATACTTACCACACCTTAGCTGGTATGAAGCTACTTTTAGCTGATGGTGGTTTTCTGGATAGTCAGGATGCTTCAAGTCGGCAGGATTTTTTGCAACAATACTCGCATATTGCTTTTGAAATTAAGCAAATAAAACAGTATATTTGCAGTGATGAACAATTGGTTGGCTTAATAAAACATAAATTTAGATTAAAAAACACGTCTGGTTATAGTTTAAATGCTTTTTTAGATTTTGATGATCCAATTGATATTTTAACCCATTTATTTGTGGGTTCCGAAGGTACTTTAGGTTTTATTAGTGAGGTTACTTATAATTGCGTTGCTGATAATCATTTTAAGCAAGTAAGCTTAATTTATGTAGATAGTCTAGATGAAGTGGTTAAATTAACTTCAGAGCTTGCTAAGTTTTCAATTGATGCGATGGAGTTATTAGATATATCATCTTTACAATCAATTAGTCATTTAAAGAAAGCCCAAGCATATTTACCTACTCTTACCCAAAATACAGCAGCCCTCTTAATTGAGGTTTCAAGTCTTGATAAACAATCGTTGCAAAGTAAAGTTAATCAATTACAGCATATAATTGATAAATTTAGCATATATTATCAGTTGCCATTTACCAGCGATGCTTTTACTATGGGCGCTATATGGGATTTACGCAAGGGTATTTTCCCGACAATTGGTGCAAATAGGGTAAGTGGTACTAGTTTGGTCATTGAGGATATTGCCGTTGACATAGAAAAATTACCACAGGCAATTGATGAGTTAAAGTTATTATTTACTAAATTTGCTTACTCTAATGCTGCAATATTTGGGCATGTTTTAGCTGGCAATATTCATTTTGTATTTACTCCAAATTTAACTGATGCTGATGAAATCTTGCGTTATAAAGCATTTATGGAAGAAATGACGCAGTTAATTGCAGTTAAACTCCAAGGTTCTTTAAAAGCAGAGCATGGTTGTGGAAGGAATATGGCGCCATTTGTTGAATTAGAGTGGGGTAATAAAGCATATGCCATTATGTGGCAAATTAAGCAGCTACTTGATCCTAATAATATTTTAAATCCTGAGGTTATTTTAAGTAAAAATCCGCAAATACATTTGCAATATCTAAAGCAAATGAATAGTATTGATAATATTGTTGACAGTTGTATGGAGTGTGGTTTTTGTGAGAGTGTTTGTCCTTCAAAGAATTTAACTTTAACTCCACGTCAAAGGATTACTACATATCGCTACATACAAAAATTAAAACTAGAGGGTTCATCTTTATATGCTAAATTTGCTAAAAGTTTTGAGTATTACGGGATACAGACTTGTGCTACTACGGGATTGTGCTTTGTAAGTTGCCCAGTAAATATTAATACTGGGGAGCTTATTTTAAAACTCAAACAAAAGCCAGCTAGTGTTTTATCTAGTTTATGGGGGCGGCATTTTAGCAAGTTTATTTTTCTAAATCGCTTTGGCATAAAGTTGGTAAATCAATTAGCTAAAGTATTTGGCAGTAAGCAAATACATAGCTTAAGTAAAAAAACTCATCGAATAATCCCATTAGTACCAGTATATTTGCCAAGCTTTGCTGATTTGCCCATTGATACTCATAATAGTGTTATTATGAGTAATAGGAATAAGACAGAGGTATTATATATTCCTAGCTGTAGTACACGTATATTTGATGATAGTAAGAATAATTTTACTGAGAGCTTATTAAGTAAAATGGGATATAAAGTAGTATATCCAGCAAATTTTAAGGATTTATGTTGTGGACAGGTATTTTCATCTAATGGGAATATAGATCTATCAATAAGTAAAGTACGAGAGATGTATGCAGCAATATATGGCACCACTGTAACAAATTATAGTGGGATTATCATAGATAATAGCAGTTGTTATGCTTCTATATTAAAGAATAATATTGTTAATAGTGCAGACACTCTACAGCAGCAAGTACCCATTAGTGACATGGTTTCATTTATTGCAAATAATTTAGATAGCTTAGATCTACAACAAAAATATAATAAACTTGCATTACATATTGATTGTAGTAGTAAAAAGATTGCGGATGATGCGCAGATTATGCAGATTTTAGTGAAATGTTCCAAGGAGATTGTTATTCCACAAAATATTACTTGTTGTGGCTTTGCTGGTACTAAGGGGTTTACTCTTCCAGAATTGAACCAAGCGGCTTTATATAGTTTAAAAGAGCAAATTAGTGATTGCGATATTGGAGTTACGTTTAATCGTAATTGTCAGATTGGCTTATCTTTTTATGGTGAAAAGAAATATATTTCATTAGCTGAATTAGTTTATAGTTGTTTATTATGAAGAAAATTGCAATTGCACCAATGTTAGATTGGACAGATAGACATTATCGTTATTTTATGCGTCAAATTACTCAAGAGTCAGATTTATATACAGAAATGGTTGTTGCTGATGCTATTTTACATGGCAATCTGGATAGATTATTATCCTATTCAGCAGTCGAAAACCCGCTAATTATGCAACTTGGTGGCTCTGATCCTCAAAAACTTGCATTAGCTAGTAAAATTTGTGAAGGATATGGTTATAGTGCAATTAATTTAAATGTAGGCTGTCCATCAGATAGGGTCAAATCAGGTAATTTTGGTGCGTGTTTAATGCGCGATGCAGAATTGGTTGCTAGTTGTATTAAAGCTATGCAGGAAGTAGTCACAATACCAATTACTATAAAACATCGCATAGGGCTTGATTATGACTATAGTTATGATACCTTACTAGAATTTGTCAAAAAAATTGCGGATGTTGGTTGTGTTGAATTTATTGTACATGCCAGAAGTGCTATTTTAAAAGGCTTATCACCTAAGCAAAATAGAGAAGTGCCACCATTAAAATATGATTATGTTTATAGATTAAAAGAAGAGATGCCACAGCTAAAAATTATGATTAATGGCGGTATTAAAACAATAGAAGAAATTACCCATCATTTACAATATGTTGATGGGGTAATGCTTGGGCGGGAAGCATATCATAACCCGTATCTTTTTGCTGACTTTGATAATTTATTTTTTAATTCTAAGTTACAAATGCCTCTAACACCTGTGTTGCAGACACTTGTTAAAACCCGTAAGCAGATTGCTTATGCTATGGTGGATTATTTGCATCTTATGGTAGAGCAAGGTGTACCATTACATCATATTACTCGGCACATGATAGGCTTATACCACGGATGTAGTAATGCAAAGTTATGGCGTCATACTTTAACCCAAGAGGTAGCTAAAAGTAATAATATTAATACTTATATAGATTTACTTAACCGTATGGAAGAATAAGCTTGGAGTATATAACTTTTTATCAAAAAATATTGTTGTTAAGCATTTATTAATTAAAAGGTTTTGATATTCCATCGCTTAAGGATACTGATTTGAAAGCTTCTCTAAAAACAAAGAATTTCAAAAAATAAAATATTATATGATTTCTCCCTTAAGTGCATTAGCTGAATAGCTGATAATTTTAACTGCTATTATCTGATTAATAAGGCGTTTTTGTCCGACAAAATTCACTACTTTGAAGTTTTCTGTACGTCCGCTGAGTTCAGTTGAGTCTTTTTTTGATTCGCCAATAACTAGAACTTTCTGGATAGTACCTACCATATTTTTGCTAATTTGTTGCGCTTGCTCTTCTAAGCGGCGTTGTACTTTATGTAACCTATCTAATTTTGTTTCTAATGATGTATTATCTGTTATATCAGCTGCTGGTGTTCCAGGGCGTGGTGAAAATATAAAACTAAAACTAGCATCAAATCCGATATCTTCAATAAGTTGCATAGTTTTTTCAAATTCGGCTTCAGTTTCCCCTGGGAACCCTATAATAAAGTCAGATGAAAAAGATATTTCGGGGCGGGCTTTTTTAAGTTTACGAATTAATGATTTATATTCTAAAGAGGTGTAGCCACGTTTCATAGCTGCAAGCACTCTATCTGAGCCACTTTGTACGGGTAAATGTAGATGAGATACTAATTTAGGTAATTTAGCATAACAATCAATGATTCTACTACTCATTTCATTTGGGTGCGATGTGGTAAAACGAATCCGCTCAACTCCAGGAACTTCATGCACATATTCTAGAAGCATAGCAAAATCAGAAGTGTCTCCATCTTGCATTGTTCCTCTATAGGCATTAACGTTTTGCCCAAGTAAATGAATTTCTTTCACCCCTTGTAGGGTTAGCTCAGATACTTCTGTTAATACATCCTCAAATGGGCGAGATATTTCCTCACCTCGAGTATAAGGCACTACACAGTATGAGCAATATTTAGAACAGCCTTCCATAATAGAAACATAAGCACTGGCTCCTTCTACTTTTGCTGCAGGAAGGTTATCAAATTTTTCAATTTCGGGGAAGCTTATATCCATTTGCGACTTACCAGATTGTCTTTTTTTCTGGATTAATTCTGGAATACGGTGTAATGTTTGTGGCCCAAAAACTATATCAACATACGGCGCTCTTTTTATAATTGTTGCGCCTTCTTGAGATGCTACACAACCACCAACTCCAATAATTAAATTAGGGTTTTGCTGTTTGAGATGTCTTACTCGTCCTAGATCAGAAAATACCTTCTCTTGAGCTTTTTCACGGATAGAACAGGTATTAAATAATATAACATCAGCATTTTCAGGGCTATCTGTTTTTTCATGACCTTCAAATTGCTTGAGCACATCTGCCATTTTATCTGAATCATATTCGTTCATTTGACAGCCAAAAGTTTTAATGTATAGTTTCTTTGCCATGTTTCCTCAGTTGATTTATTAAAGTAAGAACAATAAATTATTAGTATGTTAAGAACCTCTAAAATCAGTATACGCACTCTAAATAGGTGAGTTGCCAAGCTGTGTATCTTAATGCACATAAGACCCCACCCGTGTGCAACTCACCGACATTAGAATTGATGTAGGCTAATTTTAGTTAAATGTCTATGTTTTGAGCGTGTAAAGCATTAGTTTCGATAAAATTACGTCTTGGCTCTACTTCATCACCCATCAATGTGCTAAATGTATTATCTGCAGAGATTGCATCTTCAATAGTAACTTTCATTAAGGTGCGTACAGTTGGGTCCATAGTTGTTTCCCACAACTGTGATGCATTCATCTCTCCTAGACCTTTATAGCGTTGGATCGACAAGCCCCTTTTTATCTCATTCATTAGCCAGTCAAGTCCTTCACCAAAAGACAGTACTCCTTTGCTATTTTCCCCACGATTTACTACTAGACCACTAACATTAAACCCCTCTACTTTTTCATAAGCTTTTACTATTTTTGAGTAATCACTACTATCGATAAAATAACCATCAATAGCACTTGTAATATAGTTACCATGTTCAACTCTTACAACTTTAATTCGATATTCTTGTTTTATTTCATCAAATAAAGCTTCGAACTTTATATTATGTGAAGAAAGCATGTTAGTTAAAGCGGTAATAGCTTTATCAACTTCTTCAGAGGTTTTTAGATTAATACGGGGTAATTTAAGTAGTGCTTCTAATACTTCAATATCCATATATCTACTATGATGGTTAATAACTGATTTTGCTTTTAGATATAAATTAGAGGTTTCAGATAATTCTGTACCAGATAATATTTTTGAATCATTTTGGGCAAAGTTAGAGTTAGTCAAAGCTAATTCTAATAGATATTGATTTAATCCGTCATCATCTTTAACATACTTCTCGTTTTTACCTTGTTTTACTTTGTACAATGGTGGTTGTGCAATATAAATATGTCCACGCTCTACAATTTCTGGCATTTGGCGATAGAAGAATGTTAGAAGTAGGGTGCGAATATGTGCTCCATCAACGTCAGCATCAGTCATAATTATAATACGGTGATAGCGTAGTTTGTTTGGATCATATTCATCTTTACCAATCCCAGTACCCATGGCAGTAATTAAATTAGTAACCTGCTCAGATGAAATCATTTTATCAAATCTGGCACGTTCAATATTTAGGATTTTACCTCTTAAGGGTAAAATGGCTTGAAATTTACGATCACGTCCATTTTTTGCTGATCCACCAGCAGAGTCTCCCTCGACTAGATATAGCTCGCATAATGCTGGATCTTTTTCTTGGCAATCAGCAAGCTTACCTGGTAAACCCAAACCATCAAGTACTCCCTTACGGCGAGTTAGCTCACGTGCTTTTCTAGCTGCTTCACGAGCACGAGCTGCTTCGATAATTTTATTACAAATAATTTTAGCATCAATTGGATTTTCTAATAAATAACTTTTGAGTGAATCACCCACAATTTCCTGTAATACAGGAGATATTTCTGAGGATACTAGTTTATCTTTTGTTTGTGATGAAAACTTAGGATCTGGTAACTTAACTGAAACTACACAAGTTAAACCTTCACGCATATCATCACCAGTTGTTGTTACTTTAGCTTTTTTGGCTAGTTCATTTTCTTCTATATACTGATTAATGGTTCTAGTCATTGTGGTGCGTAGTGCAGATAAATGGGTGCCACCATCGCGTTGGGGTATATTATTAGTAAAGCATTGCACATTTTCTTGGTATGAATCATTCCATTGCATAGATACTTCAGCACTTAAGCCATCACGCTCACCCAAGCAATAGAAAGCTTTTGTATGTAACACTGTCTTGTTGCGATTCATATAAGCTACAAAACCTGCAATCCCACCAGAAAAAGCAAAGTTTTCTTCTTTACCATCGTGTTTATTAATTAGAGAAATGCTAACGCCGTTATTTAAAAAAGATAATTCGCGAATTCTCTTAGCTAAAATCTCGTAATGGTATTCGATATTTCCAAATGTTGAAGCACTTGCCATGAAGTGTACACGGGTTCCACGTTTGCCATTTGCACCTCCTAGGGTTTTTAGAGGAGCAACAGGATCGCCTAACTTAAAATCTATTTCATGTTCTTCATCATTGCGCCAAATAGTTAGTTTCAACCAGTCTGATAGAGCGTTTACAACTGATACCCCAACACCATGTAGGCCACCAGATATTTTATAAGAATTATTATCAAATTTACCACCAGCATGCAGGACTGTCATAATTACTTCAGCTGCAGAGCGACCTTCTTCTGCATGGATATCTGTTGGTACTCCACGACCGTTATCTTCAATAGAGATTGAGTTATCCTCATGGATCATAACTTTAATATTATTACAATGACCAGCTAATGCTTCATCAATTGCATTATCTAATACTTCAAATACCATATGATGTAATCCGGTTCCATCTGATGTGTCACCAATGTACATTCCTGGTCTTTTTCTTACAGCATCAAGTCCTTTTAGGACTTTAATGCTACTACTGTCGTAAGTTTGATTATTATTGTGATCTGTCATAGATATACCTTATTATTTTACGGAGGTTAATACATGATTATACCATTAGATGGATACTTGATACTAATTGGATTCTAATTTTGCTTGAGGCAATGGTTTTAGCTTGTTTAGGAAGTTTTCTAAATCAGAAGGTAAAGAAGCCTTTATGTTAATCGGTTGACTAGTTATTGGATGCATAAATTCAATTTCATATGCATGTAAGAACATACGTTTTAGTCCCGTTTTATATAGGTATTTATTCATTTCAAAATCACCATATTTATCATCCATTGCAATAGGGAACCCAAGGTGCTGTAAATGTACTCTAATTTGATGGGTGCGTCCAGTTTTAATATCAGCTTTAACTAGGGAGAAGTTTTTGTATTTGTTTAGAATGCTAAACACAGTATAGGAAAATTGCCCTAAATCTTTATCAACACGAACCCTACGCTCACCATCTTTAGTCGTATATTTATACAAAGGTGCTTTTATATTGCGGGTATTATCTTTCCATTCCCCAAGTGCTAATGCCATGTAATATTTTTTTATCTTGTTGTTTTTACTTAATTGTTGGAATTCAACTAATGCTTGGCGTTTTTTAGCTAATACTAAAACTCCAGAGGTATCCCGATCTAAACGATGGGCTAATTCCAAAAATTTAGCAGTTTCTCGAGTTTTGCGTAATTGCTCAATTACTCCAAAACTGATCCCGCTACCTCCATGACAAGCTACGCCACTAGGCTTATCGATAATTAAAAAATAATCATCTTCAAATAAAATAGTGAAGGTTGCCTCTGGAATATAAGTTTTATTTGGATTAGTTGGAGTTTCATTTACTAAAACTGGAGGAATACGTATTATATCATTTAATACAACTTTAGATTTGGCTTCGGCTCTTTTTTTATTGACCCTTACTTCACCACTACGAATTATTCTATAAATGTAACTTTTGGGCACATCTTTTAGAATTTTACATAGAAGATTATCCAACCTTTGCATGTCATCTTTTTCAGTTACGGTATAAAAGTTAATTTGATTTTTGCTAAAACTATTCATTTTGGTATATAATATCACCTTTATATGTTAATGTATGTTAATTATAAAATTTAAATTCAATCATGATGACATGATTGTAACTTATTTTGGTGTTAACTGCACCAAGAAAATATTTTTTAGAACTTAAAGTTTTAGAACGTAAAAGAATTAATTATTTGTTAATTGTAATGTTTTTACAGAAGTGTTAAATCAATAAAATAAAAATATAACACTAATGATAAAAGTATCGTTAGTTAGTTAAAAAATAGTAAATAATTTTATTGATATACTTTATTTGGTTACTATACAGGTGCTCATCCTGAGCTTAACACGCGTGTTTTGTTGTCAGGATCTTGTATAAAAAGAGATGCTGAAATAGCACACGCGTGTGAAATTTAGCATGACAGGAATCTATAAACTCTATAATTTGATATAGCCTGAGTAGTAACTTATTTTGAATATGTAAGAACGTACAATATAGAATTTATTGTTATATATGTGTCTTGTTGTGTGAGTATATAACAGCATATTACAGTATAAAGTAATATAGATATAAGCCAAATTCTACTATAAACTAAGGTATGTATAAATATGATTAAAGATGCAGTGATTTGCTGCATGTTGATATTTTATTACATATAGTCCTTTACCGTATAGAAATACATTGAAAAATACGGGAGTAGATTATATCCATTGGTATCCAATAAAAACCAAAGAATTAATTTGGTTAGTTAATAAAGAATATCATTAAGTATGTAACAATCATAATACTTTTAATGCAATTAATCGGTTGATTTTGGTTAATTGATAGCATGAATATAAATATTACATTATTTAATTGAACAACTATATAACTTAAAAAACACATATCTATACATCATCATATACTGTAGTTAAAGGCTTTTACTCGCAAGAAGATGCACTATTAAAGTAAGGGTATTTTAATATGAAAAGAATGTTATTCAATGCAACTTATCAAGAAGAGCTTAGAGTTGCATCAGTTGAAGGTCAAAAGTTAATCAATTTTGATATTGAGACCACAAGTAAAGCTCAGCGTAGGGGTAATATATACTGTGGTATTATTACTAGAGTAGAAGCATCCCTTGAGGCATGTTTTGTGGATTATGGTACTGATAAGCAAGGGTTTTTGCCATTTAAAGAAATCGATCCTGCATATCTACCAGAATCAAGTCGTTATCGGGACTATTCTAAACTAACTGAGGGCTTAAAATTAATTATTCAAGTAGAAAAAGATGAGCGTGGAAATAAAGGAGCTGCATTAACTACATATATCTCTTTGCCGGGGCGTTATTTAGTTCTAATGGCTAATAACTCACGTTCTGGGGGGATTTCACGTCGTATAGATGGCGAAGAGAGAGACGAATTAAAAGCAGTGTTATCTCAGTTAACGGTGCCAGGTGGAATGAGCATTATTGCCCGTACTGCAGCATTAGGGCGTGCACCTGAAGAGCTACAGTGGGATTTGAATTACTTGTTAAAGTTATGTGATGCAATTAAAACTGCAGCAGAACAGCATGACAGGTTTTTAATTTATCAAGAGAGTAATTTAGTAATTCGTTCTATTCGAGATCATTTTTCTCCAGATATTACTGAGATTCTAATTGATGAAGAGCGTATTTACAATGAAGCGCGCAATTTTATGTCAAGTGTTATGCCTGCTTTTGTTGATCGAATTAAATTATATCATGATGATGTACAGTTATTCTCTAGATTCCAGATAGAGCATCAAATTGAATCCGCTTATTCTAGGACTGTAAATTTACCATCTGGTGGAGCGATAGTTATTGATCATACTGAAGCTTTAACCGCAGTGGATGTGAACTCGGCAAGGGCTAATAAAGGTGCTGATATTGAAGCAACAGCTTTAGCCACCAACCTTGAGGCTTCAGAGGAAATTGCCCGCCAAATGAGGTTGCGTGATTTAGGTGGTTTAGTGGTGGTGGATTTTATTGATATGGAAAATCCTAGAAATCAACGTGAAGTCGAAAACTTCTTTAAGCAGCAGTTAGGTTTTGATAGAGCCAGAATCCAAATGGGTAAATTATCTAAATTTGGTTTGTTGGAGTTATCTCGTCAGAGGTTACAGGCTTCATTAGAAGAGTCTACGACTATAGCATGTCCAAGATGTGCGGGAATTGGTTCAATTCGTGGTACTGAGTCAATAGCCGTTCATATTTTAAGAATTATTCAAGAAGAAGCGGTTAAAAATAGTAATTTTATTGCTGCATTACATGTACAGCTTCCGGTGGAGGTTGCTACGTATTTATTAAATGAAAAACGTGACGATGTAGCTAAAATTGAAAATCGCATGAAGGTAAGAATTGTATTAATTCCGAATATAAATTTAGAATCACCTCATTATAAAATCCGTAAAATTACAAATGATAATTATGATATTGTTGGGCGTAAACTAAGTTATAGTTTAGTTGAGCCTGTTGATGAAGCACAAAATGGTTATTCAGTAAGTGATAAAAAAGCGGTTGCTGCATTAGAGAAACCAGCAGTTGGTAATATTGTACCTAACCAACCTGCGCCAATTATGAGTCGAAATGTTTTAGGCGGAATGTTTGGCAAATTAGGCTCAGTATTAAAAGTGGTTTTTGGGGCTTCTGCTCAAAAAGATAAGAGAATTGTAGTTGCTAAACCATATTCAGACAAAAATACTACCAAGTCTAATTCGTTTGTTAATCGTAATCAAGCTAAATTACCTCAGGCAAATAAAACTCGTCCTGTTCCAATGAACAAAAGTAATACTAAGGTACAAACAGTCAGACCAACAAATAGTATGAATAAAACAGTTAATCAGCCAGTGAAATTAGTTACAGCTGAAGCTAATCCTGCATCTAGACGTGAAAGCTTCAATCCAAGTAGGGCAGAGTTAAGAGAAACTGCTGCACATAATAAAGCACGTGTTGTTAAAGATGAATCACAAAATACTGAGCGTTATGTAAATCAGGATACTAGAACTTCTCGTCCTACGCAGCGCGACTCTTCTCCGCGTGACCTGTCACCGCGTGACCTGTCACCGCGTGACTCGTCACCACGTGATACATCTCCAAGGGATACATCAAAATTTGCAAATAACACCACTTCTGACTCTTCTGAGAGTTATAGTCAGAGAGCAGCAAGGATACAAAGCCAAGCGTCTAATAGGGATAATAGTAGTCGCCATTCTTCATATAATCATAGGGTGAGCAATAATCAAGATAATACAGCAACTGTAGAAACTAATATTGCACCTAAAGAGGTAGCTAAGTATCAAACTGCTAGAGATGTAATATCGCCAGTTGTTGCTCCAGTAGCTACTCCAGCACCAATAGTAAAGCCAGTTGAAGTAACGCAACAAGTTTCTGTTCCAGTATCTGCACCAGAAGTTATAGTGCGTAAGAACACGATCACCGATTCAGTTGATTTAGGTAATTTACAACTTGTAGCAACGACTCCAGAGTCATCTAAACAAGCGGTTAATTTGTCAACTAAGCAGGCTAAGCGCTATAATGATGTATTAAAGGCTGGGGATAATACCCATAAGCAAGAAGTGCATTATGAATTGGTTGAAACTAAACGCTAATTTATTTAAATTTAACCTTGATACCTGCCAAAATGTATTTTATAGGTCATAAGATTCGAGGCATAAGAAGTTGAAAGGTATCGTTATTCCTAATAACTGTGTCATTCCTGCGAAGGCAGGAATCCAGGCTCTTATTAAGTTCGTCAGTTATTAAGTTGTTAGTTTGCTATAATAAGAATTGAAAAAATCGTACAGCTGACATCTGTTTTCACTGTCAAAATTTTATTCCAATTAGCAAAATGTTTCAGCTATATAAAATATTAAAGGTTAAACCAGAAGATATAATAAGATTGATACAAATGTATTATTAATGCTTTATATAATATAAAAAGTTATAACTATAGTTAGTTTATTTATAAGTTTCTAATTCCACACTACTAGCTAATAAAGCTAATCTAGCAATAACACTGTAAGTATAAAATCTATTTGGTGGGCAGCACCTTTCATCTATATTTTTATCATCAGGTAAGCATTTACATGCAAATGATAATGGAATAAACTTTGCACCAGTAGAGTTTAAGTTTTCGTTATCTTGTTTTTCTGGATGAATCCGATAAAATCCGCCAATTACTGAGTAATCCATCATATAGATCACTGGTTCAGCAAAGCTATCTTCGATCTTTTCAAAGGTATGTACACCTTCTTGAATAATAACATCACTAACTACTTGACCATCTTTGACTACTGCCATTTTATTTCTTGATTTGCGATTTATTGATAAAATCTCATCACCAGATTTAATAGTCATGATTCCCATGCCATAAGTACCATTATTAGCTTTAACCACAACATATGGGGTTTCTGTAATATTATGTTCGATGTATTTAAGCTTTATTTTATCAATTATAACATCAATTTTTTTAGCCAGCTCTTCTAAACCTGTACTAGATGAAAAATCTAGCCCAGTTGCAATATCAAAATAAGCATTGATTTGCCAAGGGTCTATATCAACTAATTGAGCAAATTCCTCACATACTTTATCATATTCAGTAAAGAAATTGGTTTTTTTACGCATATACCATCCAGCATGTAGTGGTGGTAGTAGCGATTGCTCAAGATTTTCTAATATGGTAGGTTTGCCACTGGATAAATCATTGTTTAATAATATAGTACATGGGTCAAAACCATCAATAGTTTTAATGCGATTGTTTTCTCGTTTAATTGGATAATAAGTCATAACAACCCCATCCATAACATCAATTACTGTAGGTTCAGTGATTTCTGGAGATAATGAGCCAATCACTGTTTCAATTCCAGCTTGTTCAAGGATAAAGTTTAAAGTATAAACATTTTTTAAATAAGCTTGATTGCGAGTATGGTTTTCTGGAATTAAAAGAATTTTTTTAGTATTAGGACAGTAACGCTCCATCAGACTATTAATAGCTTGTACCGCTAATGAAGTAAATTCTGGATTAATATTATTAAAACCACCAGGGAATAGGTTCATATCCACAGGGGTTAGCTTGTAGCCGCTATTACGTAGATCTACCGAGCCATAAAATGGAGGTGTGTTCTTATGCCATTTGCTTCTAAACCAATGTTCAATTTCGTGCTGTTTGTTTAAACAAACTTGTTCTAATTTAAGGAGTGGCACATTTAGTGCTGTAGTTAAGTTGGGGATTCCTTTCATTTATTGCCTTCACAAAAGAAATTAAGAACTTATTTAAAACCTTCCTATCTACTGAGAAAAGCACTAAATTGTAGTCAATTTAGTGCTTTTCTCTTAACGATTAAAGATATTAAACAGGTTCTAAGATTTATACTCAAATAAAGTTACTACTTTAGTTACATCATTAATATTTGCTGCAGTTTTTGCAATCTCCTTAGCTTGTTCTTTTGTGACTACGCCAAGTAAATATACTACCGATTCAGTTGTAACAACTTTGATATTATTGCTGCTAATATTACTCATGCCAATTAATGTAGTTTTAATCTGTGTGGTAATAAAAGAGTCATTAGTTCTGGATGAAAATGACTGAGGTAAGCGAATATTTAAATAATTATAGATTTGTTTTACCCCAGGAATTGTTTTTGAATCAAACTCTGCCTTATCTTTACTTTTTGCGGTGGTGGCTTGTCCAGTTAAAAGAACGGCGCCGTTATAGCATGTTACATAAATATTTGAATTAGGAAGATCTTTTGAAATTCTATTTTGTAATTTTGTAGAAATAGTGTTATCATCAACTACTGTTCCAGATCTTCTGGGGTCTGTGGCTACTGCCGCTGTTGTGCCTGCGGCTGTTGCAACTACTCCAATAGCTAATATGGAGCAGCTATTTAAGGTGACTATACTAATTAAACTTAAAATTAATAAAATTGTTGATTTATGCATTAATATTCCAGCTAAAATAAATTTTGTTACTACTCAATCCATATCAAATTGTATATAGTTTATTGTATTTGTCATGCTGAATTTCACACTAGTGTGTTATTTCAGCATCCCTGTATGAGATCCTGAAACAAGTTCAGGATCTCCGCCTGTGTAGTAACTAAATTTTTATATATTCTTAAAATTTAAAAGCTTGAAATCAAGCTTTTAAATTTATTTATAACTACTTATATGTGCAATTATGGTTATATTTTTTGAGTTTCGCCATATACTTTATTGTACTTAAGTACCTGCTCCTCGTGTCTCAAAAATATAATACGAATTGATGCAGATAAGTAGTTACGTTTATTTAAACATACGAGGGGTGATATATGATGCACTATCCTTAGGGTCTGAAGCAGAACTTAGAATGTTAGTGCCATCATCCATGATTAAAATATTTAAACTATATTGATCATGCCCACGATTATCTACATTATTACCTAGCTTGCCACCTTTTTTTGCTACTGCATCTTGTCCAATAGCATATGCCTTACTAAATCCAGGGTTTACAATCCCAACCCATTTGTTATTAACATAAAATGTAACGTAATGAGTCAAGAACATTGTTTCATCACTTGCTTGGAAGCATTTATTTTGCCCAGCTTTTATATCACCAGCACCAAATAAAGTTCCACGATCTTTCCAGTTACGTGTAATGCCGTCATTATTATATTTTGCAGTTTTAGTGCCTAGATTATAATAACATACATTAAAATAATGCTTAGCCCATGATGCACTAGCTGCAATAGACATTAACACAATTAGTGATTTTTTCACGATAAAGACTCCTCACTCAATTTATATACTAAAATACCAAATAATAATGGTAACTTTACCATTATTATAATACAAACTTAAGAATTATGTTAACTAAAATTCAAAATGCTCCTCGTCTTTAAATCCTAGACTTTGCCATAGGAGTGAGCCTGCAGATCTGTATAAAATGCTTTTTATATACTTTTAATGTACACTGCATCACGTTCTATTTCGGTATTTTGCATCTAGAAACCGAATACTTTGAGTATAGATTAACAGATTAGCTATTCATATGTAAAAGTAGTTCCCTCTAAATTTGGATGCCCCAATACATATTGGCTTGAGCTTTGTCTATTCTTACCAGATTCTTGTAGTTCAATGATTTCTAAAGTGGTATTTACACCGCATGCAACTAAAATACAATCCTTATTAGCTGATAAAATTTGCCCAGGAGTTATATTAAATCTGTTAGGTCCTATTTTAGCTTGCCAGATTTTTATTGACTGTTCATTAAGTACGCTAAAACATCCTGGAGCTGGATTAAATCCCCTAATTTTTCTGGATAAAGTAGTGGAATCTTCATGCCAGTTTATCTTTGCTTCAGATTTGTCTATTTTATGAGCATAGCTTAAACCAATGTCACTTTGTTTTTTTGGGGTAATACTACTATATACTTTTAGATATTCAACTATCATATCACCCCCAAGGATAGCTAATTTATCTTGTAATGTTTCTGAGGTATCAGTATCATTTATAGTTATCTCTTGCTGCATTAAAATATTTCCAGTATCTAATCCTTCATCCATTTGGATAATTGTTATCCCAGTTTTTGTTTCACCTGCTATAATTGCTCTTTGTATTGGTGCTGCTCCACGAAATTTTGGTAATAACGAAACATGAATATTTACACAGCCAAGTTTTGGAATAGCTAATATCTCTTTAGGTAAAATTAACCCATATGCAACAACAATCATAATATCTGGATTAAGGCTTTTAATTTTTTCTATAGCATCAGGGGTATTTCTAAAAGATAATGGTTGGAATACTTCGAGCGCATATTTTAGTGATAGGTCTTTTACTGATGATGGTTTAAGTTTTTTACCTCTTCCTGATGGTCTATCTGGTTGGGTTAAAACTAGATCTATATTATATTCCTGCAAGATTTTTTGCAATATAGTAGTAGATATTTCCGGAGTTCCCGCAAATATTATTTTAAGTGGTTTTGTCATAGCTTATTTAATGGTTTTTAATAAATTTGCTGTTTCAATAGCATTGACTGCTGCTTCATAGCCTTTATTGCCAGATTTGGTCCCAGCGCGTTCAATAGCTTGCTCAATATTATTTGTAGTTAGTATGCCAAAAATTACTGGTAATTCCTCTTGTAAAGATACACTAGCAACTCCTTTTGCGACTTCATTGCACACGTAGTCATAATGGCTTGTTGAGCCTCGAATCACAGCCCCTAAAGCAATAATCGCATCATATTTTTTTTGCCCAGCTAATTTTTTTGCAACTAGAGGTATCTCAAAAGCACCTGGTACCCATGCGGTAGTTATATCTTTCTCATCTACTCCATGGCGTTTTAATGCATCAATAGCACCGCCAAGTAGTTTCCCAGTAATAAATTCATTGAATCGGCTAACAACAATAGCAAATTTTAAGCCTTTAGCAATTAGATTTCCTTCGTATAACATTTTATTTTATTTCCTTTTTTGTTATGTTCAGATTAAATTAAGTGTCCAAATTTTTTAATTTTTGTTTCTAAGTATCTCACATTTGATGAGTGTGATTCAGGGGCTATGGCAATGCGGTTTTTTATAGTAATCCCATATTTTTCTAATTCTTCTATCTTATGCGGGTTATTAGTTGCCAAATTAATTATAGTCATATCTAAATCTTTTAGAACTTGAGCTGCCAGAAAATACTCACGTAGATCAGCGGCAAATCCAAGTTTGATATTTGCATCAAAAGTATCATAGCCATTTTGTTGTAAGCCATAAGCTTTTAATTTATTAATTAGACCAATCCCACGCCCTTCTTGGCGCATATAAATAATAACCCCTTGTCCCTCAGCCTCAATTGTTTTTAAAGCTATTTCTAGTTGCTCTCCACAATCACAGCGTAATGAGTGAAATACATCCCCAGTAAGGCACTCGGAATGAATTCTTACAAATGGGGTAGAGGTGTATTGGCTAGGGTCATTTTTAACAATAACTACAATATCTTCATTATTTAAGATATTTGAGTAGCCATATATATTGAAATTTCCTAATTTAGTTGGTAAAGGGGTAGTTATTTCATGTTTAATAAGCTTATCATGATATTTACGATAATTAATTAGGTCATTTATAGTTATTATTTTCAAGTTGAATTTTATGGCGATTTCGATTAGGTTATCCCGCTTTGCCATTGTGCCGTCAGGATTCATGATTTCACAAATAATTCCTGCAGATTCACTATTACATAGTTTTGCTAAATCAACTGTTGCCTCAGTGTGTCCTGGGCGTTCTAATACTCCATTAGGTTTTGCAATTAATGGGAATAAGTGCCCAGGGCGGCGAAAATCACTAGCTTTTGATTGGGGGTTGATTATTTCTTTTATAGTAATAAAGCGATCATTAGCACTAATACCGGTAGAGTTTGTTATATGATCAACACTGATAGTAAATGCGGTATTAAAGTTGTCAGTATTTTGATGGGCCATACTAGTAAGATTAAGTTTTTGCGCTAATTCTTGAGCAATTGGCATGCAAAGTAGTCCACGCCCTTGGGTAATCATAAAGTTTACCATTTCTGGGGTTGTGTGTTCTGCCAAAGCTACAAAGTCACCTTCGTTTTCACGGCTTTCATCATCGCAAATAACAATGATTTTACCCATTTTTAGGTCATTAATTGCTTCAGTGATATTATTAAAAGTACTTTGTTTCATATGTTAAATAAATCCATTTTGTTGTAGGAAATTTTGATCAATATTGTCATGGCTCTGCTCATTCAGAATGGTTTTTCCTGAAATATTTGCCATGCTTTTTTGTACATATTTTGCGAGCATATCACATTCAATATTTACAATATCATTAATTGCTTTTTGATCAATTATAGTGTTTTTAATAGTATGCGGAATAATTGAGATTGTTATACACTTATCTGTTATTCCAAAGATAGTTAAACTGATGCCATCAATTGCTACAGAGCCATGATAAATGCAATACTGTAGTAGTTTGGGGTTATCAAATTTTATTTCATAGTATATAGCATTTTCATTTGGAGTGATTTTGGTTATTATCCCTGTGCCATCAACATGACCTGTAACAAAGTGACCACCAAGTCTTCCGCCTACAGCTAGGGAACGCTCTAAGTTTATTTTTGTTCCTATAGAGCCATTTTTTAGTGATGTAGTATTAAATGTTTCAGGCATAATATCCACATTAAAGCAGTTATTGTTAATTGTAGTAACAGTCAAACATGTGCCATTTATAGCGATACTATCGCCAAGTTTAATATCCGACATGATGATATTTGCTTCTATGGTAATTTGCATGCTTTGTGAGCTAGATACTATATTTTTGATAGTTCCAACTTCTTCTATAATTCCAGTAAACATATAAATAACTCCTGAGTATTAAGCATGTATTTTAACATGCCTAATATAAAAATAGTACTTAGAACCTGTTTAAAATCTTCCAATCTATTGCAAAAAGCACTAAATTGGCTATAATTTTACATAATTTTGTTCGTAATAGTAGTACTATTACTCAAAAATTCTGCAAAATTCTATCTCAATGATTGCTTTTTTCATAACGATTAAAGATCTTAAACAGGTTCTTACAAAATTATTAAATTGTGCCAAGAGTATTTTGCTCTGCAACTATTTTGATATCACCATCTAATTGTTTAATTTCTGTGATTTTTAGTTTTACAGCTTCGGATAACTTTTCAAATCCAGTCCCCGTAAAAAAGTTAAGCGCATTACCTCCACCAATTAATATAGGGGCAATATATATAACTAATTGATTAAAGAGTTTCTGTTGCAGAAAGCTATTGTGTATTATTTGCCCGCCTTCTACCAAGATTGAGGTAATGTTATTATTTCCTAATATCTTAAGTAAATCTGCTATATCTATTTCTGGCGTTGGCATACTAATTATTTCTACATTTTTTTGTGTAAATTGTAATTTATTTTTTTCTGTTACTTGATTCCCAGTGATAATGATAGTTTTACTTATATTGTCATTGGCTATTTTAGAGTTTGCTGGAGTACGTAAATGTGTATCTAAAACTATTCTAATTGGGTGCTTGCCACCATTTTTGAGGCGGGTAGTTAGCGATGGGTTATCAGCTATAATAGTATTTATGCCTACAAGTATTGCGTCATGGGTGTGCCTATAGTTATGTGTATCTTCACGAGATTCCTCATTGGTAATCCATTTACTTTCATTGCTTGAGGTGGCAAGTTTTGCATCTAAGCTCATGCCAGTTTTTAGAGTTATATATGGAATTTTAGTGCTTATATAATAAAAAAACATTTTATTTAGTTCAATAGCCTCTTGTTCCATTATCCCCATTACAACTTCTATCCCAGCATCTCTTAGCTGTTTAATCCCTTTGCCTGATACCAATGGGTTAGGATCTAGGGTTGCAACTACCACCCGTTTAATTTTGCTTTTTATAATTAACTCCGTACAGGGGCTAGTTTTTCCACTGTGGCAACAAGGCTCGAGTGTTATATATAAGTCAGAGTTTACTAGATTGTCTGGGGTTGTTGAATTTATTGCATTAACTTCAGCGTGTGCATCTCCAGATTTTAGGTGCGCTCCATAAGCAATTACACTACCATTTTTAACAATTACCGCGCCTACACATGGGTTAGGGGAGGTTTGTCCTAGAGTTGCGTTAGCTAGATTAATTGCTAGAGTCATGTACTTTTGATCAGTCATTGTTGAAGCTTTGTCATTTAATAAACCTTTTTACGGTGTACAATTTTAACAACTAAAATTGTAATAATTTCATCTTGTATTTCACATGCCTGTGTTATTTCAGCATCTCTCAATTATGAGATCATGAAATAAGTTCAGGATGAAGCTGCTGAGTAAGTTATCAATTTACGGTATATTTAATCCGAATAAGTTGTACATATAAAAGCTCACTAATTCTATAATAAGGGATTGCCGCGCTATGCTCGCAATGACTAGATCCTTATCGGGTTAGCTATATAAACTAAACCTGTTCTAATACTTTCATTATTATATCGCAACCGTTTATTAACAATTCTTTATTTATCGTTAATGGCGGTGCTATTTTTATAGTTGCACCATCTGGACCACCTGGATAATATAACATTAATCCATTTTTTAAACATTCATTTACTATTTTTTTTGCTAAAATATTATTACTTTTTTTTGTTTCCTGATTTCCAACATGTATACATGCAATTAATCCTTTACTATAAAACGCTCGAATTTTATCAGTAAATTTTTGAGAAATTTTATTTAATTCGGTTGATAAAATTTGTCCCATATTAAAAGCATTTTCAACTAGCCTATTGGATTCAATAAATTCAAGATTTGCATTTGCAGCTGCACAGCATACTGCATTACCACTATGTGTAGTATTCAATGTACCAATATCACATAAATTAATAATATCCTCACGGGCAATTAATGCAGACAATGGTAAAGATGAACTTATTCCTTTACCTGCTAAAATAATGTCTGGTTGAATACCATAATGTTCATACGCCCAAAATTTTCCAGTTCGTCCACACCCAGATTGAATTTCATCCACAATCAAGATGATGTTATTGTTTTTGCACCATTGTACCAAATCATTCATATACGCACTTGGAACAAAACTACCGACACCACCTTGATAACATTCAATAATGACTGCTGATATATCATTATATTCAATGTTATTCGTATCTAATGTGTGGGTAAAGCTATTAAATTCACTCACATTGGAATATATGCCATCTGGAAATGGCACATGATGAATAAATTTATGACTCAATTCTTTTGGGATCCAGTCTGCCAATGATGGTACTCCACCAGCTAATTGTGCACCTAATGTCCTACCATGGAATGAATTCACATAAGATATTATTAAATTCTTTGAATTTGGTTTATTTTTCTTACCCCATAATTGGGTAATTTTCAAAGCTGCTTCAGTTACTTCAGTTCCAGTACTATAAAGTGCTACTTTATGACTTTGAGGGATAACTTTGGATAATGATTTTAATAAATCTGCTTTGGCTGAGTTAGGAAACATATAAGTAGTAAATATGCCACTATCCAGTTGTTTCATAATAGCGTCTTTAATTTTTTGATTATTATGTCCAGAGTTAGTAATCATAACTCCTGAAGAAAAATCAATATATTCTTTATCATTATCGTCTGTAATTATACAGTCATTTGCTTTTGTCCATATAATATCTGGTTGCGAACGCATACCAGTTGCTTCATATTGATTTAATGTTTCAATTATGTTAGTATTCATTATTAGATTTTACCTCTAAAATTTAATTAATTAATTCTGAAAAACAGTTTATTATTTTATTGGCACCAGCTTGCTCCAAAATTTTAGACTGTTTCATGCGTATATTGTGTGGAATACCACCCAAATAACCAACAGAATATAACCCAGATTTTTTTGCCGCTAAAATACCTACGGCACTATCTTCTACTGCAATACAATTATTTAAAGCAATATTTGCTTTAAATATTGCTTTTAAATATACTTCAGGAGATGGCTTTAATTCTGATACACATTCGGCAGAAAATATATTACATTGGGGGAAAAATTGCTTTAACTGAAGATTATTTATAATATCATTTATAAAATTAATGGTATTTGAAGAGCATATATACTTCATTTCGATCTGCTCTAGCAAAGATAATAAATTGGGTTGTATTATAGAATTATTTAATATAGTGTTTTTACATTTATCTCTTATTTTTTTTAAAATATCTATCGGTACGTTTTTATTAAATTTTTTATTAATTTCATTCAAAATTATTTCTCCTTTCATTCCCGAATAGGTTTCAATACAATAATCAATATGTAAATCAATGTCATAATTAATTAACTCTTCACACATAATATTTAATGCGATCACTTGACTATCGGGAATAACTACCCCATCAAAATCAAAAAAAATACATTTTATTTTAGACATAATTAAACCTTCATTATTTTATTTATAATACCTGTACTTCCAATAACTATGCTCAACATTATTACGTATATTAATTCGTTAATTTTAATGATAAAACTAGGTTCAATAAATTGGAATAAATACGTTAATACTGGAATAGAGGAACTAATGACAACAGCAAGCACTGGTAAAATTTTCTCTAATCCTTTTTGAAGTAAAAATGCTGGAATAATAATAAATAAAAATGATAAAAGTGATAGACTTAATAATTTAGTTAACGAAATTTCTATACTTATACTCTTAAGTAATATAATTGTTAGGGTGAGTAAAATTATTACAACATATCTTGATTTTACTACCATACTGGTGGTAAATTTTTTCTCATACAATAAACGGCTACCATATGCTGTAACTCCAGTTGCTACCCCACTAGCAACACTCAATATAACACCTAAAAATAAATCAAAATTTGATGTTGATTGTATATGATTTTTGTAATATGCCATTGATAATCCTATCAAGATGAACATGACCAACATACAAATTATAAAATCCTTTATAAATATCTTGCTTGAATTATACTTTCCAAATGAAAGCATTAACGTTGTTATAGGTGCAACTCCAAATACGAAACAATTTATTAAAGATGCATTAATAAATTTTAGAGCTATGAATATGAGCAACCAATCAATAGCCGTGGAGATATTAATCAATAAAACGTATTTAAAATTTGTTTTAATATTAACATATAGATCCTTAGTTTTGTTTATATATATTAAATTTACTAGAATAAAGGCAATACTAAAAGTGTAAAATACGATTATCAGAGGGTCCATTTGTTGCACAAGAGTATGTGCATAAACTGTAGAAAAAGACAACAATATACAAGATAAAAAAACTAAATACATTTAAGAACCTATCTACTTCAAAATTATAATTTATGATTGCTTTATGAAAAATGCATATCCTTGATGATATTCTGGTTGTAAACCTGCCTCAAAGGCATGAGAGCTTTTTATGAAATCATACGAATTGTCACCTTTTTTCATTAAACTATAAAATGCTGGGGTTGCCATAGTATGGTTATCTTTAATATAATTCACAGAAATTTGCTCTGTGACAGTTGGATCTTTATAAATTGCAGATAATCTTATATATGGATCCTTGAAAAATGCTTTTTCAAGTTTAGAAAATCCAACATACCTTGATAATTGTGTTAATGCATGTTTTTTTGCGTTACGTTCACAAAATGAACGTGCGTTATTTGGAAAATAGTGGGGTAATAGATAGTCACTATAAATTTTTTTATAAGCTGTATACAATTGCTTATATTTATTATTCGTGCTTACCAATGAAGTAATTTCTTCAGTTGTTGGTACAAAATTGTTTATGAATTTTGCCCTGCAGTCCGTATAATTTGATAAATTTGGAAAAAATTCTTTAATTGACAAACTTCTCATATAATCAAATTTACGCAGGAGAGTTCTTAAATTTAATAAATAATGATCCATGTCATGATCATTGCTAACTAGCAACGTATCAGTATAAAAATGACCTTCATGTACTAATGTTAGGATTGCTCCGTGAGCATAGACTTTTTGAACATCTTGACATAACTGTGAAAAAGTTTGGATGCCAATATAGTCACCCATATCTGGCAAATGACTTAATACACAAGCAGGGCTATTGACTTTACCATGAAATGCAGGTAACACAAAATGTATCGGCAGTTTATTACTAATAAAATAATTTAATTTAACGATTGTATCAGTTGGCGTAAACTCTAGATTATATGGGTTTTTCCTATATTCATTTATTATATTGTAAACTGTATTGGCAAGAGTGTTTGTCATATTAAATACAATCCTCATAAATATTTTATTGTGAATGCCCATTTACTCATGAAATGAGATTCACCCGAAATTTTATCACATTGCTTTTAATATGTTTTCATTATATACCTCTTTGTGGTGTTTTATAACCCAAACATTTTATCGGTCTTTGATTATAAAGGTCACTGATTTGGTCGATCTCTGTTTGAATGATCTTGCTAATATTAGTTTTTCTAAGTAAAACATTTCTTAATAACTTCATCACGGTCATTTATTGATGGCTTAATCTTTTTTATATATCCACGTCTTTTGACTTTAGGATAACGAAACCGTATTTTTCTTTTAATAATTTATATAATTTAAGAGCCATTCCGCTATTTCTGTATACGTAGCGATATATAGTTTCAAAATTTACTGTATATCTTTATATGCTTTCAAAAGGAAATTTTTATCCGAGACGCTGGTTTTTAGGATATAATTCTTGCTTATATGAAAATTTATTTAAAGGTTGTATGTGTTAGGGCAAATATTTACTAACATTGATTGGGCTGATATGTCCCAAGCTGTGGTTGATACTCTATATATGCTAAGTGTATCCGTATTTTTTAGTACAGTTATCGGTATTCCTATGGGTATTGTTTTATATCTAACAGATAAAGGCATGTTATTACAAAATAAAGTTGTTTATTCTATATTATCTTTTATTGTTAATGTATTACGTTCGGCACCTTTTATAATATTATTAATTGTAATGATGCCTCTAACTGAGACTTTAGTTGGTACATCTTTAGGTGTAAGAGGGGTTATTCCTCCATTAATAGTTGGAGCGTTTCCGTTTTTTACTCGATTAGTAGAAAACTCTTTAAAAAACCTTGATGTTGGTGTAATACACATGGCTGAGTCTTGCGGTGCTACCAATTGGCAAATCGTATGGTATATATTATTACCAGAGATTCTGCCTAATATTATAGCAAGTGTTACAGTAACGGCTATAGCTTTAGTTTCTTATACTGCTATGGCTGGAACAGTGGGTGGCGGAGGTCTTGGGGATTTGGCAATCCGTTACGGTTATCAAAGATTTCAACCCAATGTTATGTTTGTAACAGTTGTTTTACTTATTGTTATGGTACAATTGATCCAATTTATTGGAAATCAACTCGTTAAATGGATGAAAAAATAATGAAGTTATTAAAATTTAGTATATTATGGTTAAGTTTTTTTGCAGTTAAACCATCTCTGGCAGATTATATTATCACTATTGCAGCTTCACCAGTACCACACGCTGAAATACTAAAACAGGTACAGCCTATGTTAAAAAAAGAAGGTATTGAGCTTAAAATTATCGAATTTAATGATTATATTTTACCTAATTTAGCAGTTAATCAGGGTAAAATAGATGCAAATTATTTTCAGCACATGCCTTATTTACAGCAGTTTAATAAAGATCGTGGTACTAACCTAGTTGAACTAGTAGGTGTGCATATAGAGCCTATGGGAGTTTATATGAGTTCAAACCCAGCTCTTAAAACCTTTGCTAAAAGTGGGTTGATACGTGATTTACCAAAAACAAAGTTAGTAGTTGGGGTTCCAAGTGATACTACCAATGAGGGTAGGGCTCTTTTATTATTACAAAAAAATGGCTTAATTAAACTTCAAGCTGGGGTTGTTTATCCAACAAAATCAAATATTATATCTAATCCATATAATTTACAATTTGTAGAGCTAGAAGCTGCAATGCTACCTAGAATGTTATCTAGTAATCAGCTAGATTTAGCCGTAATTAATTCTAATTATGCTCTATTAGCAAATTTAGCCCCTAAAAAAAATGCTGTTTTTGTAGAAGATGGCACCAGTCCTTATGTTAATATTGTGGCTGTGCGACCAGATGAGTTTAATTTACCTAAGATGAAAGCGCTTGCTAAAGCACTACATTCAGTTATTATTAAGCAATATATTGAAAAACAATATAAAGGGGCGATTACCTCAGTGTTTTGAATACGCATTCGCATCAATTCGAATGCGTATTCAAGCAGATTCAAGACTTATGTAGGCAATTAGTAACGCCGGTTACATGGGGTAAATTAAGGGGGCTAATCAACAAACACGAGGTTTGAATATGAAAGAATACATTAAATGATAGGTAGAATTAACGGATTACTAATTTCATTAAAACCACCAGCAGTGGTTGTGGAAGCTTGCGGTGTTGGTTATGAGTTAGATATTTCTATGTCTGATTGTGCTGATTTACCTCCTGTTGGCAGTAATGTAATTTTACATACTCATATGGTAATCCGTGAGGATTTACATGCTTTGTTTGGCTTTTTAAAACTTAAAGATCGTGATTGCTTCCGACAATTAATTAAAGTATCTGGTATTGGTCCAAGAATAGCATTGGCTTTACTTTCTACTCTTACAGTTGGTGATGTTAGTATGGCAATAGAAAATGCTGACACAGTAACCTTATGTAGAACCCCAGGAATTGGTAAAAAAATGGCAGAGCGGATGCTGTTAGAATTAAAGGGGAAGTTAACTACATTTGCTGGTACAGAAATGGGGCAAATTACAAAAAACTCTTCGATAACTTACTCTGTGCAGGCAGATATTATCAATGCATTAACTAGTTTAGGGTATAATGATAAAGAAATTTCGAATACTCTAAAACAGTTACCTAGTGATCTAGTAGATTTAAGTTTAGGAATCAAAGAGGCCTTAAAATTATTGAATAAACATAAATAAGTAATATAATACTTCGAGTATAAGTCCTTGTAGTTAAATGGATATAACAGCCCCCTCCTAAGGGGCAATTGCAGGTTCGATTCCTGCCGGGGACACCATTTTATAAAAATTTTATAAAAAGTATCATGCAAATAATTCTAAAAAATCATTCGCTTAATAATTTAAATACGCTTAGATGTAGATCTGTGGCGGCTAATTTTATTGAATTAACGGATATTGATTTGTTATCGGAAGTTAGTGATTTTATAGAAAAGACGAATTCAAAGTTTTTTGTTCTAGGTGGAGGTAGTAATTTAATTTTACCTGAAAAGTATGATGGTTTAGTCATTTATAATAAGCTTAGCGGTATTGATTGTATTGAAGAGCATAGCGAATATGTGTTAATAAAGGCTATGGCGGGGGTGATATGGGATGAGTTTGTTGCATATACTATAAATAAAGGATGGTTTGGTTTAGAAAACTTAAGTCTTATTCCTGGAACAGTAGGTGCTTCACCTATTCAAAATATTGGAGCTTACGGTGCTGAGGTTGCTGATTTTATTGAATATGTTGAAGTATATGATATCCAAACAAATACTGTGAAACAGATTAATAATGCAGGTTGTAATTTTAGCTATCGTAATAGTATCTTTAAATTAAGACCAAATTATATTGTAATTGCGGTTACTTTTAGATTACTGAAAGATGCAATATTAAATTACAAATATGCTGATTTAAGTAAATGCTTAACTGATATAACAAATCTTACTGCTTTAGATTTACGCAATTGTATTATAAAAATAAGGCAGGCTAAATTGCCTGATCCAAATCAAATTGGTAATGTGGGTAGTTTCTTTCATAATCCAATCTTAAATAATGCTAAGGTGAATCCATTAAAGCTTGCTTATCCTGGAATGCCGGTATATATTTTAGATGATGATAATTCAAAAGTATCTGCTGGATGGCTAATTGATAATTTAGGTTTAAAAGGCTTTAGACAAAATAATCTTGGGGTATATCCAAAACAGGCTTTAGTATTAGTCAATTATGATAGTTCTACCCAAACAGAAGTTTTAGAGTTTGCAAGGATGATTCAAGATAAGGTTAAAGCAAAGTACGGTATATCATTAAATATTGAACCAATAATAATTTCAAAGGGTGGGTAATGCGAATTCTACTGACAAATGATGATGGCTATAGAGCTTCAGGAATAAATGCAGTTTATAATGCTTTAAGTAATTTAGGGCATGAGGTTGTTATTGTAGCTCCAGAAAGAAATTCTAGTGGTGCAGGGCAGTCTATTTCGGTATATAGTCCAATATCGATAACTCATGTTTCAGAACATATATATTTTGTTTCTAGTACTCCAGCTGATAGTGTGCGTCTTGGTTTACAAGTAGTTTACGGAACAGTTGATAATTATCCAGATTTGATAATTTCAGGGATTAATTTAGGTGAAAATATCGGCGAAGATGTGTTTTATTCTGGTACTGTTGGTGCTGCTCGTGAAGGTGTGATACATGGTATTGCAAGCCTTGCTTTTTCTACTCCTGGGACAGAGTTTCATCATTTAGATTGTGCAGCAAGAGTTGTATGTGACCTAGTTGAAAGATTAGCAAATAAACCTGATTTATTAGAGAGCCCATTTATTTGGAATATTAATATTCCAAATAAACCATATGATAAGATTCTTGGTTTTGAAGCAACAGAGTTAGGCATGCGTCCAATGCATAAACCATTAGAAAAACAGATTACTCCAAGGGGGGAGATTATCTATTGGCAAGGTGATACTTCGCAGGCATTAACAGCTAATATTGGGACAGATATTGCACTTTCTTTAAAGCTCAATACAGTATCTATCACACCATTAGAGATGTTACCTACAGATTATAGTCAGATGCCGATTATAAATGCTCTAACTACTTAAGTTGTAGAAGTTATTGCAAGCCATACAGGGTATGGAGAGACAACCTCATAAAATAAAGGAGATTTTTAAATGAAAAACAATATTTTTACTGCATTAATTTTAAGTTTATTAGTTAGTTGCGCCACTCGTATTACACCTGCTCCTATAGTTAATGCTACTAGTATACCAGATTATTTACAAATAAAACAAAAAGTAGCAGCAAATGTAAATGATGAGGGTGATACTTTAGGTTCATTAAATGATAATAACAATGCCAAAACTCAACCCCAAACTGTACAAAAAACACCAGCAGCAAATAATAAATCTCCTCAAGAGGCTAATGCTAAACTTATATCTGCTCCAGATACTCCTGTAGGCAATAAAGATTGGGTGAGTCCAACTAATGGGGTAGTGGTAAATAAATTTACCCTAGTAAGTAAAGGGGTAGATTATAAAGGAACTATTGGTCAGAGTATTAATGCTGTAAATGATGGCAAAGTGGTTTATAGTGGTAATGGTTTAAAGGGCTATGGAAATTTAATTATTATAAAGCACAGCAATGTTTATTTAAGTGCATATGCACATAACGAATCTAATTTAGTCAAAGATGGTGATATAGTAAAGCGTGGTCAAAAAATTGCTACGATGGGCGATATAAATAATAAGCCCGTATTACATTTAGAAATCAGACAAAATGGTAAGCCAATAGATCCTTTGACGTTAATTAATTAAATTTAATAAGGTAAATATAAATAATGCAGACAAAAATTCAAGTAAAAATCATAGATGAAAAAATGCGTGGAGTATTACCACATTATGCAACTGAAGGTTCTGCTGGTCTTGATTTACGTGCTTCTATAGAAAAAGCGATAGTTATTAATCCTGGGGATACTATTTTAGTGCCAACAGGTATTGCAATTCATATAGAAAATAAAGCCTTGTGTGGAATGATATTGCCACGTTCTGGGCTTGGTCATAAACACGGAATTGTACTCGGTAATTTAGTTGGGTTAATTGACTCTGATTACCAAGGGCAGTTATTTATATCAGTTTGGAATCGTGGGAATGTTGCATTTGAACTAAATCCTATGGAGCGGATTGCACAGCTAGTAATTGTACCTGTTGTGCAAGTGGGTTTTGATATTGTTGATGAGTTTGGAACTAGTAATCGAGGTAGTGGTGGGTTTGGTAGTACTGGCAAATAAGAATACTGCCATATTTTTTAATTATACGTTGTATATAAAGATAGACAAATATGAACAGAATCAATAAAGCGGATATTCTAAATGCATATGAATGGCGCCATGCATGTAAGGAGTTTAAGGCAGATAGTAAAATTTCACAAGAAGATTTTGAGTTTTTATTACACATAGTTAGCCTATCTCCATCATCTTTTGGGATGCAGCCTTATGAGGTTTTTGTACTACAAAATGAAGATTTATTAAAAGAACTGCACCCTCACATGTGGGGAGCAAAAAAGCAATTATTCAGTGCGAGCCATATATTAATGTTTGCAGTTAAAAAAGATATTACGCGCAATGACAAATATTTTGAGCATATAATGGTAGATGTACAGGACACTCCTTTAGATGTAAGAGATATGCGTCGTGATTTAATTGAAGAATATCAGAAGACTGAAATAAACATGTTAGAGGATCATAAGCATTTATCTGATTGGGCTGCTAAACAAGCCTATATTGCTCTTGGAAATTTAATGTCATCTGCTGCTTTACTTGGGATTGACTCTTGCCCTATAGAGGGTTTTCTTGCTGAGGAAGTAACCAAAGTATTAGTTAAAAATAAAGTATTTGATGCAGATAAATATGCTGTGGCTGCTTTTTGTTGTTTGGGGCATCGTTTAAATTCTCCAGCACGTGAAAAAACTAGAAAACCAATAACAGAGCTGGTGCGTTATATTTAGAACCTATTTTATTAAGAATTAGTAACTACTAAGTGGTAGTTACTAGAATTAAACTGTCCAATCAAGAATAACTTTACCACACTTACCTGATTTCATTAATTCAAACCCAGTCAAGTATTCACTAATTGGTAATGTGTGAGTAATGATTTTATTTATATCTAGTCCAGATTTTACTAATGACGACATTTTATACCATGTTTCAAACATTTCTCTACCATAAATACCTTTGAGTAATAAGCTTTTGAATACTACTTTGTCCCAATCAAGCGCAACATTTTTGCCACTTATACCAAGCATAGCAATCTTTCCGCCGTTTATCATTAGATCAACCATTGCATGTATAGATACTTCAACTCCTGACATTTCTAAACCAACATCAAATCCTTCTTCCATTTGTAATTCATGCATGGTTTTACGTATTTTTGACTCAATATCAGCCGAGTTTTTACAATCAGAAACATTTATCGCAGCATCCGCACCCATTTCTTTTGCTAATCCTAAACGATAATCATTGATATCTGTGATAACTACATTTTTAGCCCCAACTTTTTTACAGATTGCAACTGCCATGCATCCAATTGGTCCAGCACCAGTAATAAGAATATCTTCACCAATTAAATTAAATGACAATGCAGTATGTGCCGCATTACCAAACGGGTCTAATATACTTGCGATATTATCGCTAATATAATCTGGCAATTTAAAAACATTAAATGCAGGAATAGCCAAATATTCAGCAAATGCTCCTGGACGATTTACTCCTACCCCGATAGTATTTGGGCATAAATGGAATTGTCCTGCTCTACAATTTCGACAAGTGCCACAAATAATATGCCCCTCTCCAGATACACGATCCCCAATGGATAGATTATGCGTTACATTGCTACCAATTTGGACTATCTCACCAATAAATTCATGACCAACATGCATAGGTGTCGGAATAGTTTTTTGTGCCCATTCATCCCATTTATAGATATGTAAGTCAGTACCACAAATGGCAGTTTTTTTAATTTTAATTAAAACTTCATTTACTTTTATTTCAGGAACTGGGACTTGTTCTAGCCAAATTCCAGGTTCACGTTTGGTTTTAACTAAAGCTTTCATAGTACTCATATTACGACCTCATTTTATAATATTTAATTTTTTACCAACTGCTATAAAAGCATTAGCTGCTTGTATGATTTGTTCTTCGGTATGTTTTGCAGAGATTTGGGTTCTGATGCGTGCTTTTCCTTTAGGTACTACTGGAAAGGAGAATGGTATAACATAGATCCCGTGATTAAGTAGTTCGTGTGCAAATTCTACTGTTGTTTTTTCATCATAAAGCATTACAGGTATTATTGGGTGTTCTCCTGGGATTAAATCAAATCCTGCGCTACTTAAGGAGTTACGAAATAATTTTTTGTTAGATTCTAGCTGTTGGCGTAAATCATTTGCGGCTTTTACCTTTTCAATAACTTTTAATGTGGTAGCTGTAATTACTGGTGCTAATGAATTAGAAAATAAGTATGGGCGAGATCTATTTCTTAGTAGTTTTACAACATTAGCTTTTGCGCTAACATACCCACCAGATGCTCCACCAAGTGCTTTCCCCAGAGTGCTAGTTATAATATCTACTCTACCTTCAACGCCGCAGAATTCGGGGGTTCCACGACCATTCTTACCAATAAATCCTGTTGCATGAGAATCATCAACCATTACTATAGCATTATATTTGTCAGCTAAATCACAAATAGCTTTTAGATTAGCAATAATCCCATCCATTGAGAAAACCCCATCAGTTGCTATCATTTTATATCGAGCTCCCTGACTGTCAGCTTCAATTAGTTTAGCTTCCAGATCATCGATATTGTTATTTTTATAGCGAAATCTTTTTGCTTTGCATAGACGAATGCCATCTATAATTGAAGCATGGTTGAGTTCGTCAGATATTATCGCATCTTCTTCTGTAAGGAGAGTTTCAAAAAGACCTCCATTAGCATCAAAACATGAGCTATATAAAATTGTATCTTCAAAACCAAGAAATTCACTTAGCGCATGTTCTAATTCTTTATGAATAGTTTGTGTGCCACAAATAAACCTAACAGAAGCAACGCCGTAGCCATAGTTATCAACTGCTTTTTTAGCTTCTTCTATTAGTTCTTTATCATCAGCAAGGCCTAAATAATTATTGGCACAAAAGTTTAGTAGTTGATCCCCATTTGCTAATGTAATATTAGGGGATTGTGCAGTATTTATAATATGTTCATGTTTTAGTAATTTATTTTGAGTAATTGTTGTAATTTGATCATTTATGCTGTTATAAAAGTTTTGTTTCATCGCAATAAACCTTTTGTAAATAATGGTTGGATTGTATCATGTTTATATCCATATTTGGCATAAATTTTATATGTGTATTAAGCGCAATGGTTATTTGGTCATTTCTGAGGCTTCCTACAAAGAATTTTGAGGCTTAAGACGATAATAAGGTATAATATCAAGTATAAAATAACAGACTATTATGGAGTAATTAATGAAGCGATGGCTAGGGTTTTTAATAATATCGTGTATGCTTTTTTCTGCTTGTTCTAACAAACAAGAGGTATCTAATGATGCTAATACTTTACGTGTAGATATTGGTATGGAACCACCAACATTAGATCCTGCTTTAGCTGAGGATGCCTATACATTTAGAGTTGTAAATGATTTGTTTGCTGGGTTGATTGATTTTGATCAAACTAACAAACCTATTGCAGGAATGGCAGAAAGTTGGGAAATTTCCCCAGATGGTAAAACTTATACTTTTCATTTACATGAAAATCTTAAATTTTCTGATGGTACACCGATTACTGCCAAAGACTTTGTATATTCTTGGCAGCGTTTGATAGATCCTAAAACTGCTTGTGCATATAGTTTTCTGCTAAAAAGTATTGTAAATGCACAGGAGATATTATCTGGAAAGCTTTCTTCTGATAAATTAGGAGTTGAGGCTGTTGATAACAATACATTTAGAGTTAAGTTAGATTATCCGAATAATGCTTTTTTATCTTATATGACAGTGCCTGATGTATTTGTAGTTCCGAGGCATATTATCCAAAAATATGGCAATGATTGGACTAACCCTAAACATATGGTAACTTCAGGTGCATATACATTAAAAGAACATGTGCTAAATGGTTATATATTAGCAACAAAGAACCCTTATTATTATAATGCAAGTAATGTTAAAATTAACAGAATAAAATATTTTCCTTATGTTGATGTTAATGTTGCACTGGCCAATTATAAAACTGGTGTTCTAGATACTACTTGGCAAAATGTACCAATTGACCAATACAAGTCTTTAAAGCGGCAATATATGTCTGAGCTTCATACAGTAACATGGGAGAGATTAGAATTTCTTAATTTTAATATGACATTACCCAAATATGCTAATAATTTAAAACTTAGAGAAGCGCTTTCCATGGCAATTGATAGGGATATTTTAGTAAAAAATGTTTTAAAATCAGGTCAGCGCACACTTTATTCAGTAGTCACTCCAACTATTGAGGCTGGTAAATATGCCAAGATTAAGTATGAGTGGCAATCGTTATCCAGAGAAAAACGTCTGGCTAAAGCTCGGCAGCTTTATAAAGCTGCAGGATATAGCAATAAAAACCCTTTAAAAGTCACACTAAAATATAAAACTAATGATTTATACCGAAAAGTTGCAATTAGCATTGCTGCAATGTGGAGTGATGAGCTAGGAGTTGATGTTGTATTACAAAATGAAGAGTGGAAGTCATTGATACAATCCCTACATAATGCTAATTATGATATATCTTTTGGTGGATGGGGTGCAGATTATAATTCAATTACTACTTACACACCAATATATGCATGCAATAACGCAAATAACCATTCACATTATTGTAATAAACAATATGATAGTTTAATTGATCAAGCAATACGTACAGTTGATAATAATAAGCAAGAGCTTTTATATAAGCAAGCATTACAATTAATGTTAAATAGCTATTCTATTATTCCGTTATTTCAGCCAAGCCATCAAAGATTAGTAAATTCTAGAGTTCAAAATTATCATATTAAAGATAATTATTTAGATAATGTACAAAGCAAGTGGATGACTTTACGCAATTATACTAGTTCCAGATTTAATTAGACTAAATGACGAACAATGCCGTGTACTTATTGTACATAAGGCGTGAATCATGACGCATAATTAAAAAATGGAATTGGTATTACTATGGGATGATTTGGTTATCCTCCAGCATATGTTTAATTCCCAGAATTACTAGTTCTGGGACTAGGTGATCAAAAATTTTGCTAGCTGAAAACAATTGAGAGAACCCGCCTGTGCCTATAACCATAGGGTGTTTATTTAATTGATATTCAAGCATAGTGTGTTTAATTAGCTGTTCCATTAGTCCAAGTTGGGCATAATATATTCCAGACTGGATTGATGATTTGGTATTCTTGCCAATAGCCGATTCTGGTTTAACGATATTTACCCCAAAGAGCTTTGCCGTATTACTTTGCAATGCTGTCATCATAAGGTTGATACCAGGGGCAATAGAAACTCCGTGGTATTCTCCGCTACTACTTAAGTAACTACATGTGGTTGCAGTTCCTAAATCAAAAATCAAAATATTTTCTTCAGGATAAAGGTTTTTAGCAGCAATAGCTCCAGCAATTAAATCACTACCTACTTCAATAGGGTTGTGAGTTTTAATTTGTATCCCAGTTTTTATTCCAGGCTTTAAAAACAGAGGTTCTTTTTTAAAGTATTTGATACATGAGGCTCTTACTGTATAGTCAATAGATGGGACAACAGAGGCAATCCCAATGCTAGTTATTTTTGTGGGTTCTAAATTATTTTCACGTAAAACACTACGCATAAATACTCCAAGTTGGTCAGAGCTACCAATTTGTTTGGAGTCATACCTAAATTGAAGTAACAAACTATTTTTGTCAAAAACTCCACCACATAATTGTGAATTACCTATATCTAAACATAATAGCATCTGATGTGTATCCTTGAAATATTTATACTCTTTGTCTTTGAGTATGCCTTCAGTTGAAAAAATTTATATACTCGGAGCATTTTTTAAGCTTCTGCCAGGGGCGCTTGTGGCAAAGTAAAAGATAGACTCGTCTGGGATTTAACGCCAATGAGTATAAATAGTGATTATTATAGCATAGCATATATAATATATGGTAAAATCAGAATCTGTAATTGGTGTATAACGCGTGTATAAAATTTATGTGGGAATATATTTTAGTATTATTGCTTATATTGATCATGGAAGAGATGCGTTGCGGATAGGTGCTTATCATCATGGAACAAGAAAAAATATTTTTGGTTGACTATGCTAAAAATTTATTTGTTGAGGATAGCAATAACAAATGTGTGGGCTTTGTACGTCATTTTGACGATACGGTTTTATCTGTTACCGGCGGGCTTTTTGAATTATTAGGCTATAAAAATTCTTTTGATATCGTAGGGCTAAATTTAGATGACTTATTTGCAAAAAACAGCAATTATAGTTATTTTGATATAGCAACAGATCATGAAAAGTTAAAGCAAGGTGCTGGAATAGTTGATATCATTATAAAACTCAAGTCCATGGGTAGCTTAGTATTATTTTCTCTAATTCCAATTCAGTACAACAATAAATATATTGGTTATTATGCTGTTGGCAGAAATACACGGATACCATCATATATGGAATTAATGTTGCTACATACTAAAAAACCTAAAGTTATCAAAACAAAAGAGTTAGCAAATGTTATTCTAAATGAAAAAGAAAAAGTCATCTTGTTTTTATTGATTTCTGGGTTTACTCAAAATGAAATCGCAGAATATCTCGGTTGCTCTAGAGGTTTTGTAGGGAAAATGATTGCTAAAAGAATTTGTCCTAAGTTTGGTCTTGTTGGCAGTTCTACCAAACTTCTAGTTCAGCAGGCTATATTACATGGTGTTTTAGACTCCATACCAGAGGAAATTACTCAAGAGTTCAAAGCCATACATTGCGCATGATACACCACTTTAGAACCTGTTTAAAATCTTCCAATCTATTGCTTTTTATAACGATTAAAGATCTTAAACAGGGTCTTAACTATTGGACTACTAAATAGTCACAAATGCTATAATTTACTGGATTTAGTCTAAAAATTCTAACCATATTAAAATTTGTTGTGAGCGATATTCATCTATGAGCATTATTAATAATTTTCGAAATAAAATAATTACTTTTTTTGATAACAGGTTTACCCGTCGTGCTCAATTTGTCGGCGACCCAAATTTATTGGATGAGAATTATTTAGTCTCACATAAAGATTCACCAGAGGGTGTGACAAATAAGGTTATTAAATATAGTTATTCTGAGGATATAAAATTATTTTCTGAATTTGAATCGCATTTTAATGGTTTAAATAATGATGAAGTTATCAAGCGGCAGTCTAAATTTGGATTAAATGAAATTGAAGAACAGGAGAAGTTAACTTGGTTTAAACATTTATGGTTATGTTATAAAAACCCTTTTAACCTACTACTTACTTTATTGGATATATTTTTTATTATTACTGATGATATTCGAGGTATTGTAGTAATTACACTAATGGTAGCTATTTCTACCATATTGCGTTTTGTTCAGGAACGCAAATCAAATAAAGCCGCAGACCGATTAAAAGAGATGGTAAGCACAACAGCTACTGTATTTAGACATGATGAGAATCAAGAAACATTATTGGAGTATGAAAAACAAGTAAATGCTAACTTATATAATCATGGTGCTAATAAAGTTGAAATCACTATTAAAGAGATTGTACCTGGAGATATTGTTGTTCTTTCAGCTGGAGATTTAATCCCTGCAGATTTACGTATATTAACAGCTAAAGATTTATTTGTATCTCAAGCCTCTCTCACGGGAGAGTCATTGCCTGTTGAGAAGTTTTCTATCCAATCAAAAGCTGGAGTTACTGATCCATTAGAACTAGAAAATATTGGTTTTATGGGTACTAACGTTGTAAGTGGTACTGCAACAGCAATTGTAATTGCTACTGCAAAGGATACTATTTTTGGCTCTTTAGCTAATAGAGTGATAAAACAAGAAATCAGAGAAACATCTTTTCAGGTGGGGATTAATCGAGTAAGTTGGCTATTAATATATTTTATGTTAATTATGTCCCCAGTTGTATTTGTTTTAAATGGTATAACTAAGCACGATTGGATGAGTGCTTTAATGTTTGCTTTATCTATTGCTGTTGGTTTAACTCCAGAAATGTTACCTATGATTGTAACTTCGACCCTTGCAAAGGGTGCAGTTGTGATGTCTCGACGTAAAGTAATTGTAAAAAGACTAGATGCTATTCAAAGTTTTGGTGCAATGAATATATTATGTACAGATAAAACTGGGACTTTAACTCAAGATAAGATTTGTTTGGAGCGGCATACAAATATTATGGGTGAAGATTTTGATGATGTATTGGAATACGCATACTTAAATAGTTATTATCAAACTGGGCTTAAAAATTTATTAGATGTGGCAGTATTAGAACGTGCTAATTTTGGTGATATTCCAGAATTAATTAAACAGCATAAAAAAGTGGATGAAGTGCCTTTTGATTTCAAACGTCGTAGAATGTCAGTTGTGGTAGAAGATAATGGTCATGGGCATACCTTAATTTGTAAGGGTGCGGTAGAAGAAATGATTTCTTGTTGTTCAACCGCATACCATCATGAAAAGATTCTTCCATTAACTGAAGAGTTATTAAAAAAATTACGTGATGTTACTGCAAATCTTAATTTAGAAGGTTTACGGGTTGTTGCCGTTGCTATCAAAAAATATAATGAGATTAAAGATTCGTATAGTGTTGCAGATGAAGGCGAGATGACTCTTGTTGGTTATATTGCGTTTATGGATCCACCTAAAGAAACCACGAAGCCTGCAATTGAGGCACTTAGACGACATGGGGTTGCAGTTAAAATTTTAACTGGAGATAATGAGCTAGTAACTGCTAAAGTATGCCGAGAAGTTGGTTTAAATATAGAGGGGATGCTACTTGGTTCTGATATTGATAAATTGGGTGATGCCGAGTTATCTAAGCTTGCCTATGATACAACTGTATTTGCTAAACTTACCCCATCACACAAGGAGAGGATTGTTAAGGTCTTACGTGATGCGGGTAATACAGTTGGCTTTCTGGGGGATGGAATTAATGATGCTCCTGCACTCAGAACTGCCGATATTGGTATCTCGGTTGATTCGGCAGTGGATATTGCCAAAGAGGCTGCGGATATTATATTATTAGAAAAAAGCTTGATGGTACTGGAAGAGGGGGTGGAAGAAGGGCGTAAAACTTTTGCTAACATGCTTAAATATATTAAGATTACCGCCAGCTCGAATTTTGGGAATGCCTTTAGTGTTCTAGTTGCTTCCGCATTTTTACCTTTTGAGCCTATGCTACCGATGCATTTATTAGTATTAAATTTATTATATGATATTTCTCAAATTGCAATCCCTTTTGATAATGTAGATAAAGATTTTATTGCAAAACCCCAGCGGTGGGATGCAAAAGAATTAAGGCGGTTTATAATCTTTTTTGGTCCATTAAGCTCTATTTTTGATATAACTACATTTATTTTGCTATGGTATTTCTATGGTGCTAATAGTATTACACATGCAACATTTTTCCAATCTGGGTGGTTTATTGAGAGTTTATTTACCCAAACTATGATAGTACATATGATTAGAACGAGGAAGATTCCATTTATTCAAAGTAGTGCATCATGGTATATGATTATCATGATGATAGTTATTTTAAGCATTGGGTTATTATTGCCAATGTTACCAATAACTGCAAGCTATTTAAAAATGCAAGAATTACCTTTATCTTATTTTGGTTGGTTATCCTTAACTATTGTTGGATATTTGTGGTTAACTCAGGTTATGAAAAATGTCTATGCTAATAAATATGGTTGGCATTAATAGCTATTGTGTATAGTTAATGGATTTGCTGAATATTATTCATAACTCGTTTATTAATATATTTTCTGTTTAAAAACATTATTATATAACGAGTTATGGGTGATTTGCAAGTGAAATTTATAAAAGATATGTACTTGTTTTTATCCCATTATATCCCCTTGCATTAATCCTCCTTGTCCAAAAGTTGGATTTGCTAATGCTAAAGTCCAAATACCATTATTAACAGTAGAAGCTTCAGTTCGTTGAAAATAATGGTATCCCGTTAGTTCCGATGACGTAAAATTTGTAGAGAGGTTATTCCCTAAAGTTCCAGCTACCACATTAGATCTTGATTCTGTAGAATATGCTTTATTTACAGTTGTGCTATCTACTCCAATTCCTGAAATATATCCACTAGAATTCGTTGTTGAAGATGTTGTGATAACTTGAAAATTATTTAACTTAATGCTTTGTGTATTAAATTTATCAAATAAGCCACTGAATCTTCCTGCTCCATCGGTTGTATTCGCATTGCATGCCCGTATAATATTTGCAGTTGCAGGATTAAAATTATATGATGCAGCGCTAGTATCTTGAGCTAATAATAGCATATTAGTCTGATTATACACATTTATAATCCATCGCGAACCTAACCATGAAAATGTATTTGTTCCATTAGTTCTAATAACCCCAACTAACAGTGATTCACTGGCTCCATTTTTAACTAATCTTCCATTTTGTGTACCACGAGTTGGGGGTGTTGTATTATTAGTCCATGGTATTAAAGATATGGTAACTTCTGTTGAGCTTGAAGAAGTTATATAAACATCATAATTTCCAGCAGTTTGTGTCATAGTAATAGAAACTTCACTAAAAGTTTGTGTAACCCATTGTGAAATCGTTGTATTATATAGAGTAATAATATTCCCAGAATATGATGGCCCAAAATATAATGTTGTACTTCCTGATGAGGTTGTATCTGTATTTGGAGATTCAGTAATACCATATATTCTACCTTGTTGCCAAAAAGTGGTATTTAATGAAGTGCCAACTTTATTAAATGCAGTTAATATAGTATCTGTATCAACTATAGTACCAGCAGTTGCTACATATCCTGTTAATCTGGTGTTTAACGTCCCAGCAGTTGCTGTATACCAAGTACCATTTGCTGTGTTATTATCTGTTAAGGTTACTGTGGTACTACCAGATGCGGATACAGTAGTAATATTACCATTGCCATTTGCATTAACTGTAATAGCTCCAGTTGATTGATTAATAATGGTATATTGTGTGCCATTAGCTAATGTAAGTGCACTTGGTAATACCATAGTCTGTGTTGTTGTACCAGTAAATACCTGGATTGCAGTGCTTGAGATTGTTAATGTGGTTGTACTTGCAGATGTGGCTGTAGTTGTAAACCCTTCTATTAAATTATTTGCTGTTAAATTTAGATTATTATCAAGAGCTGCTAATCCATTGGCTTTATTGCGCAAACCTTGAAAAGTACTAGACATTAGAGAATCCTTTAAAACAATTTAATTTATTGTTCTTATATAGCAAACATTGCTATATAAGAACATATATGCCTAATTTCTGTAAGCTATTAAAGTATTACGCTAATAACCATTGTGCATTATCAGGTGTATAAACTGTAAAACTACCATAAAATGGTGACATGGTAATAGTTGACAGACCATTAATGGTAACACCACTATCTCCAGAGTTTGGGATCAGGGTTCCTGTTGCAACATTATATAATTGCACTGTATATTCTTGACCTATAGCAGCTGATGCTACAGTAGGCAGTTGAATAGTTAAACCCGTTGTGGTTAAAACAACTTTATTATCAGTAGCTGCTAGAGTATAGTTAGCAGAACGTAACAATACATTGATCTTAACGTTTTGCTGTTGTGGCTGTGCATAAGAAATAACCCCACCAGAACTAACTCCTGTTGCAAATTGGTTTGTAGCAGCTGTACTTGGAACAATAGTATTACTATTAGCATCAGGTAATGTAACTATTCTACTTGCTGTTAGTGCCGCCATAGTTAAAGTGGTCGTATTAGTAGTACCTAAAGTTAATTGATTAGTATTTGCAGTTAGTCCCAGTACCTGAGCTATAAGTGCCTGCTCCAGAAAACTGGGTAAATGTTGTAGCAGTTGTTCCTACATCGCTTCCTGTAGTGCATACCCAGCCAGCTGAGTTATTAATAGTTCCATTCTCTATAAATGTAAATGAACCGTCTTGATATGATCCAGCAGCAAAATCTGGACTTCTAGTCCATGCACCACTTGCTGCTATGTAGATACCATTTTGGGTATTAGTGGTTTGATTTTTTACTAATACTCTGTCTCCAGCGAGAGTGGTGTAACCGTCTATTATTTGTAAACCAGATAGGGCAATGTTAGCAGTTGTAGCTACAGCACAAGAGTTTTTAATATCGAGGCCTTGTGCTGTTGTATCCACATAAGCTTTATTAGCAATATCTGTTGGACTAACTGGCGCATTATTAATGGTTCCCTGGGCAAATGTTGGAGTTGATGTTGTTGCTATAGATTGAGGCAAACTTAAAGTAATACTACCAGATCCATTAGCAATATTAACTTGATTAGTTGTACCAGTTAAAGTTCCAAGTACAGGAGCTCCAGAAGTTGAACCTATAGCAATTTGTCCATTGGTAGCATTACCCAGTTCTCTAATTCCACCACTAGTGCTATACATTAAACTATTATTGGCTAATGGTGTTGCAGAGTTAGTTCCACCTTGTGCTATAGTTGCAATCCCTGATATATTAGTAAATGCAGGCTGCGCTAAGTTTTGTGTACCTGTGCTATCAATATAAGCAACCCATTGATTAGCTGTTGCACTACCTAATGGTTGAATCGTATTACTATTAGCATCAGGTAATGTAACTATTCTACTTGCTGTTAGTGCCGCCATAGTTAAAGTGGTCGTATTAGTAGTACCTAAAGTTAATTGATTAGTATTTGCAGTTAGTACAGTTAAACGACCAGCAGTTGGAACAATTACCCCACCTAAAGTTGTTGTTGTTGAATTATTTAAAGAGAAAGTTGTGCCTGTTAAAGTTAACCCAGTACCTGAGCTATAAGTACCTGCTCCAGAAAATTGTGCAAAAGTAATAGCATTTGTTCCAATTACTGGTGTTGGGGTATTAGCCGTTGTACATAGCCAACCTGTGGATGCTTGGGTAGTTCCATTTTGAACAAAAGTAAAAGTTCCAGAAATTGCATCTCCTGTTGTAGAAAAATCAGTGCTCCTGATCCATGCACCACTTGCTGCTACGTAGATACCATTTTGGGTATTAGTAGTTTGATTTTTTACTAATACTCTGTCTCCAGCGAGAGTGGTGTATCCATCGATTGTTAATAGACCAGATAATGTGGCAATATTAGCCGTTGTTGCTACCTGACATGAGTTTTTTTGACTTAGTGCACCTAATTGTTCCATAGGGACTAATGCATTATTATCTAATGATGCTAAGCCATTGGCGCTAGCTCTTATACCTTGAAATGTACCTGCCATTTTAATGCTCCTAAAAAATAAAATATGATTTTAGTTATTATCTCGCTTTACATAGTAACGCAAGATAATGTTTTTGTATACGTGTGCTTAACATGCAAACCAATTAAAACCATCACTAAAGGCACTTAATGAGTTATAAGGGCCAGTTATTGATATCGCATCGATTCCACCATCAATAGTTTGCCCTAATGGTGGAGCTAATGAGCCTGTTTGTGCACCGGCTCCCAGTTTAAAAGTATATGTTTGTCCAATTGCTACTTCAGTGGCATTGGGCAATGTTACGGTCTGATTACCTGCATCCATAATAATTTTTGTATCATTTACTCCCATTTGATAGCTACTTGTTTTATGAATAGAGCTAGCTAGAGGCGGGTTAGTGATAAAAGTAATTTTATTTATGGCAGTTAATATTGAATCAGAACTGCTCACTACTCCCAATATTGGAGTAAATCCAGTTATTACTTGATTTATGACCGCAGAATTATTAAGTGTAGTTACGCCAGTATTTGAAGTTGTAAGTCCGCCACTAAATGTGACATTCATCCATTTGCCAGATGATGAGTTATAAATTAATACCTGGGAGTCTTGTATGGATGATATATTTACATCATTCATATTCGTTATGCCAAGTACAACTGTTCCTGTTTGAGCATTAACACTAGTTACTGGGCTACTTGAAATAGGTACCCATGAAGTATTACTGCCGTCAGTTTGGAGTACTTTGTTTGTATTGCCAGATTGTGTTGGTAATAAAGAATTTAATGCACTATTTGCTGTATTTGCTCCAGTGCCACCTTGTCCAATGCTTAATGTTCCACTAATATTAAGTGCAGTAGTTGCTACACTTGCAGTGGCGGCATTTCCTGTAGTGTTTTGATTAAGTGTAGGGAAATCGGAAGGAGTTGCTATGGATAAATTCCCCGTTCCTGTTGTAGACATCAAGATTCCAGTTGCTAGTGTATTTGTGCCAACACTATAGTCTCCACCAGCAATAGCTGGAACTAATGCCGAAGAGCTACCTTTGATTAATCCATTTATTGATGTTGAAAGAGTTATTTCTGGGGTGGTATTTGGGTTTGTCACTAATCCGCCAAATCCGTTACTGTTGATTATAGCAACGGATGTTACTGTGCCATTACCAGAGATGCCAGCATCAATTTGCCCTTGAAGTTTTTCTACAGCAGTTTGTAAAGTGTCTTGGCTTATAACTTTTTCATCTATTGTAACAAATGGGCTACCTACAATCAAAGATTCAGCAGTACCACTTTGGGTAAAACCCATGAGTTTAATGTAGCTCATAAAGAGCCTCCCTTTTATTTGAAAATCATTTATACTAGTTATAACTTACTAATTTGTCTATATATAAAAGCTCGCTAAATTTTTCTTTTCTTATTATAATAATTGATAATGTTAATTGTTAATTTAAGTAGCTTATTAAAGGTTCTAATTATCCAATATTTATTCATTTTTATTCCTCCAGATATTAGTGTAAAGGATCACGTAACGTTAAAGTCAAGCATAAAAATATTATTTTTGTAAAATATATGTTAAGTATGCCATTAACTGCAAAATATTTAATTAAATAAACCTATATATCTAAGCCTATTAATATGGGATAATATCGCATAATAAATTTTATTCTTTAGGTATGTTTTATGAAAAGTGTATTTTTTATTTCTGATAGAACAGGTATTACTACTGAAAGTTTAGGTAATGCATTATTAACACAGTTTGGCAGCGTGGACTTTCGTCGTGAGGTAATGCCTTTTGTTGATACAGTTCATAAAGCGGATCAAGCTATTATGAAGATTAATAATCATTATATGCATGAAGGTATCAGACCTATAGTATTTACTAGTATAATAAACCCTGAAATTAGAAATAAATTTAAACTTAATTATGTATGTTATATGGATTTTTTTGAATCTTTTATTCCAGCTTTAGAAGAAGAAATTGGGCAGCAAGCTTCTCTTGCAATTGGGCAGTCACATGGAATTAGTGATGAAGGCAAATATTATAAAAGAATCGATGCGATTGATTATTCTTTATATAATGATGATGGTGTTACATCAAAAAATTTTGATGAAGCTGATGTGATTTTAATTGGTGTATCCAGAGTTGGTAAAACCCCAACATGTTTATATTTAGCTATTAACTATGGAATTAAAGCAGCTAATTATCCTTTAGCCGAAACAGACCTAAAGCATGATAAATTACCAAAGGCTTTAGTGCCACATCATGGTAAGCTATTTGGTTTAACTATTGATGTTGATAGATTGCACTTCATCCGCACAAATCGCTTGCCTAATACTGAATATGCAAAAATAAGCACCTGCACTAGTGAAATTGCAGCAGCTGAGCATATTATGCAAGTGTATGATATTCCATATTTAAATACCAGTAGAAGGTCAATTGAAGAAATAGCAGTTGCCATAATGCAGAGTATTAACTTACACCGAAAATTTTAATCTAATGAGTATAAAATGTCAAATAAACCGCAAGCATCTAATAATAATCTTAAGCACGAAATTCGTGAAGGTCAATCAATCGAGTTATTAAAAGAATTACATATCCTAACTCGTGATGGAAAACTTAACCAAGATAGTCGCAGAAAATTAAAACAAGTCTATCATCTTTATCAATTTATCGAGCCATTACTAAAAGGACTACAGAATTCGCAGAATTCAATTAGCTTGGTTGATCATGGAACGGGTAAATCTTATTTGGGTTTTATTCTTTATGACTTATTTTTTAAAACTCTGAAGAGTACTATTACAGCACAAATTTATGGTATTGATACACGGGATGAGTTAATCTCTAAATCTACAGCGTTAGCTAATCAGCTGGGTTTTAATCACATGTCGTTTTTTAATTTATCAGTTGTTGAAGCAACTACTTCTAACTTGATTCCTGAGAAAATAGATATCGTAACAGCATTACATGCTTGTGATACAGCAAGTGATGATGCTATACAGTTTGCTCTTAAAAAACAAGCTAAGTATATAGTATTGGTGCCATGCTGTCAAGCTGAAGTTGCAGCAATACTTAAAAGAAATCATAGCAAAAAAAATGATAGTGTTTTAGCTGAGATTTGGCAACGAGCAGTACATGGCCGTGAATTTGGTAGTCATCTTACCAATGTTTTGCGTTGTTTGCAGTTAGAGTCTTATGGTTATTTTGTCACTGCAACGGAATTAATTGGTTGGGAGCATTCACTAAAAAATGAGTTAATTTTAGCTAAAAAAGTTAGCACTTCTAATGAAATAGCTAAGCAAAAACTTAGCGGTCTTTTGAGTACCCTTAATTTAAATGAATTAGCTTATAGATTTAATTAATATTTAATAAATACTATATTAAGTTAGATAATATTTTAAGTATATACACTTGAAGTATTTGATTTTTTATTCCTGAATTCACTGGTTGGTATATAATATTGTATAATTGAATTGTTAGAGGCTTAAGATAATGGACAACAAACATATTTATGTGGATCGTAGAAATAATTTAATAAATACTTTAGATGATGGATTAGTCATTATTCCTACAACACAGGAAATTATTCGCAATCAGGATTCAGTATATCAGTATAGATTTGATAGCAGCTTTTATTATTTAACTGGTTTTGATGAGCCAGATGCAGTATTAGTTTTAGATATTAAAAATAAAAAAAGTATTTTATTTTGTAGAGAAAAAAATCCAGAGCGTGAGATTTGGGATGGATTTCGTCATGGAGTTTTAGGTGCTAAATCAGCTTTTAAATTTGATGAATCTTATTCAATCGTAGAGTTTCCGCAAAAAATTGTAAGCTTGATGGAAAACATGCCTACCTTATATTACACTTTAGGACATATGCCAAAATATGATGGAATGATTATTGAAGCCTTAAGTAATGTTCGTAATATGATTAGACGTGGAGTTAGTTCACCGCATAATATAATAGATATTAATCGAATAGTAGCAGAAATGCGTTTATTTAAAGACGCACATGATATAGAATTAATTAGTAAAACCTGTGAAATTAGTGGGTTTGCGCATATCGAAGCGATGAAATTTATCAAAAATGCCAAATATGAGTATGAAGTAGAAGCTAAAATATTAGAGGTTTTTTATAAGCATGGAGCGCGTTATCCTTCGTATACTCCTATTGTTGCTAGTGGGGCAAATTCTTGTGTATTGCATTATGTTGCTAATAACTCCGAGATAAGATCGGGGGATTTACTTTTAGTTGATGCTGGTTGCGAATATAAGGGTTTTGCCGGGGATATAACCAGAACTTACCCTGTAAACGGTAAATTTACCAAACCGCAACAAGCTATTTATGAGATTGTACTTGAAGCTAATAAAAAAGCAATAGAAAAAATTAAAGTTGGAGTTGCGTGGAACGAGCCTGGGGATTGTGCTACTCAAATTTTAATACGAGGGTTAATTGATTTGGGCTTGTTAAAAGGTAGTGTAGAAGATAATATTGCTAATAATAATTATAAACAATTCTATATGCATGGGATTGGTCATTGGCTAGGATTAGATGTACATGATGTAGGGGTGTATAAAATTAATGGTAAATGGCGTAATTTTAAAACAGGTATGTGTACTACTATTGAGCCAGGGTTATATATTAGACCAGATAATAAAATCCCTGAAGAATATTGGAATATTGGTATTCGGATTGAAGATGATATTTTGTTATCTAGTTCTGGAATTGTAAACATGACTAGCCATGTACCCAAAGAAGTAAAAGATATAGAAACCCTTATTTGCCAGGTTTAATTTTCTTATTCGTCATTGCGAGTTATTGTATACAAATTTATGTATAAACAATAATGCGCTAGCCTTAATATTTAATCATTAGTTATAAATAGGTTATAAAGTTATCTTATGCAACATGAAACAATAGTTATAGTAGGTGGAGGTCCAGTTGGTTTAGTGACCGCATTAACTTTAGCTAAAGCTAATAAAAGAGTTACACTTTTGGATTCCAAACTAGACTCTTTTAATCCTGATGGTAGGGTATTGGCATTATCTTATGCAAGTTATATCCAAATTGAAAATTTAGGCGTTATTGTGGGTGATTTTGTAACAGCGATAGACAAAGTACATATTTCACATAATGGTTTGGGAATAAGTAATATTAATGCTAGAGATGTTAATTTGGCTCATTTAGGTTACACTATAAAATATATTGATTTAGTGAAAGCTTTGTATAAGAAAATACGAGAGTACCCACAAATTAAGTTGCAAAAAGCGTTAGTTAATGATGTGCTTACAAATGATAGCTACGCAACCATTTCTTATAGTCAATCAGATGCGAATAATCCTGATAAATTACTGACCGCAGATTTAGTGATTTTAGCTGAAGGTGGATTGGTCAAGCAAAAAAATACTAAATACAAGATGCATGATTATGCTCAGCAGGCGATAGTGGTTAAGTTGAAAACGCATAAGCCGCATGATAATATTGCTTATGAACGCTTTGAGTTAGATGGTCCTATGGTACTTTTACCTTCAGAAGATAATTATATATTGGTATGGGCATTATCTAATAGGTTGGTACAAGATTTGTCTAATAAAGATATTTTATTAACTAAGATTGTCGATTTAGCTTTTATGAAGCGTTTTGGAACAATTGAACTGGTAAGTGATATATCTATATTTCCTCTAAAACTTCAAGTAGCACAAAACCGAGTATTAAATAGGGTAGTGCTAATTGGTAATTCTTCACAAACCGTTCACCCGATATCAGCACAAGGATTAAATTTAGGGTTACGAGATGTACGAGACTTATGTGAAATAGTTATGCATATTGATGATTTCAGTTTGGGGGTTGATATTATTAATACTTATAATCATAAACGTCGTCTGGACGTGGGTTTTGTAAGCAATTTTACGCATGTTTTAGCTAAATTTCTGGATCATCAATCTCCGCTAATGAGTTTGACTCGGAGTCTGGGATTAATTACTTTAAGTAATTGTAAATATTTACAAAATAAGCTTAGTCGCAGCTTAATTTTTGGGGTATAAAAAATGTTGTTATATAAGTTGTGCTCAAACAGATTGGGGTTCCAATGAAGCAAATAGCGCCGCCTTCTACAATAGGTAAGCAAGAAGTGATGGGCAATATTAGGGCTTCAATATGAAAGTACACACTTTTGATATTATTGTTGTGGGTGGTGGCTTAGTCGGTTTTACTTTTGCTTTAGATATTGCCCACAAAACCCCCAAGTTATCTATTGCAATTATTGATTATAAGCCAGTTTTGGCTTTAGCTGATGGTGTTTTGGATAGTAGAATCTATGCGGTTTCGCCTCACAATGTAGATTATTTGAAGAGTTTGAATGCATGGCCAAATGAGGGTGGGAAAGTAGGAACAATAGATAAAATGGATGTGTATGGAGATAGTAATGGTTGTATAATTTTAGATAAGAGAGATTCTTATCAAGTTTTTTTATCTAAAACAATTGAGTCTAACTATCTACAGCAGGCTATTTTGGCACAGTTATCAGAATTAACTAATATAACTTTTATTTATGATGAATTACTTAGCTTGGATTATTTAGACAATAATAAGGTGAAATTAGGCGGAGCTAATAATAATTACATTAGTACATTAATTGTTGGTGCTGATGGAGCTAATTCGTTTGTAAGAAAAGCTATAAATATCAATGCTAAACAGATTGGCTATCCCCAGCATGGGATTGTAGCAAATTTTGAGTGTGAGAAGCTGCACAATAATACTGCACGTCAATGGTTTAATAATGGTAAAATATTGGCATATTTGCCTTTGCCTAATAATCGTATTTCTATTGTCTGGTCTTGTTCCGATCATCAAGAGTTATTAGATTTAGATACATATGATTTTGAGAATTTAGTTGCAAGTGCTTCGGGTTATGAGTTGGGAAAACTAACGCTTATTAATAAGCCACAAATATTTCCTTTGAGTTTATATCTACTTGATAAAGTTTATGCTAGTAATGTAGTATTAATTGGAGATGCTGCCCATACTATACATCCGTTGGCAGGTCAGGGTGTTAATTTGGGATTTTCTGATGCTAGAGTTCTTGCATATGAGTTGTCTAAACTAAAAAGCTATCAGATTGCAGATACTGTAGTTCTTAATCGCTATAGCAATAAAAGAGTCATGTTGGTTAGAAAAATGCAACTAACATGTCATGCATTGCAGGGTTTATTTAGTAATGATAATAGTTTTGTTAAAACCGTTCGTAATATTGGCTTAAATATATTTAATAGAGTAACTATACTTAAGAAATATTTAATATCCAATGCAATCTAATTTTTAAGGGAAAAAGATGAAAAAAATTCTAATAGCTTTGTTATTTGGTAGCATGTTATTTGGCTGTGAAAAAAAAGAGCAAACGATGTCACAAGTAAAAGAAAATTTACAGAAATCAGTTCCGGATTTACCTAAAGACATTACAGTTGGCACATCTCCAGTTGAGGGTTTTTATGAAGTAAGTGTTGGGCGTAAAGTGTTTTATGTATCAAAGGATAGCAAGTTTCTTATATTTGGTAATGTGGTTGATGTTACGACCAAACAAAATTTAACAGAAAAAAGAACACAGGAATTAAGCAAAATAGATTTTAGTAAGTTACCTCTAGACTTAGCTATAAAAACAGTTAATGGTGATGGACATAGAAAAATTGCAGTATTCTCGGATCCTGAGTGTCCATATTGCCAGATGTTTGAGAAACAAATAGCGCCTAATTTAAAAGATACTACAATTTATACATTTTTATTCCCATTGCCAAATCACCCAACTGCTAAACCAGATTCAATCAAAATCTGGTGTAGCAAAGATAGATCTGCGGCATGGACTAAATGGATGAGAAATAAAAAAGCTCTTCCTACAGATATGAGTTGTGATACTAAAGGGTTAGATACTGTTTATAAAATTGGTATTGATGTGGTTCAAATTGAAGGCACTCCTACCGTTATTTTATCCAATGGTAAGATTTTACCTGGAATGTTACCTGCGGAGCAATTAATTCCGATGATGGATGAAGCTTTAGGCGCTGTACCAGATGCGGCTGTAACAGTTAAAGATGCATCATCTGCATCTAAGTAAATAAGAAGAGTTATGAAGACGGTAATATTAATTGCAACGTATAATGAGCGGGATAATATTGTCCCGCTATTAGAGCAGGTTTTTACAACTGTACCTGAGGCACATGTTTTAGTTATTGATGATTCATCACCTGATAAAACTTATGAGTTGGTTCAGAATTTACAACAAACTAAATATATGGATAAATTATTTTTATTGCAAAGAGCTGGTAAACTAGGATTAGGTACAGCTTATGTGGCTGGCTTTAATTGGGCATTAAGCCGAGATTATGAAGTAATTATGCATATGGATGCTGACTTTTCACATAATCCAAAATATATCCCACAGTTTTTGCAAGAAATAAAAACTAACGACTTAGTCATAGGTAGTCGTTATATTAAAGGTGGTGGGGTGTTAAATTGGGGGCTAGTGCGTAAATTTATAAGTAGGGGTGGTAGTTTATACTCAAGATTTATTTTAGGTATAAATATTCGAGATTTAACAGGTGGGTTTAAATGTTTTAGGCGTAAAGTATTGGATTCTATAAACGTCAATGATTTAAAGTCTAATGGATATTCTTTTCAAGTAGAAACCACTTATAAAACCTTCCTCAATAAATTTAGAATTAAAGAAATTCCAATTATATTTGAAGATCGTAGAGTGGGTCAATCAAAAATGTCTTCTAAGATTTTTTTAGAGGCTTTGCTAATGATAATAAAATTAAAGCTAACTTTAAAACCAAAATCTTCTACACGTCTGTCATCTTGATAGCTAGATTTCATAAGTGTTGTCATTACAAGCATTGTGTGCATACTTGTGTGTTAACAATGTGTAGCAATCTTTTAAAAGTGAGATGTGCTGCGATACAGGTATCATGATACAGGTAACGTACCCACAGAATTTACCTGTAAGTCAGGAAATAGAAAAGATAAAGCAGTTAGTACTACAAAATCAAGTAGTAATTGTTTGTGGTGAAACTGGTTCTGGCAAGACTACGCAATTGCCTAAAATGCTTTATGAGATGGGTTTTGTTGACAATAATAAAATCATTGGACATACTCAGCCCCGTGTAGTTGCTGCAAAATCCATTGCTCATAGAATTGGGGAAGAGTTAAACTCCCATGATTTAGTGGGTTATAAGGTTAGATTTCAGGATAGAACACAATCTAGCACTGCTATTAAATTAATGACTGATGGTATTTTGTTACAAGAAATCCAATCAGATAAATCACTAAAGAGATATTCTGCTTTAATTATTGATGAAGCACATGAGCGTAGCCTAAATATCGATTTTATTTTAGGTTATTTAAAAACCATCCTTCAACAGCGCACTGATTTAAAAATCATCATCACCTCAGCAACAATTGATAATGACAAATTATCCAAATTCTTTAACAATGCCCCAGTAATTAGTGTTGTGGGCAAGACTTATCCTGTAGATATAATCTATCAACCATTAAATGAACTTGAAGAGGAGACCTTAGATTTAAACCAAGCTATTTTTTCAAGTATTGAATCTTGTTTGGAGATTGAGTCGGGTAATATTTTAGTTTTTCTACCTGGTGAGCGGGAGATTAAAGATTGTATTAGTTTTTTACGTAAAACCACATTGCATAGATTACAATTATTGCCATTATTTTCTAGGCAAAATGAAGTAGAACAAAATTTAATTTTTAGAGATGATGGAAAACTAAAGATTATTGTTACCACTAATTTAGCTGAAACCTCATTAACTATACCTGGAATAAAATATGTAATTGATAGTGGTTTAGCACGTGTTAAGCGCTATAATTCTCGATATAAGGTTGAACAATTACAAATAGAGAAAATATCTCAAGCAAGCGCTAAGCAGCGTTCTGGTAGATCTGGTCGCTTGAGTCATGGATTATGCATTAGGTTATATTCTGAGCTTGATTTTAATACACGAAGTCAGTTTACTGATCCAGAGATTTTACGCAGTAATTTAGCTAATGTAATATTACGTTTATTAAGTTTTAGGCTTGGTGAGCCAGCGACTTTTCCTTTTTTAGATAGGCCAGCAGATAAAGCCTTTAATGATGGATTTAAAACTTTATTTTGTTTAAATGCTATTAATGAGAATGAAGAGATTACTAATATTGGTAGGCAGATTTCTTTAATTCCAGTAGATGTTAACTTAGCACGTATTTTGGTAAGTGCTGGCAGCCAATTTAATGCTTTATCTGAAGCATTGATTATTGTTTCTTTTCTAGCTATTATTGATCCACGAGAGTATCCTTATATTGCACAAGAAAAGGCTAAACAAGCTCATCAAATTTGGGTTGATAAACAGTCAGATTTTATGACAGTATTAAACCTATGGCAATGGTATAAAAATGAGCTATTGCATAAAAAATCTCATCGCTTGTTACACGAAACTTTATCCAAACATTTTTTATCTGCTATGCGTATGCGTGAGTGGGGGGAATTATACGGGCAGTTAAAAGAAGTAGTGCATAATTTAAAGTTTAAAGAGAATACAATAGCTACATCATATGAGCTGCTTCATCAGGCCTTATTAACTGGATTAATTATTAATATTGGGCAAAAAGATCTAGTAGAAAACTATTATTTGGGTACTAATAGCAAAAAGTTTTATATTCATCCAAGTAGTGCGGTTAACAAAGCAAAATGGATTTGCAGTGCTCAGTTAATGCAAACCACCAAGTTATATGCTAGGATGAATGCGTATATTTTACCTGAATGGATTATTCCAATAAGTAAGCATTTAGTTAAATATACCTACTCTAATGAACGTTGGGAGAAGAAACGTGGTGAAGTTGTAGTAACACAGGCTACACTTTTATACGGTTTGCTAGTTGATAGAAGAAGTGTTGCTTTTAGTAAGCTTAATCCACAATTATCCAGAGAGGTTTTTATTAGAGATGGGGTTGTCCCCAACGAGTTGGTCCCCAATAAGTTGGTCCCCAATGAGTTGGTCCCCAACGAGTTGGGTAAACAATATGGGTTTATTACTCATAATCAAAAAGTTATTCACCAATTAGAGAAGTTAGAAGATAAATTAAGAACCGCGTTGGTGCTATTTGAAGATGAGTTATTTACTTTTTATGATAAAGTTATTCCTTATGATGTTTGTGATATTAGAAGTTTTAATATTTGGTGTAAGGATAATGAGGATAAATTAAAATTAGATGAAAAGAGTTTTATTGAACAATTTTCTCAGGTTAAAAATAGTGTGGAATTATACCCAAACCATATAATATCTAATACAGAAAGCATTGCGCTAAAATACATATTTGACCCAAGTAATGTAAATGATGGGGTTAATGCTTTATTAGAGCTTGGACAGCTAAATAGATTAAATTTAAATGCATTTGAATGGTTGGTTGCGGGTCTTATAAGACAGAAAATTACCTATATCATTAAGTCTTTACCAAAATTAGTGCGGGTTGGCTTAAACCCACAAAATAATTTTATTACTTCTTTTTTAGAAAAGGCGGATATTAATCGGAGTTTTGCTGAGCAATTAGCTACATTTATTGAGCATGCAACAAAAATAAATGTTAAGCCTAGTGATATTCTGAGGATCGAATTACCTTGTTATTTAAAGATCCATTTTAAAATTACCGATAAGCAAAAAATAATCTGGGAGGGTGATGATTTATCACTGGCAAGAGTTTTTCTGGCAGATAAGCTACACACTTTGGTTAGTAATTTAAGTAGTAATTATGAGATTTTAAATATTACTAGCTGGATTCATCCATTAAAAGACTTATTACAGCCTACTGAATTGAAGATTAATAATAAAACCATTACTGGTTACTATACTCTAATTGTAAAAGACAATACTATTAATTTTGTAGTAACAGATAATTTAGCTAAAGCTTCCATTAGTAGCAAAAAAGGGTTGTTATATTTAGTTAAGCTACATTTAACTACGCAATTAAAATATTTAGAGCAAAAGCAGTTTAATAATTTTAAACCAACATCTTTGTTGTTAAGTGATATATACGATAAAAATACTTTATTAAATGATTGCATCATGTTTGTTTTACGTATGAGTATTGATGTAACTTTATTTCCTCAGTCAGGGGAAGAGTTTAGCCAATTGGTTATGTCCAGTAAAGATAAATTAAGTTCATCAATTGCTGATTTTTCAGTAACGATTTTTGCAATTGCAACTCTTTATAATCAAGTTAAGCGCACTATTATTAACCACCCATTAAAAGATATAATTGTATTACAACTTGATGATTTAATTTTTAAAGACTTTTTAAAATATGTTAATTACGATAATCTAAAGAACTTATCGCGTTATTTACAAGCTATACTCTACCGACTAAATAAATATTCTAATAATCCTAAAAAAGATCAGATATTAGAAGATGAAGTTATGGTGCTGTATAATGAGTGGTATGATTTAATTGATAATTTGGAAACCACACATAAAGTAGTACCCCAAGAGTTATATGATTTTAAATATAAAATAGAAGAGTTGCGTATATCTTTATTTGCTCAAGAAATTAAAACTATAGATAAAGTATCATCTAAACGCCTACAGAGATTGTTGCAAATTTTGCATCATCCATTATTATAAAGTGTATTTAATTTGCTTGTCTTATTTTGTTTTTTAAAAACCCAAACATAATTATCTTTAATATCAAAGAATTGTACTTATATTTAATACTAATATTTAAAAATGCTCATATCTAGCTTGACTCTCACGTTACGTTATAAATTATATTATCGTGAGGAGGTGAGTATGAGTAAATATTGGTCAATCAAAAAATTTAGTAAATTAGCTAAAGTTACAGTGCGAACATTACATTACTATGATGAACAGGGGCTTTTGAAACCGCATTATAAAAATGAGGCTGGGTATCGTTTTTACTCCGATAAAGATCTAGAGTACTTCAAAAGAATTAATAGCCTTAAATATATGGGATTTAATTTGAAGCAAATTAAATCTATACTTTCAAGTGATAATGTTAATTGGCTAGAGTCATTAGATCTTCAGTCTCAACTTATTCAGCAGGAAATAATCCAATTACGACTTAAATTCATATTGATTAATCATTCTGCTGCTCTTTATTCTATAAATGAAGAAATTGACTGGCATAACATATTTAGTGTCATGGATTTTCTTACAAATGGTGAGAGTTTTCTCTCAAACGGTAGTGAAGAATACACTTAATACCTGACAAAATACATGTTATGTATCCCCGTGTCAAGCACGATGATGACACAAGCTATTGTTAATATTAGTATCTTAGTCATTCCTGCGCAGGCAGGAATCCATGCTCTAAGAAATCTATAATGTGACCCATTGTAAATGCCAATTTTTCCAACTTTATAGAAATGATTTCACAATCTAAGGCACTTCCTCAGAAAGACTTATATTTTCACCCAATTCACAATATATTATGTACTACGTCATTGCGAGCGAAGCGTGGCAATCTTGCTATTATCCATGAGATTGTTTTATTTTATTATCAATGAATTATATTAAAAAACATTTGCATGACTACTTATTACAACATCTTAAATATACTGGTCAAATTCTTGCATTATTCCTGAGAGCTTTAAGATGGATTTCTCTTAGGAGTATCTAAATAATTAAAAATATCTCTTGACCCTCACGTTAGGTGAGCAATTATATTATTTCCTTCACCAAGTAATTTATAATTTTAAAGTAAAGAGGTATATAATGTTAAAAAGTTACAATGCAATACGCGGTTATGTTCAGAGCGATACTGCAGCTGGCATAAATGTTAATTCTCCTTTTGTTCCAGTTACTCCACCCACTTCGATAAATGATAATGATTCGGTGCAGAAGGCTTTAGAAAAGCTCCAGGGTGCAATTAATGGCGGTGCTAGTGGTAGCGTAAGTAGTGTTTCTGTTGCTCCAGCAAATGGTTTAGCAGGAACGGTGGCAAATCCAACAACTACACCAGCAATAACTTTATCAACAACAGTTACAGGTATAGTAAAGGGTGATGGTACGTCTTTATCTCAAGCAGTATCAGGAACTGATTATCAAGCACCATTAATTAATCCAGTAACCTCATCTAGTGCTACTCCTACAAATAATCAATTAGCGGTATTTAATGGTACGGGAGATCAAGTAACTCCACAAAGTGCATTACCAGCTGCAGCCTTTCCTGCTTTAACGGGAGATGTTGCTACTACATCTGGTAGTTTGATAACCACATTATCCACTACTGCAGTTACTCCAGGTTCTTATACTAATACTAATCTAACAGTTGATGCAAAGGGTAGATTAACTGCTGCTGCTTCAGGAGTTGCTCCAGTTGCTAGTTTTAGTGCTGGTGCAACAGGCTTAACGCCTAATACTGCAACTACAGGAGCAGTAACTTTAGCTGGTACATTGGCAATAGGAAGTGGCGGTACAGGAGCAACAACGCAACAAGTGGCAATCAACAATTTATCAGGTAGTACAGCATCGGGGCAATATTTACGTGGTAATGGTACAAACGTATCAATGTCTGCAATTCAGGTAAGTGATGTTCCAACATTAAATCAAAATACAACTGGGACTGCTGCAAGTGTAACTGGACAGGATGTTGCTACAAATACAGCTTTTAACAAAAACTTTGAAACAAGTACAGCAAATATTAAAATGAATGGCATTGTTTCTGTTGGTAGTTCTGGTAATGTGGTTAATTCAGACCACGTGCACCCAAGCGACACGAGCAAACAAAATATTATATCAACTCCAACAGCAAATAATTTAGTAACTGTTAATAGCTCAGGACAAGTAATTGATAGTGGGTTATCTGTATCAACAATATCGACAACTAGCTCTGATACAGCGTTATTAACATCTAAAGCAACTCAAACAGCTATTGCATTAGCAATAACAGGTAGCGAAGACTTAAGAGGTGGTTACAATGCTTCAAGTAACACATTCCCTACAACTGGAGGAACTGGCACGGGAGGTGCAATCAATGCTGGTAATTATTGGTATGTTACTGTTGCAGGTACATTGGGAGGTGAATCAGTACCCATCGGGTCTTCAATTAGAGCCCTTGTAAATAACCCAGGGCAAAGCTCAAGTAATTGGCTTATTATTCAAGATGCTGTGAATACTGTGTTTGGTAGAACAGGTGCAATTACAGCTCAAACTGGCGATTATACAATATCCCAAATTACTAATGGTCTTACAAATGTAGCTCCTTCAGGTAATATTTTGGTAGGAAGTTCAGAAGGGGTAGCAACTCCTGTTGCGGTATCAGGAGATGCGGTCATATCTAATACAGGAGTATTAACATTAAATACAGTGCCAATTGCAAAAGGTGGAACAGGAGCAACAACGCAACAAATGGCAATCAACAATTTATCAGGTAGTGCAGAATCGGGGCAATATTTACGTGGTAATGGTACAAACGTATCAATGTCTGCAATTCAGGTAAGTGATGTTCCAACATTAAATCAAAATACAACTGGGACTGCTGCAAGTGTAACTGGCAGGTGATGGGGTGGCTAATAAGTATTTAAATGCGACAGGCAGTTGGAGTGTCCCTGCGGGTGGAAATACTATTGAAAGTCAATATATTAGAATTAAACCTGCTTCTGGGGTTAATACTTGGGACGCAAATCGAAGAATGCGATTTAGTCAAATATTAAATTCTTTAGGAAGTAATATAACATTAGCAAGTACTGGAATTGTAAGACTTGTTTCTGCGGGAACATACGAACTAACTGCGGTGTGGCAAGGCACTGCGGGTGGAGGCGGTGGCACTATTGGTTGGTATAATGAAACATCTGGGGCATTTGTAGGTCAAGAGTCAATAATATGTCCTCCCGATAGTGGGAATACAAGTACACCTAACAGTGTGCTATATTATACTATTACGATAACATCACCAACTAACTTTAGTATTCGGGAGACTGGTAACGGAAATATGCAACCAAACGCAATTAATAGTTATGTTATTGCTAGACAATTAAATGCACCAACACCTACAACTGCTAACGATGTACCTACTGGAACTATTATTCAAAATGTATCACCAAATATAGGAGGATATTTATTGTGTAATGGTAATAATTACAATCGTAATGATTATATTGCATTATTTAATTTATTAAATACAGAGAAAGGTACTTGTACTATTGCAATAAGCACTCCTGCTGTTATTACTTTAACTAACCATGAGCTAACTACAGGTCAAAAAGTATATTTTACAACAACAGGTGCATTGCCAACAGGGTTAACTGCAAATACAACGTATTGGGTTAATGTTTTAAATATTACCACTTTTAATTTAGCAACAAGTTATGCAAATTTAATCGCAGGTATTTATATTGCAACAAGTGGTACTCAATCAGGAGTTCATACTGCATTTTTAACTATTGCAAGTGTATCTAATGCAACTACATTCAACACACCAGATTATCAAGGTAAAGTTTTGGCAAATGCAGATGCGTCAAATGGTGTAGGTAAGTTTACAGGTACAGAAACCCAAACATTAACAATTGCAAATCTTCCATCGCATAACCATAATATTATTGGAGATTCAGGCAGTGGCATAGGTTCAGGTAGTACATCCGATAGAGTTTTACTTAATACAGATGGAGATGTAAGAAATGT